>CAZPYG010000088.1:0-21282 GCA_964590465.1 uncultured bacterium | reverse complement strand
TCAAAACTCAAAACTCAAAACTCAAAACTTACTTTCTAGGGCTTCATGCTGAGGTACCGCCTGGGGTCAGCACTGGGCAACCGTCGTTTCATGCCGCTCTGGTATACCAGCGCTACCCCAATCGCTGCAATCACCAGCCCGAGGGCATCAACCCACGTGATGCTGTCCCCAAATAGGAGGGATCCGAGCACCAGGGTCGTGGGCGGTGTCAGATACATCAAGCTGGCCACGCGGGCGGCGGTGCGATGCTCCAGCAGTTTCAGCAGTAGCCCATAGGAGCCAATCGACAGCATGATCACCAGCCAGGCCAGGGCAAAGATGAACTGCCCGCTCCACTGCACCCTCACGTCTTCGACCAGTACCGCTAAGGGATACAAGACGATCACACTGGTCACAGCTTGCACAAATAAGCTGTTGATAATCGGTAAACGCACGGCCTGGTTACTGTTCAGGTGGCGTTGATAGAGCGTGGATACAGTCATGCTGGCCGCCGCCACAAAGGGCAGCAGATAGCCTAAGGGCGACCCCCCAGCTGCTCCCTCCAGTTTGGTGATGACCACCACCACAACGCCGACCAGCCCAATACAGGTTCCCCACCATTGCACCGGCAAGATCCGCTCACCCAAAATCGGGCCAGATAGCACGCTGGTTAGCATGGGCTGCAATGCGGTGATCAGGGCCACAATCCACGGTGAAACCCCCAGCGAGATTGCCCCCAGCGCCGCACTGAGCCAGACGGCGTGGGCCAGTAAACCCACTATGGCCGCTCGGGCGATCGCCGGACGGTTGTAAAACTTGAAGTCGCCGCGCATACCCAGCCAGCATCCCAAGAGCCCCGCCACAATCACATATCGAATCAACAACAGCGTGAATGGCCCTGCATAGGGCAGACCATATTTCGCGCCAATAAAGCCAGAACTCCACAGCACCACAAAAAGGAGTTCAAGTCCGAGAATGGGCATTCTGAATACCTCATTGGATAAATGTCCGCTCAATCAACCGCTGGCCTGAATGTTGCGAAGAGCATCCACCCAGAACAAAAATGTTGTGGGAATATAGATTTAGCCAAGCCCAGTAAGGGAGTTTTGCCTGAGAGAAACCTGCCGATCTCGATCTGGACTTGGTCTTGAAAGGTCTAACTGAAGGGGCGGCCCCCTCCCGTGTAGGGTTGACCTGGACTCAAGGTGGGACCGCTAGAATTTTTCAACAGCTTTCCCCTCCTGGGAGGGGCAGGGGTGGGTTCATCTCGGCGGTGAGCCAGTTTATTCATCGGAGGAGAGCCTCTTGTGGTCACAGATTTACCCACCCCGCCCTCCGGGCACCCCTCCGAGGAGGGGAAGTTGCTTACAGCAGCTTTTCAACCACCGTTGCCGCCAGGGGTTGGCCGAAATACTCCACCGAGACTTTTGTGCCGGGTTGGTCGTATCCCAGGGGCAGGTAGGCGTACACCACGCAGCGCCCCAGGCTATAGCCGTAGCCGGCACTGGTAGCATAGCCAAGGACTTTGCCATCGGCGATGACGGGTTCCTTGCCCATGACCACCGCTGACGGATCATCCAGGGTCAGGAAGCAGAGCTTGCGGCTGGCATATTCCTGGCGCTGCAGCAGGGCTTCTTTACCGATGAAGTCTCCTTTATTGGGCTTCACCGCAAAGCCCAGACCGGCTTCGTAGGGGTCGTATTCCGTATGGATATCGCTGCCCCAGAGTAGAAAGCCTTTCTCCAACCGCAGGGTTTCAAAGGCTCCCAGGCCAGCGGCGATGATGCCGTGATCCTGACCTGCCGCCCAGAGGGTATCCCACAGCTTCAGGCCAGACTCGGTAGGGGCGTAGATTTCCCAGCCTTCTTCACCCACGTAGGACACCCGCACCGCCAGCACCGGAATGTTGCCGATGTAGAGCTGCCGGTTGGTGAAGAACTTGAACCTGGGCTTCGACACATCGGTCTGGGTCACGGACTGCAGCACGGCGGGGGCTTTGGGACCCCAGAGACCCACACAGCAGTAGCTGGATGACACATCCGCAATGCGCACCGACCCGTCCTCCGGCAGGTGGGCCTGCATCCAGGCCAGGTCGTGCCCGTGGACGGAACCGCCCGTTACCACCCAATATTTCTCAGGCCCCAGGCGACTCACCGTCAGGTCACACATGATGCCGCCGTTTGCGTCCAGCATGGCGGTGTAGATCACCCTGCCGACGGGCTTATCCACGTCGTTGGCGCAGAGGTTCTGCAGATAGTCCACCACACCGGGACCGGTCACCTCAAACTTGGCGAAGGGCGTCAGGTCGTACAGGGCCGCCCCTTCTCGCGTGGCCAGATGTTCCGCCCCCTGGCTGGGGGACCAGTTCCTGGCCTCCCAACCCTGGCGGGGGGGAATGTCGTACTTCTCCAGCAGAGTGGCGTTGGCCTCAAACCACTGGGGCCGCTCCCATCCGCCGCTGAAAATGAACTGTGCCCCCAGCTCCTGTAGTCGGGGATAAAACGGACTCAGCCGCAGCTGCCGCGAGTGGGTCTGCTGATCCAGCGGGTGAATGATGTCGTAAACCTCGTCGTACTGCTGGGCCCCGGCCCGAAGGATGAAGTCGGCACCCTTGCACACCTCCGGGAAGCGGTGAACGTCCATTTCGTGCAGATCCAGGCTGGGTACGCCGGTGGTCATCAGTTCCGCCACCACTTTGCCGACGCCGCCGCCGTGGGTCACCCACACCGCTTCCGCCACCCAGAAGCCCTTGGCTTTGGAGGACTCCCCAATCACGGAACCGCTATCGGGCGTGAAGGAGAACATGCCGTTGATTTTGTAGGTCAGTTCCGCACCCGCCAGGGCCGGAAACAGCTCCTTAGTGGATTCCCAGGCCGGGCCAAAGTGCTCCTCCGTGAAGGGTTTTACTGAAGGCATTACCGGCGCTTCTGCGTAGGGCAGAATGTTGTCCGGGTCCACCAGCAGGGGCTCGTGCTGGTAAGAGCCGATGCCCCAACAATCCCCATGCTGCCGGAAGTACATGGCGTGATCCTGGTGGCGAATCATGGGCAGGGTCACTTCTTCTGTCATCCCTGCCAATTCGGGAATGGGAGCCGTTTTCACATACTGGTGCTGCACTGGCGTCAGGGGAATCACCTCTCCCACCATACGGCCCACCCGAGGCCCCCAGATCCCGGCACACACCAGCACCTTGTCGGTTTCGATGCGGCCCTTGTCGGTGACCACCGCCTTAACCTGGCCATTCACCACCTCAATGTCCATTACGGTGGTGTCGCCGTAGAACTCCGCCGCCCCTGCCTCTCGGGCCTGGTTGGCCATTGCTTCCGCCGCCCGCAGCGCCTTGGCAATGCCGTCGGAAGGAACGTAGTAGGCCCCCAGAATCTTCGTTTCGTCAATCAGCGGCACCTTCTCCTTCACCTCTGCCGGGGTCAGCAGACAGGCATCCTCAATGCCCCAGGCCTTAGCCCAGCCCAGCTTCCGCTTTAGCTCTGCCATGCGGGCTTCGGTATAGGCCACTTCGATGCCGCCCACGGGGTAAAACGCTGGTCCTTCTTCGGTACTCAGCTGGCTGTACAGCTCCACGGTGTACTTCGCCAACAGGGTCATGGTTTTAGAGGCATTGGTCTGAAACACCAGCCCCGGCGCGTGGGAGGTGGAGCCCCCAGTGGCAAACAGCGGACCCTGTTCGACTACAACAATGTCTTTCCAACCCTGCTTAGCCAGGTGATAGGTAGTACTGCAGCCGACGATTCCGGCACCGATGACGACAAGGGAGGCGTTGGTTTTCATGGATCAAGTTCTCCGTGAGGGGAAGGGGGTGGATGGGTAGGTGGGGGGATGGGTGAGGTAGGTGGGGTAGGTGAGGCGGGTGGATGGGTAGGCGGGTGGGGTAGGTGAGGTAGGTATCGGGTTTCGGGTTTCGGGTTTAGTTGGTCATCAAGTACCCTGCACCTGGCACCTGATACCCAGCACCTGGTACCTGGTACCCTTCACCCCTTACCCCTCACTCCCCTTAACCGCCTTCGCCACCATCTGCTGAAACCGATACACCGTTTTCTCCAACTCCGGTGAGAAGCAGCCGCCGTCGAAGCGGGGGGATTTACGACCGACCTGCATGCGTTCGATCATGTCGATGTCTTCGTCGTTGGTGTCTTTCCACAGGTCGATGGGCAGGTGACGCAGGGGCTGGTTTTCGGGGGTCATGGCATCGTCGCCGACGAAGTAGAACACCATGCGCTCCAGGGTTTTGCCGGGGCTGAGGGGGTTGACCGTGAACACCAGAAAGTAGTCGGGATGGACCCCCAGCATCAGGTTGGGGAAGACGGTGATGTATTCGGCGACGGTTTCCTTACGGTTGGCTTCCAGGTCGGGGAAGGTGGGGAGGGATTTGCCGTCAATCACGCCACTTTTGTAGAGCAGGCTGCCCTGGCCCACGTGGATGTCGCCCACCTCAAAGCCGAAGTGGTCTTCCATGCGGGAACAGCTGTTGAGGGCGGGGTGGACCCAGCTCAGGTGGTAGCTTTCGGAAAAGTTCTCCACCGCCAGTTTCCAGTTGGCTTTGCACTTGAGGGAAACTTCGCGGGGCTCCCGGCGCAGCAAACTGAGGTCGTACAAAGACCAGCGATCAATGACCGGGGCCAGGTACTCCTCTAAAGGCGGGGCATCACCGGAAAGGTTGACGAACACCAGGTCCAGCCACTGGCCACAGCGGATGGACTGCAGTCCCTTACTTTGGCGGTCAAAGCCGTCGTAGGAATCTTTGTAGTAGCCGCCGAAGTGGGGGGTGCTTTTGAGGCTACCGTCCAGCTTGTAAGCCCAGGAGTGGTAGGGGCAGCGCAGGTTCCCCTGTACGTTACAGGGCTGATTCACCAACTCCAGCCCCCGGTGGCTGCAAATGTTGTGGAAGGCGCGCAAGGTCCCCTGCCGGTCCCTGACAAGCACGATGGGCATGCCAGCCAGGTCGGTGGGATAAACATCACCGGGGTTAGGCACATTCGACGCCAGACCGACGCAGACCCAGTACTGGCTGAACAGGGTTTCTCGTTCCCGCTTTAAGAAACTCGCACTGGTATACGCCGCTGCCGGTAGTCCGCACGGGCGATAATCATCTAAATGAATAACGGAATGGTCTAAATGGGGGGCTGACCCTGGCGCAGCCTCAAGGGGACTTACGAGGGCCAGGTCAGGAATAGAATCCGCCATATTTTCCTGGGACATACGCTGCCTCAACAGTTCGCACTTGGTCCGTAATTGTTAACAGTAACTGCAGCCATGACCCGGACATCAATAACCCGAGCCATATCCAGAACAAAGCTTTCTAGACTTGTAATTACAAATTTATTCACTTGTAGCTACAAGCATTGAAAGAAACGTTAGCGGGAGTGAAATCCGAAAAATGTTTCCTGGACAACAATTTCTTATTTTTTCTGGGAAATTTTGAGACTCTGTCAAGAATTCCTGAGATAACGGGTTATCAAGGCTTATGACATTCCCTTTTGTCAACCGATAGATGCCGGCATGGGGGTCGCTTCAAGCAGAAGGATACAATCCCTAAAACTCATTCAAAAACAGCCTGAACGACCGCTCTGAGGAAAAATACTTCTAACGAGAGGGATGATTTAGGACAATCGGCATGATTTACCTACCCCTAGGAGGTTGATTTTTCGGTCGGACGAGATATTTCCCTGTCTGGCCAGAGGTTAGATTTTTAGCCCTCTCCAGTCCATGTGTAGAAAAAGAATTTCGTCCAGGCTCTGCAGTAGCTATAGGTAAAAAAATGCCTTAAGTTCAACTTGTAGTGACAACTGTATTGGTGATGACAGTTTTGAAGAAAGGTTGGATTTATATTCGGCGGGTAGAGTGTCTGCCAGGCACAATCGCAGCCTGAGGCAAACTCCCGCTAATTTTCGCAGCTAAATAAAAGCCAGGTTTCTGAAGCCCAGTTACTGAAAAGTAAGTCTTTAGGGAAGCTCTGTAAGGCAGGGGTAATTGTTAACTGTGCCCTTGACAAACCGGACTTTTCTGTTGAATGGTGTTCACGGGTGCTGAAGGCTATGTGCTGGGTTCTGGCATTCCTTTCAACCCGTTGAGATCCTGTGGACCTCGAGATCAGAAGTGGCTTCTGCAAAGGGAATTTAGCGGAAGTAAGACTGCCTGTAGCGACGTTGCCCTGGACCTGTTGATGTTGAGAATTAATCGTTATGACCACCCCAGATTATCGGGATCGGGAGCATGAGGAGCATCCCTTTGTGATGCCTGAGCATGCGCCTACTCGTCATCTTCGCCGTCGCCCTGGAGATCGCAACTTCACCCGCAAGGGTTTCGATTTTCACCCAGAAGTCTTCCTGGTTTCAGGTGGGCTAGTTCTGCTTTTTGTTCTATTTACGCTGCTCTTCCAGGAACCTGCTGAATCAGCTTTTGGTGCAGTCCAGACCTTCATTTCGGGCACCCTGGGCTGGTTCATGATTCTGGCCGTTACTTTCTTTTTGCTGTTTACCATCTACATCGCTATCAGCAAGCTGGGCCATGTGCGGTTGGGCGGTCCCGATGCTCGGCCAGAATTTCCCACCTTCGCCTGGATCTCCATGCTCATGAGTGCTGGCATGGGCACTGGTCTGATGTTCTGGAGCGTCGCAGAGCCGATCTACCACTTCCAGGACCCGCCAGTAATTTTGGGGACGATCGAGCCCAATACCGCCGATGCCGCCCGGCAGGCGATGGGGATTACCTTCTTCCACTGGGGACTGCACGCCTGGGGCATCTACGCTCTGGTGGGTCTGTCCCTGGCCTTTTTTGCCTTCAACTGGGGGTTACCTCTGACTATCCGCTCGGTGTTTTATCCGCTGCTGGGGGAAAAGATTTACGGCTGGCAGGGCAACGCCATTGACGTTCTGGCGGTGGCCTCCACCCTGTTTGGCCTGGCCACCTCTCTAGGCTTTGGTGTCCAGCAGACGAATGCGGGCCTGAACTTTTTGTTTGGTCTGGAAATCAGCACCCCCGTTCAGGTGGGACTGATTGCGATCATCACCGGTTTTGCCACCGCCTCGGTGGTGTCTGGCCTGGGTAACGGGGTGCGCCGCCTGAGCGAACTCAATATGATTTTGGCCGCGGTGCTGCTGGTGTTTGTGCTGCTGGTGGGGCCAACGGTGTTTCTGTTCAACACCTTCGTTGAATCCACCGGCTACTATCTGGCCTCCCTGCCCACCATGAGCTTCTGGACTGAAACCTTTAACGATGCCGGCTGGCAGAACGGCTGGACTGTCTTCTACTGGGGCTGGTGGGTATCCTGGGCACCGTTCGTGGGCATTTTTATCGCCCGCATCTCCCGGGGCCGGACCGTGCGGGAGTTCATTCTCGGAGTGCTGCTGCTACCCACCGCGCTCACCTTCCTGTGGATGTCGGCCTTTGGCGGTACGGCCTTGAGTCTGGAACTGGGCGAAGGCACTGCCGGCACCATCAGCGGCGCAGTGGGCGAAAATGTAGCAACGGCCCTCTTCGTGATGCTGGAGCAGCTCCCCCTAACCGGCATTACTTCCTTCGTCGGCATTATCCTGGTGGTGGTATTTTTTGTCACCTCCTCCGACTCCGGTTCCCTGGTGGTGGACAGCATTGCCTCTGGCGGCAAGCTTGAGTCGCCGGTGCCTCAGCGGGTCTTCTGGGCCGTGCTCGAAGGGGTGGTGGCCTCGACGCTGCTGCTGGGCGGCGGCCTGTCGGCTTTGCAAACGGCTGCCATCAGCGCGGGTCTGCCCTTTGCGGTGGTGCTGCTGGTCATGTGCTACAGCATTTATAAGGGGCTGAGTTATGAGCACGATGTCATTCATGTGAAAAAAGTGCTTCAGAAATCTGAGGCCTCAGAGAGCGTCGTTGTTCATTAGGAGTTGGAACAGACTAATTTACGATTGTCGAGACCTCCTAGGGGCGGACGTCCGTTCGCCCCTAACAAAATCTTGGATGTTATTAAACCTTGTCCAAGTCCAGAAGTGGAGTTTTGCTTGGGGGAAAGCTACAGTTTTTGAGCTGGACTTGGTATAGATCCTTGTTCCTGAGCCTTCCTAAACTCGACACCCCGCTATGGACCCCAACCCTAAATCCTGGATGTTGCACTAGATCCAGAGTTAATTGAAGTCGCGAGGAACAGTGGAAGCAAGTTCTGAGACGACCTCCCCTGGCGGACACTCTTCTACTCATTTCCCCCGGGAGGGATTTCTATGAACAATCAGTTTGATGTGATCGTGATTGGTGCGGGCGGCGTCGGTAGTGCTGCCGCCTACTATCTGTCTAAAGCCGGAAAGAAAGTCCTGCTGCTGGAGCAGTTTGAGCTGAATCACCAGAACGGCAGTTCCTACGGCTATTCTCGCGTCATTCGCTACACCTATGACAATCCCATCTATATCGACCTGATGCGGGATGCCTACCCCCTCTGGTTTGCCCTACAGGAAGAAGCCGGGGAACAGCTCTACGTCAAAACCGGCGGGCTAGATTTTGGCTTTCCCGAAAAGGAGACCTTCCAGGCCCTGAAACGCAGCATGGATATCGCAGGGTTAAACTACGAGCATCTGGACAAGGCAGACATCGCCCAACGCTATCCCCAGTTTGCCCTGGACGACGGCATGGAAGGGTTGTTTCAGTCTGAAGCTGGTCTTTTACGGGCTTCCCGCTGTGTGCTGGCCCACACCCGTCTGGCCCAGGAACGGGGGGCTGTAGTGATGGATCAGACTCCCGTCGTGAAGATAACTCCCACAGAGCAAGGGGTGGAGGTACGGACAGAGACGGAGGTGTATGGGTGTGATCGCATCGTCCTTACCGCCGGCAGCTGGGCCAAAGGACTCCTGGCGGAGCAGGGCATTGACCTGCCGCTAAAAATCATGCCCTGCCAGCTGGGATTCTACGAACCTAAAAATGCTGCTGACTTTGAGCCGGGCAAATTCCCGGTCTTCTTTGCCCACATGAACGGCGAATATGGCGAAATGCCCTACGGCATCCCCCACGAAGACCCCACCATCGGCGTTAAAATCACCACCTTCTACGGCTGGGACACCGTGGACAAGCCCAGTCAGGTGGACTACACCCCCAGCCAGGACTGGACCAAGCGCATCCGAGCCTTTGCCCAGCAGTACATTCCGGGAGCGGCGGGTCCCTTGATTTCGACTCGTCGCTGCCTCTACACCCTTACCCCGGACAAGCAATTTATCGTGGATCAGCATCCCAGCTATCCCCAGATCGTCATCGGCGCAGGATTTTCGGGCCATGGGTTTAAATTCACCACTCTGATGGGCAAAATGCTGGCGGATCTGGCCGTAGATGGTTCTACTCCCCATGACACCTCCCTGTTTAAAGTAGAAAGGCTAATCATCGTCATGGCTTAATCCTCCTTCCCTTTAGCCTATACCAGCCCCTGCCACCAGGACCGGCTCCACCTTATTAATAGAAGCAGGTCCTGGCTTCTGCTTACCAACCACAAATCTTCGGGTTGAGCGAGTTGCTCAGTTGTTATGATGATTCGCGCATTCACAACTGGGAACTCTAGTCTGTCGGATGTTCGATAGGGTTTACCGGTTTAAATCAGGTCGGTTGAACACACATCCTTTAGGCAAGGCCAGAGGAAATGGGTTAATACATTGACTACACCTCAAAAAAATCAGCGCTCCCTCCGGAAGCTACTTTCCTTGATGGGCATGAGAATACTGTTCGTCAGCCTGAACCTGCTAACGAGTGTGTTGATTGCTCGCATTCTGGGCCAACAAGATTATGGTTGGTACGCCTACATTGTGGTGGTGGTCTCCTTTCTGACCACTCCGGCAACCCTGGGCCTGAACCGGTTACTGGTTCGCGAAGTCGCCATATACGCTCAAAAACAACAGTGGGGGTATTTATCGGGCCTGCTGCGGTGGAGCAACCTTGTGGTTTTTCTAACCTCTTCAGGTCTTCTCGCCCTAGGGGTGGGATTAACCTGGACAACCAATCTGGTGGCGGAACCTCTGCGGTTGCCCCTGTCCGTTGGCTTGTTGGGAATTCCCGTGGCCGCGATAGGCGCCCTGCGATTGGCCGCCATGAAGGGGTTTAACCGCGTCAACCTGGGGGCAGGTATTGACCTCCTGGTGTCTCCATTGTTAATGGGGGGCTTAGTTCTCCTCACCTATTGGCTTTGGCCGGGTCCCTTACCCCTGGTAGCCATTGTTGTTGCCAAGCTAGCCACTATGGTGATCATTCTTGGCATCGGTATCACCCTACTCAGGTACATCGTGCCATCGGCCGTCTGGTCAACCCCCCCGGAATATTTGAGCCAAAAGTGGATCAGCAGCGCCTTACCCATGATGGTCATTTCTGGAATCCAGGTTATCCATACCCGCATCGATATGTTTATGTTGGCCAACATGCAGGGGGCCGATGTTGTTGCCGTTTATAGTGCTGTCTACCAGGGAATGAGTTACATTGGCCTGATTCTGGTCTCTGCCAATAGCCTCATTGCTCCCCGGATTGCCGGTTTGTATGCCACAGACCAGATAGACGAGTTGCAAGACCTACTGATTTGGAATACTCGCTTAATCACCTTGCTTTCAGCGTTTGCCAGCGTGGTTCTGGTGATTTTTAGTGATCCCTTTTTAAGTCTGTATGGGCCTGACTTTGCCAGCGGCAGTACGGCTATTTTAATCCTGGCCGGGAGTCAGTTAATCAACGCCGGAACCGGTTCAGTTGGAGTATTGCTCAACATGACAGGACACGAACAGTCGGTGATGTATAGCGTTGCCATCAGTACGATTTTGAATATCGGATGTAATTTGATCATGATTCCCCTGTGGGGGATTAACGGAGCCGCTTTGGCTACGGCGATTAGTCTTTCCTTTGTCAACTTTGCCAAAGTGTACTGGGCTCACCGCCGACTGGGTCTGGCGACAACCTGCTTTGCCCGGTTAGGACAGGAACCCTGAACCACTTTTATCAGTCACTTGCCCAGTCTTAGTTGAGCGTGACCCCGTAGAGACCGAAGTCTCTGATGATGATGATGAATTACCCCAATCCGTTGTCGGCTGTACTAGCTACTTCAATCGCCCAGAGGGAGCTTCTACTGATGTCCCCGTTCCGATGGCCAGTTAAACCCGCGGGACTGTAGTAACTGCCGCCGCCGCTGGCGGGCCTGGTTTTGCAGATCAATGATGCGGTCGGTTTCATCCACAATTTCCCCGGTGAGCACTTCCAGCACATCCTCCAGGGTGACAACCCCTGACACGCCGCCGTACTCATCAACCACCACGGCCAGATGCTCCCGAGCGGTTTGGAATTCCTGCAGCAGCTTATCGGCCCGTTCCGACTCGGACACGAAGCGGACCTGACGCACGACGTTTCTCAGCGGTTGATTTCCTTCGCCCCGAATCAAGGCCGCCAGCAGTTCGTTTTTCAGGACAATGCCCAGAATATGGTCGATGTCGGTATCGGTGACCAAAATGCGGCTGTGCTGGGAATTGAGGATTTTGTTCTGGGCAGCGGCGATGGTCATGTCCCCCGGCAGGTGAGTGAGGGCGACCCGGGGAGTCATGATGTTAATGGATTTTATGTCATTCAGGCGAAAGACCCGACGAATCATCTCCGCTTCGTCGGCTTCAATGATCCCTTCCTGGTGGCCAATGGCCGCCATCAGCTTAATTTCAGCTTCATTGGTGATGGGGTTGGAGCCCTTGCTAAGAAAGGGTTCGGTAATGCGCTCCAGCAGCCAAACGATGGGGGTAAAGACCCAGGTTAGGGTTCTGACCGGAATGGCCACCGCCAGGGAGATCGGGATGGCATATCGCTCGGCCAAGGTTTTGGGCAGAATTTCGCCCATCACGATCACCAGGAAGGTGAGTATGCCAGAGAACACCCCTAACAGGGCATCCCCAAATACGCTGGCCGCAATGCTACCAATGGTGATGCTGCCCACAATATTGAATAAGTTATTGAGAATAACGATGGTGGCGATGGGGCGATTAATCTGTTGACGAATGGCGTAGAGGGCAACGGCTGGGGGAGTGTTAGATTGGGCCAGCTGCCGGGCCTTCAGCAGGGGCACCGACAGCAGAGCAGTTTCGGTACCCGAACAAATGGCAGAACCAAGCAACATAATCAGAATTGCGATCGCAAGCTTCAGCATGGGGGTGTTACGGGCAAACGAAACTGGTTTGAGACACTGCTATGATTCATCTAACACAACTGTACGCTTGCGGACACGTCTGACACAAACCCCATGAATGACTCTATTCTTAACGTTAAGAACCTTAGCGTTCACTTTGAGGTAGACCACCGCATTATTCGTGCCGTTAATGACGTATCCTTTCAGGTGCGGCGGGGGCAAACCCTGGGTATTGTGGGAGAATCCGGTTCCGGTAAGTCTGTGACCTCCCTGGCCGCCATGGGGTTGGTGCCCTCTCCTCCGGGCAAGGTTGTGGGCGGCGAAATCTGGCTGAACCCCAGTGACCAGGGGAGAGCCCCGGTTAACCTGTGCACCCTGTCGGAAAAGCAGCTGCAAAGCTACCGGGGGGGAGAAATTGCCATGATTTTTCAGGAACCGATGAGCTCCCTGAATCCGGTTTACACCTGCGGGTTTCAGATGGTAGAAGGCATCCGGCAGCATCAAAACGTCACCAAACAAGAAGCTCAGAAGCACGCCATCGCCCTGCTCCAGGAAGTCAAGCTGCTACCGAAAGACCATGAACTGCAGACCTTAATTCAGGAAGAATACCCCGGTTGGGACCCAGCGGCTGTTCAGGCAGAAATGGATCGCCGTAAGCAGGCGATTCTCAACCGCTATCCCCATGAATTATCCGGTGGGCAGATCCAGCGGGTCATGATTGCCATGGCCATTTCCTGCAATCCTTCGTTGCTGATTGCCGATGAACCCACTACCGCCCTGGATGTTACCGTACAGGCCACAATTCTAGATCTGCTGCGGGAACTGCGGGATAGTCGCGGCATGTCGCTGATCTTTATTACCCACGATCTGGGTATTATCGCCGAGATTGCCGACCACGTGGCGGTGATGTACCAGGGCAATATCGTCGAAACCGGCACCGTCTGGGACATCTTTTCGCACCCTCAGCATCCCTATACCAAGGGGTTGCTGGCCTGCCGCCCCAAACCCGACCAGCGGTTGCGCCTCTTGCCCACCGTGGCCGACTACATGGAGGTACACGACGGCAACGGGGCCGGTCCTAGAATTCGTGAAAAAACCATGGATGCAGCTACCCAGGCCCGGTTCCAGGCCCAGGTTACCGAGGCGGACCTGCAACGACGACTGCAAACCTTAGACGCCAACGGTCCTCTACTGGCGGTAGAACATCTGCGGGTAGGCTATCCGGTGCGGGGGGTGTTCGGCAAAACTCGTCGCCATGTCATGGCCGTCAATGATGTGTCATTTCAAATTCAGAAGGGGGAAACCTTTGGCTTGGTGGGCGAGTCCGGTTGCGGCAAAACTACCTTAGGGCGAGCCTTACTGCGGCTGGTGCCCACCCTGTCTGGCAAAATCTGGTTTGAAGGGCAAGACGTACTGGCCCAAAACCCTAAACAACTGCGGCAACTGCGGCGAGACATGCAGATTGTCTTTCAGGATCCCTTCAGCTCCCTTGATCCGCGCATGAGTATTGGGGCCGCCATTGCCGAACCCCTGCGTATTCATGGCGTGATTAAAAGCAAGCGCAACCGCCAGGAACGGGTAGCCTATCTGCTGGAGCGGGTAGACCTGCCCCCCGACTGCATGAACCGCTTCCCCCATGAATTTTCCGGTGGCCAGCGCCAGCGGGTTTGCATTGCCCGGGCCCTGGCCCTGAACCCCAAATTCATCATCTGTGATGAGTCAGTATCGGCCCTGGATGTGTCGGTGCAGGCCCAGGTGCTGAACTTGCTGAAAGAACTGCAGAGCGAATTTGATTTGACCTACATCTTCATTTCCCACGATCTAGCGGTGGTGAAATTTATGAGCGATCGGATTATGGTGATGAACCAGGGACAGGTGGAAGAAATTGGCCCCGCCGAGCAGATTTACCGCCATCCCCAACAGCCCTACACCCAGAAACTCATCGAGGCGATTCCGGTGGGCACCCTCGACCGCATTCGAGAACTCCAGGAAACGCGCCTGGCTAGCTGAAGGGGACCATCCCCATGGCGCCAATACATTATTTCAAGAATCATGAGGCCGACAGCAGGCAGGTCCATCGACAGGTAGGCCGATCAATTCCCCTGGGGAGCGGAAGTCAAACTATAGCTGTCGCCAGTATTCTTACCCCGAATCCTATTTGCACACCCCCGATCTGGAGGGGCAAGCGATCGTTTGCCCCGACGGCATACTGATTTTAATTAAGGGCTTCTGAGTCCGGATTCAGTATCAGGACCAACAGCACAAAGTAAGCGGCCCGTCATTCCCGAGATCGAGGAGCGAGACCGGAAATCTCAGGCAGAAATCAACCCGCCCTTGACCTGGGAAGCCTTTCTATTTTTTGTGGCCAGGGTAAATCTGTGATGAGAGAGACTTAAAGTAATTTAAATCTTCGTTAGAATAATTAATGTTGATAGTTTACCTAACTTATCTCTATGGTTGCCCAACAGCGTTTCCTCTCCCTTGGCAGAGCAGCACTACAGCCCAATCGCTCCGAAAATATGACCTTTCAGATTCCCTGGACAATTCTGAGAGTCGTCGCTGGAATTGTAATGATTCACAACGGCCTGGATAAACTGGCCAATATCGAAAGCTTTGCTCAGGCCTACGTCGCCTATCTGGGGTTGCCCTTCCCCATCACCCTCAGCTACATCGCCGCCTTTACAGAACTCCTTGGTGCCCCCCTGGTGGCCCTGGGTTTTCTGACCCGCCCTGCCGCCCTGGGGCTGTTTAGCACCATGTGCGTGGCCATGTATCACCACATCTCGGTAGCCGGGTTAAGTATCCCTTACCTGGAACTCTCCGCCCTTTATGCCGCAACCTTCTTGTTCTTCCTGGTGAACGGTGCGGGTAAATTCTCGGTAGATGCTTTGATTGCCAATGGTCTGTCAGGCTTAATAACTGAGCAAACCGAAGGCAAGCGCCAGTCTCTGGAAACCGTGTTCCAAACCTCTCAGGAAGCTAATACCGAATCCCAGACTTCTGCATAGTCAGTTCTATTTCTGCATGGCCATTGAGGAAGCTGCTTGCGAGTAGTTGCGTCAATGGGTAAATCGAAGGGTAGTTGCCCATTGACGATCGGTAAAAGGTAACTACCCATTTTTAATGGAGAGACTACCTCTATGGCCCCCCGGAATTATCCCTGAGTGGACGGACTCTGCAGAGATAACCTGACCCCTGGCAACAGTAAGGCAAACAAAAAAGCACCGCTGATGCCCGCAGAAAAATAAACCCCAGGGGTTAAAGGTCTGCCGCCTAATAAAATCAGGACATTATTCAAAATGCATAGCCCTTGAAAAATGAGAGAGCCCTTCCAACCCCACCATTGCATTTTCCACAGACCGTAGGCCGAAACCATCCCCCAAAGACTGACGAAGAGGCCAAACACCACAAGGCCCTTAAAGTAGTTTGATAGATCAGTTAAATCAGCCGCGAAGAGTTCGGTACGGCCAGTCATCAGCAAAATCAATAGGATTCCACTACCTAAAGAGAGAGTGCTGATACCAAATTGGGCAATGGATATTAAAACAATGCTTAAACTGCGATTCATAGCTTAGCAGGCAATACGGCTTTTTTCAGACTATCCCATCGGGAATTTGAAGGGAATAAACCTAAGGACGTAAAGCCATACAAAAAGTGGCCCGATTGGGCCACCCATGAGTTCGTAAAAGGTGAGAAACTCACGCCTGAATTACTGAGTCCGGCGTTCGAATTGCCGTACTGCTGTATCAAATGAGTGAGTCAGCTCGGTCCAGGCATTTTCAAAACCTCGACGCATTTCTTCCCAGGCAGATTCGCTGGCCTGTTGAAGTTGCTGGAGCTTAGCTTCTGCAGCGTCTCGCTTAGCACTCAGCTCTTCCATTTGATCGTAATACTGAACTTTGGCATCGGCCTGAGCCTGGTCAGCTTTAGCTTTGTATTCGTTGATTTGGGCGTTTATCTTCTCAAGCTGGGCTTGCACCTTTTGCTGGTATTCCTGTCGGCTTTCAATTTGGGTAGCCATAGAGTCGCTAGACCTCCTATTGCTAATTTCTCTTTTATTGTTTCAAAAAAATTCCTCACCCACCTCTACTGAAAGGAACGGCTCCATGCCTGGGGATATCCTTCAAAATGAGTATTTTCTAACCCATCTCATCCACTCATCCCCCCCTCCATCCTCCTTCCCCAAACCCGCTACCGCTAAGAATGAGGTTCCCCAAACAGCACCAGGGAACAGGTCGCCTCGTCAATGACCTGATGGGTCACATTACTCACCGCCAGTCCCCCCGCCGTTCGCCGCCGCATGGACCGCAGTACGATCATGTCGTGGGTTTTGGCCATATCCAGAATGATGGATGCCGGATCTTCGTGGGCAACTACCCGGCAATCCCAGGCAATTTGGGGACCCTCAGCCATAACCTTAGCCAGGGAGGTCTCAAAGGTCTGGATTTGTTCTTCAGGGGTGTAGCGATCGCACACATGCAGCAACATCACCGAAGCATCATGGGTATCGGCAAAAATTTGAGCAAACCGCATGGTGCGCACAGCCTGGGCGGTCAAGTTCTTCATGGGAACCAGAATCCGGTGGATGTCGATGGGTTCAGCTAATAGCCGGGCCACCGCCACCGGGCAGTGGGAAGACCAGAACACATCGTCAATCAGGGTGCCAAATAACCGGGCCCGAAAGCCCTGGCGGCTCCAGCCCATAAGAATTAGGCTGGCGTTTTGTTCCCGGGCGGTGCGGCTAATGCCTTCAGAGACATCGTCGTCAATGCGCAGAATAGGATAGGCGGGGGCCGAAAAGCGCTGGCTCAGGACTTCCGCTTTTTGCAGCAGCTTCCGGCTTTGCCCCAGGGATTCAACCACTTGGGGATCATCCATATGCACATGGGCACGGGTAATGGTAAGGGGAATAACCCGGCCACTTTCGTGTTTGGCGATTAGAGCCGCCATTTCAATCAAGTAGCGTTGGGTGATGGGGTTATAGATGGGCACCACTAAGGTGAATGGGTCTTCGGGGTTTTCTCCCCGAAAGGTGGTTAGCCCCTCGCCCCAAAGCAGGCCATTCTCCTCTAGGGGAGGCCGGCGCGGGACCCGGAGGCGAGCCGCATATCGGGCCGTAACCAGTGGCCCCACTAGGGAAGTCACCAGCATCAGTACGATCACCCCATTGAAGACCCGCACGCTGATAATGTCCTGCTGGAACCCCACCAGGGCTGCCGCCAGGGTTGCCGCCACCTGAGGTAGGGATAACGACCACATCGATAGGGTCTGGTTCCAGTCGTAACGGTATAGAAGTTTGGAAATGAAGGAAGCCAAAAACTTGCTGACCATCAAAATACCCACCAGGGATGCTGTAAATCCCAGGTTCGTGGTCAGGGCCTCCAGGAAAACCGGAATATCCAGCAGTAGCCCCATACACACAAAGAAAAAAGGAATGAACAGCACACTGCCGACAAATTCCACCTTTTCTTTGACCGGGCCATTACCCAGGACATCGTTTACCGCCAACCCCGCCAGAAACGCGCCGACGATTTTGTCCACGTTGATCACCTGGGAACCAACGGATACCAGAAACACGGCCACCAGTACAAACAGGAATTGGTTGCCTTCCTCGTCGCCGGTGCGCTTGAAGTAGTATTTTCCCAACCAATCCAGACCGAAAAGAACGGCTCCGGCATAGATCCCCATCATCAAGAGTTGGGCCACCACCGTTTGCACCGAAAACTCTCCCGCCTGGGCCGCGACACACATGGCCAGCACCAGCAATGCCGCGATATCGGTAAAGATGGTAGCTCCCACGGTCACCGTCACAGAATTTTCCCGGGCAACTCCCAACCGCAACACGATGGGATAAGCCAGCAGGGTATGGGATGCCAGTAGGGAACCAATCAACACCGAGGCGATCCATCCATAGTCGAAAAGTCGCCCCAGGGTCATGCCCGCTACCAGGGGAATTAGGAACGTTAGAATGCCGAACCCCAGGGACCGATTGCGGTTTTTCTTAAATTCCTGCAGGTCAATTTCTAAACCTGCCACAAACATCAGGTAAATCTTGCCGATATCCGACAGCAGCTTTTCGATTTCGCCATCCGGGCTGAGCAACCCCAGGACACTCGGCCCCAGGAGCACCCCAGCCGCCAGCAACCCCACTAGCCCGGGTAGACGTAACCGCTCAAACAGAGGAGGAATGGTGAGGGTCACCATGAGCAAGACGGTAAATGCCACAATCGGGCTATCGGAAACCTGGTCTAAAAGTCCTTCCATGGCGGTTCAGCAAAGGGGGTGGGCAAGATAGCTGGGGCCAGATCGATGAAGCTGCAGAACCATTGGCAACAGCCACAATCGGCAGCACAACCCGGAGAGCGATGATACTGAAACTATTCTGTCGAAAATTCTCACCAAAGCGGTGATTGCTATAACCAGGATAAAAACTTTGGATAAAAAAATGTGGGCGAGTTCGGGCTCACCCACAACATACAGGAGATTACGAGGAGATTACGACTACAGCCAAAGCAACAGCAATTGCCTATTCAACCATGAAGTTCCAAAGCCGAAAGTACCGGTTAGACGGCACTTCCAGGGAAGGGCAATTCACTTCATTGACTAGGGTCAATTACCATTTACTTTTTGATATAGCCTTATCTATGTGACATTTCAGCAGATCCTCACTGATTTTGCAAGTTTTTTTTCGAGCCCCTTGCCTTTAAATCAGTTTTGTCCACTGAGTAACTGTTGCTGAGACGAGTGTAATGGTTACTCCTCTTCGCTGGAGCCGGCCTTGAGGTCTTCAGGGTTATCTAACGTGGTATCTTGATATTCGCCGATGGCAAGCTTCTCCTTAACCTGAACCTCGACCTTGGCGGCAAATTCGGGATCTTCCAGCAGGCGCTGTACGGTGTTGTCGCGTCCCTGGCCGATGTTGTCTCCTTCATAGCTATACCAGGCCCCCTTGCGGATGACGATGCCTTCCTGCTCCGCCAGGTCCAGCAGACACCCCATGGTGGAAATGCCCTGGCCGAACAGAATGTCAAACTCCCCGATGCGAAACGGAGGAGCCACTTTGTTCTTGGCCACCTTTACCTTGGCTCGAATGCCGTACTCTTCGGTGCCCTTCTTGAGGGTTTGAATACGGCGAATATCCAGCCTTACCGAGGCGTAGAACTTGAGAGCGTTACCGCCGGTAGTGACTTCCGGGTTGCCGTAGGAAATCCCAATTTTCTGTCGCAGCTGGTTCAAAAAAATCACCGTGCACTGAGATTTCCCAATGCTGCCGGTGATTTTTCGCAGGGCCTGGCTCATCAGTCGAGCCTGGAGGCCCACATGGGCATCTCCCATTTCCCCTTCGATTTCAGCCCGGGGCACCAGGGCCGCCACGGAGTCTACAACGACCAGATCAACGGCAGCAGAGCGTACCAGCTGATCCACGACTTCGAGCCCCATTTCGCCCGTGTCGGGTTGGGAGACCAACAGTTCGTCAATATTCACCCCCAGGGCACCCGCATAAACCGGATCTAGCGCATGTTCAGCATCCACAATGGCGGCAACCCCACCCATTTTTTGCACTTCTGCCAGGGCATGGAGGGCCAGGGTGGTTTTACCGGAACTTTCTGGACCGTAGATTTCGATTACCCGACCTTTGGGCAAACCACCTCCTAAAGCCAGGTCCAGGGTCAGAGCACCGGTGGGAATCGTCTCGACCTTCATCCGGGCAGCGTCGCCCAGGCGCATGATGGAACCCTTGCCGAAGTTGCGCTCAATCTGGTTGAGCACCATCGACAGGGCTTTCTGCTTTTCGTTTTGCTCGCTGCCTTTTTTCGCCATGGTGACCTCAAGGTTATCGACAGAGACACCCAGAATTAAGCGGTTGCCTCGCGACCACCAGTATAGTACAGATGAATTGTCTAGACAGGGAGATCAGCAAAATCCCTGCTTTTAGTCGAAAGATTGATTGGGAGATAACCGAGATCCCGTCTTTACAGGTCGTCTGGATTCACGCCCAGCTCCCATAGCTTTGCCGCCAGTCGTTCTGCCCGTTGCCGTTCCTGCTCTGCTTTTCGTTGTTCCATGGCGGCTACTTCTTCCCAGAGCACATAGCTGAGGCGACCTTCTTCGCCAATGAACCGTTCGACCCCCAGGCTGAGGAACCCATCCGGTACGATTGGGGGTTTTTCAGGATTGTGATAAATGCCCATATCGACGCCGAAGAACCAGTCGGTGCGGTCGGCCCAGGCCTGGGCCAGGATGGCTTCTAGAAGGTTGGGAATTAAATTCTGCAGCTCGTTATCCACGGGGGTATCGTCGGAGTCGGGGAGTTCTGCCGAGGAGGGCAGACATTGGCGTGGATCATAGTGAATCATGGGAGACATCAGGGAGCCAGGATGGTTCTATTGTAGGAAGTTTGCTTTGGGTGCATCCCAGTTTTGCAAATGTCATTCTGAACGTAGCGATAGCGAAGTGAAGAATCCCGATCTTGTGCAAGGCCTGAGATCCTTCGCTACACTCCGTTCCACTCAGGATGACAAAGGTGGGATGCACCCGTTTGCTTTGGGTGGGGCTGATCCTGCATGGGAAAACAGACTTCAAGCAGTTTGGAGTTGAATGGTCCATTCAAAACTCAAAACTCATCCCAGGCATCAAACCCGTTCGGCTTCTAAATCCAGGACTTTGAACAAAAACTTGTAAGAGACTCGCCATTTGCCGTTGTCGCAATCCAGCGTGACGGTTTTTTGATTCAGGCGAGTGATTTTGCCGTAGCGTTCGTTGCCGTCGCGGTCGAAAAAGCCCACGGTGTCACCCACGGCCACCTCGTTACGCCCCAGCCCTTCCTGCACATGCTCGGCAATAGAGGCATCTGCCCCATGGATATTGATGGCGTAGTAGGGGATGCTCCAGCGCTCCTGGTCGTGGAGGTTTTCCACCAGCACTCGAGTGCGCTGAAATTTGATGATCCGAGCCTGGACGATGCGGTTTTCTGCAACGTCAAAGTACTCGACTTCGTCGCCGGCATGGATGCGCCGTTTCACCTCGGTAATGCGTTTGGGGTCTTCCAGCAGTTTACCGATGGCGACGTAGAGCCGGTACAGGTCAAAGCCGGTGGCCCGATCGAGAACGCGGACGATTTCTGAGTAGTTCACCAGGGGCTCAGGGGGTTGCATCAAAATCATTATCCCATATTGGTTCTTCCTGGTTCCCTGGCTCTG
>CAZPYG010000087.1:0-21317 GCA_964590465.1 uncultured bacterium | reverse complement strand
TGCCGGGCTCTGCGATCAGGGTGGCGATATGGTCCCGCGCGGCAAGTGCGACACGCACAAGTTCCTGCGATGGCTGTGCCGTGCCCTTGCGAACCCGGTCGAAGGCTGTTTCGAACTCGTGGACGAAATCCGCGACATCGGTAAAGCCGAACATCGCGCCCGAGCCCTTGATCGTGTGCAGCGCGCGAAAGGCGCTGTCCACGAGGGTCATGTCGTCCAACGCTTCGCCGAGGTCGAGCAATGCCTGTTCGAGCTGGTCGAGAACGTCGCGGGCTTCCTGGCGGAAGGTTTCTGCGGGGTCGTACTGGGTCATGCGCCGGCCACCTTCCTGATCGCTGCGAGCAACTGGTTCTGGTCGAAGGGCTTGACGATCCAGCCGATGGCACCCGCCGCTTTGGCTTCCTGCTTGGAGGCGTCGTCGGATTCGGTGGACAGGAAGATGATCGGAACGCCGCGGCTCGATGGATGGGCGCGGTACTTCCTGATGAACTCCAGCCCGTTCATGTTGGGCATGTTGAGGTCTGTTATGATCGCACTGTAGGTGCCCCCGATCGCCTTGGCATACCCTTCCGCGCCGTCCCTGGCCTCGTCGACAGTGAAGCCGGCGCCGCCCAAAGTCATCGAGATCATCTGCCGGATCGATTCGGAGTCATCGATCGTCAGAACCGACTTGCTCATTCTTCCTCCTCGGACATGGTCGTGATGGTCTGAATGTCGGGAAATCCGGTGCCGGCTTCGCCCGCAGAAAGCAGGCCGATGGCTGTCATGAAGGCGGGCAGCGCGCTCTCGTCGAACCCGGCGAATTCCAGTGTGCAGTCTCGCTCTGCCCCGCTGCGCGCTGCCGCGAGCAGGACCTGGATGATACTGGTATCGACAGCCGTCACACCGCCAAGATCCACATGCGACCGGCCGCCGGATTCGATCCTGTCCACCAGAAGTCGGCGGATGTCCTCGGCGTCGCGAATGCCCAACTCCCCGGCAAGCGTTGCGGGATCGGGCGGAGTCGGCTCCGGCTCTCGTGGTGCCGGAAAGGGGTTCGGGGCCTTGGCCATGACACTCCTTTCAAGGGTAAACTACGGATCGCAAATATCTGACGTTACTGAAATAAACGTAAACGGGAGTCATGTTTTCCGTGACGGATGCCGAGCCGGGCCCAATGCCCGTGATCGGACAGGCAGGCGACAGGCTGACGATGGCGGGCGTTCGGGTGTCAGTTTCATAACCTTTGGCCTTTCCGCTATCGTGCCCCCAGGCGTTAATCGGCAGCGAAACGTGAATTTGCTGACCGGCATAGCCCAGGCACCCCAGACCCAGCAGACCCGCCAGGTGATGGTTCATCATCGATTCCACATTCTGGAACCACTCCAGCTTGGGGGCCCGCTTGTGGTAGTGGAACCACCCGGCAAACAGCATCAAACCCGCCATTACCAGGGCTCCGATGGCGGTGCAGTACAGCTGGAAGCTGTTGGTGATGCCGTTAGCCCGCCATAGTTGGAACAGGCCAGAGGTAATTTGAATACCCTGGAAACCGCCGCCAACGTCAGCGTTAAGAATTTCCTGGCCAAAGATGGGCCAGACCACCTGGGCACTGGGTTTAATGCCGGTGGGGTTGGTCAACCAGGCTTCATAGTTGGAAAACTTGGCCCCGTGGAAGTACATTCCACTCAGCCAGATGAAAATCACCGCCAGGTGACCAAAGTGCGCGCTGAAAATTTTGCGCGAAATATCTTCTAAGTCACTGGTGTGACTGTCAAAGTCGTGGGCGTCGGCGTGCAGGTTCCAAATCCACGTGGTGGTTTTAGGTCCGCGGGCCAACGTGCGATCAAAGTGTCCCGGTTTCGCCCATTTCTCAAATGAGGTATCAACCGGGTCTTTATCAACCACAACCCTGACTTTTTGTCCCGGTTCAGGGGGACTTATGGTCATGGGACTCTCCTCTCTACTACTCGAAAATACAGAGCGGATAAAGACGCTTCCTAATACATAGACAGATACAAATTGAGTCTATAGAAAGCTTAAATAAGCAGATAGGTGCTAAAAAATCGCCCCTAACATCATCCCTGTCAACGGAAAGGGATCTGAAAGGAGACCTTCACCTATAGTTTCAAGGCCAAAACGAAGAGGCTTTCGAATCACTTGAGCGATTCTGAAACATCCCGGCCAGGGCTGCTTGAAATTGGTTAAGTATCAAACTACAGAATTACGCCTATTTTTAGTAAGCAAATTTTTCACAAGTTAATATCTTTAGGGAGAGATAATTTGTAGGGCAGGTGAATCCCACTATTTTTATGGCTTTTACGAGGTGAAAATTTTCTTTTCAGGAACATTAATAAATAATTCTTTGCAAAGTTTTCTTTTCTACAGCGATAGATTAATTAGGTCTTTAACATCGCAACAACTTCAGCTTGGAATAACTCCTGATACCCCTAAACGGGGCAATTTCCCCTCCTTGGAGGGGTGCCCGGAGGGCGGGGTGGGTCAAATCTGACACCCTACAGGACGCTTTTCAAATCAACTGCAACTGCTCCATTGCCATGATTAACCCACCCCTGCCCCAGCTCGCAACCCAAATCTTGAAGGAATTGCCGCTGTCCCTCAGTCTCAATGCCCTCAGCCGTGGCGGTTACCCCCAGTTGTTGGGTCAGCATCACCATGGTTTGGGCGATGGTGCGATCTCGAGATTCGGAACCGATGCAGGCAATAAAATTGCGGTCAATCTTCAAGCTGGTGATGGGGAGTTGATGTAAGCAGCTAAAGGCAGAGTACCCCGTACCGAAATCGTCAATGCTTATGCCAATGGTGCAGCAATTCTCAGTTTGAGTTCCTGCCGTTCGGCCAGGGCTGACCCAAGACTTAGATCAGCCCTGGCCGAAACGAAGACCATGCGTTCGGGTTGAGCGGAGTCGTTGGCGAAGCCTCCCCAGCGGGGAAAACCCATCACTTAGGCTACAGCACAAGGTTATGGGGTTGCTCCCTCAGGGAGCCACTAACGTGAACGACAAGCTCACCCCGAACGGTTCCGGACAATCGTTTCTTAGAAGCCGGTCGTTCGTGAAACGTCCCCAGCGGGGAAAGGCCATCACCCTACGCTGTAGCGATAATTTTAGGCTTGCTCACTTAGGGAGCCGCTGAGTGCTTTGCACTCGCTGCGCGAACGCGTTGGCAAAGCCTGTCCTTTGGACAAACGACAAGCTCAGCCTGAGCGGTAGTGCATCCTCTTAAAAGTCCTATTGAGAATTGCTGTTCCCTAGGGCAAAATGCTACTTCCGGACTGGGAGAAGGTTATAATCCCCTTCAGATTTCAGATTAAAGCTCCAGGATCCGATTTGTCAGTTCTGCTTCCAGAAAGGTAATGTCTAAGGCCCTGGCTAAGCCTAACCCCTGGGAATAAAGCTGCTCGGCAGTTACAACATCACCTTGGGCATAGTAATAATCCCCAAGCCACCGTAAGGTAATTGCGGTTTGCATATCAGGCTCCCCATCACCCAGGGTCAAGTTGCTGCGCAATTGCAGATAATCCTGGACGGTAGTCCACTCTTCCCGATCAAAGTAAATACCTAATAGTCCATCTATCGCCCTGATTTGCAGGGCTTGATCACCAGCATCTGCCCCAGCTCGTAACGCCACACGATAGGCCCCAATAGCATTTGAGTCTCGTCCTAGAGCTAGATAAACATCCCCTAATGTGTTTGAAGAATTCGCTTCTCCGAGATAGTCACCGGCCAGGTAGCGATAGTTGGTAGCGGCCTCCAGCAGTTCAGCGGCAGCATCAAAGTTCTCCTGTTCTAGGGCAACGAGCCCCAAATTACTGAGCGATAGACCAATGGTGCGATTGTCTTCTGCCAGTTGAGCCGGCTGCAGGGCTTGGGCAAAGATAGCCTGGGCCTCGGCCAAACGGCCCCGATTTACGTACAAAGTACCCAGGTTGTTCAAGCCGAAGCTGACGCCGATTAGATCATTACTATCGCGAGCCGTTGCAATTCGCTGGCGAAACGCCTTCTCCGCCTTGCGCTCTTCTCCTAGTTGAGCATAGGTTGAGCCAATTAAGCTATAGGCCTGACCCAGACCCTGATTGTCCCCCAGAGCGTAGTAGATATCTACGGCTTCCTCCCAGGCCGCAATCGCTTGCCTGTAGTCCCCTGTCGCCAGCTTCTGGTTGCCTAACTGCATCCATTGGTCGGCGACATCCCGAGCAGGACCCTGGGTGGCATCGAAAGGTTGAATGTCAAGCTGTTCTTCGAGGCTGGCCGCAATCATCCCAGGTGGCGCCCCACGGGCCATGGCCGGAGTTGTCGCCGTGGTCAACAGGGTTGCCGTGCCCAAGACCGCATACAGGCGCCAGGACCTCATAGCTGAATACTCCTTGTGCAACGTTATAGTTGGTCTAACTCAGCAGTGACTCCTACTAATTCCGGAACATTGAGCAGCTTGTCCAGGCCATCTGCCTCAGAATCAGAAGGGGGTTGTGAATGAGAGTACCCCAAGTAAATGGTGCGAATATCATCTGGCAGAGAAGCCTCTAAATGCTGGTAGGCTAACCCAAGCTTTTCCCGCACCTGGGCCGGGGACAATTGCTCGCCTTCAGCCTGGAGATAAGCGGCAATGCGAGTTTCGCTCCACCGAAAAGTAAGGGACATAATCAGAATCAATCGCTCGGTGGGAGCTAACTGGTCGAGCGACTGCTCCACGTAGCACCAGAAAGGAGGAGAAGCCTTAGCCAGGGAATAATGGATAGACTCAACTTCCGGCACCACCGCCTGATTGATGCACAACGCCGTAACGTTAATGATCCAATTTTGTAGGGAAAATCCCTTCGGATTGGCAGGGTCCTCTCCGGAGTTACAGTTCACCCCCCCTAACTCGTGGAGAATATGCCGCCAGGTTAGCGCAAATAAATATTCTGCCTGGATCGGCGAACGAGCTGAATGGCGAATCAGGCTGTACACCATGGGGCTATAACGGCAAAAGATGGCCGCAAAATACCGCCCTGAGTCAGGGTGTTCCTGAAACAGACCGACAAGTTCCTGATCACTATGGTGATACAGCGACTGAACCAGCTTATGATCGCATTCGGGAAAATTAGGAACGTTCACGGGGCTGATGCTAATGAACTTGGCTGAGATCAGCTTTTACTATACCTACAGTCTGGAATTTGAGCACGTAAATTTACAAAACCCCGCAGTTTTTTGGGCTTTGGTAAGTTGAACCGCGAGCAGAATTGAACTTGGTAAACTATAGAGAGCCCACCACCGTAACTCATTGAATTCGACATGGTAAATCTCTGGCTACAGCTCAAAGCCCCTCTTCAACCAATAGCGGGTTTATTTGGCCTGCCCTTAGACAGCATCATGTCAACTCAGGGCATCATGGTCATGTTACTGGTGGCCTACGCTGGAGCAATGTGGATGTTCCTTAAAAGTGCCCCCAAGGTACATACCATCATGGTGTCCGACCTGGAGGTGGCCCGCCGGTTTTATGAGGGCATGTTGAATTTACCCGTTGCTGAGGTGCCCCTGCATTATTACTACAACTACGAACAGACGTTAGGGACGGCGGGAATTGATCCCCTTTACATGTCTGGGGTCGGCAGTATGGCCAACCAGGGTACGATGAGCGCGCCCGATGGTTTGTGGTACCAGTTGCGGAAAAATACCCAGCTCCACATCATTTCTGGGGCTAGTTTGGGCCATCGTAACCGCCAGCGCCATGTGTGCTTTGATCACAACTGCCTGGAGTACATCCTGATGCGGGTTCAGACCAGTGGCATTAAGCACAAGATTCGCCGCGACAAGCCCTTAAATTTTCTCGTCAAAGACTACGACGAGCAGGTCATCGAAATGGCCGAGATTGAAGATTAGTTAGGTGGCAGAAACTCCACACGACTTGCCTTTCCCCTTGCGGATGAGTTTTTTAACCCCCCAACAGCTGCGCTGTTAGCCTCTACATCCGCGCCTTTAGGGTGCCCCGGGGGCAGTTTCCGGCAGGGGCGGTGGCATGCGCTTAAACCATTTGCGATAGAGCTTTTCGTAGGTGCCGTCGGCGATCATGTCATTTAGGGCACGGTCGATAAAGGGTTTGTTGGGCGAATGGGGCGGCAGGCCAATTCCGTAATATTCCTCGGTCAAGAGTTCTGCTAACAGTTTGACATTCTGGATATTGGCCTGTTCCAGCATTCCCAGGGTAGTCGGTTCGTCTTTAATCACCGCATCCACATTGCCCTTAGATAGGTCAAACAGCGCCTTTTCAGCCGAGTCAAAGGTAACCAACTGGGCATTAGGAACCTGAGCCGCCAGGGCTGCACCGGTGGTACCGAGCTTGACGGCAATTTTACGACCTGATAAGTTCTCCAGGGAATTAATTGCCTGCTCATTGGAACGAATGGCAACCGCCAAACCCGATTGAAAGTATGGACGAGAAAAATCGATAGCCTGATCCCGCTCCTCGGTAATGGTCATGGCGTTAACGGAGGCGTCGGCAGTCTCAGCTTCCAGGGTGGCAAAGAGGCCATCAAAGGGAATATAGGCGTAATACACCCCTAACTCCAGGCGACGGGCAATTTCATTCATCAGGTCAACATCGAAGCCCACCAACTCGTCCTCGCTGTTGAGATAAACAAAGGGGGGGAAGGCAGGCTCAGTGGTGACCACCAGAGTATCGGCATCCCCCACAAAGCTCCTTGCCTGTCTGAGTCGGGGCTTTAGCTCAGGTTCGCTGCAGCCCAAGGCAAACAGCAGAGGGATGATCGGGACAACGAGGGTCCTGAGGGTGTTCCAGGTATGAAAATGGCTCAGCTTGGTCTTCATCTCCCCCCCAGTTTCGTGCGTCCTGCCGCCCACCCCCGAAACTGTGGAAAATGGCACGATGGCAGCTATGCTAACCCGAAAATATTGTCCCTTTGCCACCCGATATAGAAAATTTGGGTACCCCGGACAAGGTCTGCCTGCTGCTTGTTCTAAAGCGTTACCGGAGACTCCACATAAACGGTAGGAGCCTGTACGGTGAATTCAATTCCGTACCCCTGCAGCTGATTGGCGATATTGGCGTTGGCCAGTTCCAGCAGACGTTTACGTAATTCAATAGAGTTGTCGTTTGACCCAAGGATAAAAAATGAGACTCGGGCTCGGATAAAAGCAAAGTGGCCGTTGTCTGCCGATTCTTTTGGACAGGTAAAACGAATACTGGTGCTGCCAGGGTCAATACCGAATAAAGAATTCGTACTACGAGTAACCACTTGTTTTACCAGAGCCGCATCTTCCTCCCCTAAGGGGCTTCAAGAAATCCAGGTAAAGCAAAGCCATTAAACCACAAACATAACCCCACCGTATGACGAGTGGGCTAGGGTGGTCACAATTCGCTCAGAATTGCTAGCAGCTTTTCAGGAGGAGCGTTGTGATGCAAGAACGAAAACATATGACAGTAACGCAACCTGCCCTGGGCATCCAGCACAAACTGGGCCGGCAGGGGAGCCCCCAAGGCCTGACCCGTGTGATAAGCCCGAAACGCTTTACCGTCAATATCGCAGAGTAGGGGAAGCTGTAACTGTAAGTCTTCGACTACCCCCTGGCTCTGGCGGATATTGGTGCTGGTTACCATCCACACCTCTGCCCCGGCATTGCGAAACTGCTCGTAGGCATCATTCATCGCAATGATGTGGGGAAAGCAAAAGGGGCAGTATACCGCTTCAGCAAAGATGCGGGTAAACGCCAGAACAACCGGCTGCTTACCCCGAAAATTTGCCAACCGGACTGTGCGTTGATGAGTTACATCAAACAGCGCAAAGTCTGGGGCGATATCGCCAATGGGTAGCCCCAACCGAGCGGGAACAGGTAAGGCATACCGCAAAAAATTTGGAGCAACAACCTGGGGTGAACGAGCCGTCATGGCAGAAGGCTATGCGGAGGCAAAGAATTCTTTAGACTTCACGGGGTCAGGCGTCATGGTTTTGTCTCCTGGTTGCCAACCTGCGGGACACACTTCATCGGGGTTGGCCTGCACATATTGAATCGCCTGAAGAACCCGCAGGGTTTCTTCAACACTGCGACCAAAGGAAAGATTGTTAATGGTAGCGTGCTGCACAATGCCATCTTTATCGATGATGAAAAGGCCCCGGAGGGCAACGCCGGCGTCGGCATCTAAGACGTTGTAAGCAGCACTGATTTCCTTTTTCAGGTCTGAAACCAGCGGATAGTTGAGATCACCCACACCGCCCGCTTTACGATCGGTTTGGATCCAGGCCAGATGAGAAAACTCGCTATCCACGGAAACGCCCAAAACTTCGGTATTGATATCCTTGAAATCGCCATAGCGATCGCTAAAGGCAGTCACCTCAGTCGGGCAGACGAAGGTAAAGTCCAGGGGATAAAAGAACAAAACGACGTATCTGCCCCGATAGTCAGACAGCTTGATGGTCTTAAACTCCTGATCATACACAGCGGTCGCGGTGAAGTCTGGAGCTGGCTGACCGACACGCAGACAGTCTTCCATCAAGCTCGTCATACCACCTATCTCCTGGACTTTAAAGATCTTGGAAGCTTGTTGAGCTTTCCAACCATGGCTCAGGCGTGATTTGAACACGCGACCAAGGGCTTATGAGTCCCCTGCTCTACCACTGAGCTACTGAGCCGCTCGCAGGTTGTTCGCGATAACTCGCTGAAACCAACAGTATATAAACGTAACACACAATGGGAAGGTAACTCCAAAATGGAGCGCAAAAACCTGATTTTTTTCGCTTCAGAACTGCCAGGTAATTCCCCGGTGGAGGGCTCTGCTGAAGACATAAAAAACAGCATCCCGGTACCGGGATGCTGTGAAGGAAATGGACCGGTAAAGTCTTAACGACCGGGCAGATAGGCCAGGGGATTCACCGTACCGGAGTTCGGCAGATGAACTTCAAAGTGCAGGTGAGGCCCAGTGCTATAACCGGTGCTACCCATCTCAGCAATTTGCTGACCTTGGCTGACCTGTTGACCTTCCCGGACCAACAGGCGGCTGTTGTGGGCGTATCGGGTCATGCTGCCGTCAGCATGGCGAATGTCCACAAGATTACCGTATCCACCAGAGTTCCAGCCAGAGCGCACCACCACGCCAGGAGCCGCCGCAATAATTGGTGTCCCGACGGGACCGGCGATGTCAATGCCTCGGTGCATTCTGCCCCAGCGCCAGCCATAGCCAGAAGTAAAAGTTCCCTGGGTCGGCCAAACATAACCGTTGAAGCGGTTAGGGGCCTCTGGCAAGAATTCGCCAGAATCAGGCAACATGGGCATGCCAGGGGTAACAACTTCTCCCACCGGTAGTTGGGGAGAAGCCCGATAAACATCGGGAGACATAGGGGCAGCAGCCATTAGATTTTCCGGCACCGTGGTAGGGGGCAGCACTGCCTCGGGAGCAGTAACGGATTCAGAAGCAGCCGTTCGGGCTGCAATTTGTACCGTCTCGGAGCTATCGGCTGCGTCCGTTACAGTCCATTCGGCTTGGGCTGGAGCCGATGATCGGGCCACCAGCGACTGGCTGGCTGGTTGGGCCTGAGGTCTAATCTGGCTCAAATCAGCAGCGGGTGCAGCCGCGGAACTCCCCGAGGTGGAACTGTGATACTCCAGGGGAGCATTACCAGCATCAACGCTTTCGGCCCTTTCAAGGGATTCCCGAACAGCAATAATACGGGCCTTAAGTTCTTCAGGGTCAATGTCACGATTTGCAGCTTCCCGGATACGGGCCAGGTGATCCTGGATAGCCACGTCGCGACTTTCTTGGGCCTGTGGCTGGCTAGCCCTGGCGATGGCGGAGTTAGCAGACCCTGAAGTAGGATCGGCTGCCCCAACCGGAATGTTAAGGCTATCACCCACCATCAGGGTTTCCGGGCGTCGACCAGCGTTGTGGCCCAGCAACTCATCAGGGCTCAAACCATGGCGAGTTGCAATTTTCCAGAAGGTATCACCCGCTTTCACCCGATAGGATGTGGTGCTAATATTCGGGACCGGTTCGCTAGGAACTGCCTCTGCTTCACTCAGCTCATCCCTCAGTGCTGCGACAGTCAGGGACTTGGGCGTTTCGACAGCGGTTTCTGGCGCTGGTAGCGGTTGAATTTCCTGGTTTTGCCAATCTCTGGATACAGCAGGGGAATCAGATAGGGCAACCTGAGGGGCAGTTTCAGAAAGGTCAGCAACAGAACCTTCTAAAGGTTGTTCCACAGTGGCGGCACTCGGTTCGGCTGAGCCGGCGGCAGCGACCTCCAAATCTTCTAACGCATCTGCCTCAACTGCGTTAAAAGGCATAGAATTTGGTAGTTCGGAGGGAAGGGCTGCAACCCTAGTTTCTACAGAATCAGTATCGACTTCTGCGGAGGCAGCATCCTCTCGTGCAGCAGGGGCAGCATTACCATGCTCGTTCAATAATGCTGTTTCATTCTCGCCTCGTAGGGCTGCTGCGGTTAATTCGTAAGACTCCTGGCTTAATTCTTCTGCAGCAAGCTTAGCAAGAGCTTCTTTGTCCAGTTCGGCATCCGCCTCAGACTCTAGACCTTCTTGAGAGCCTTCGCCTAGGGACAGTTCTTCACCGAAGACAACGGTAAGGTCACCGCCAACACTACCTCGGACATTATCACTGAGGGCCAAACGATGGACTTTGCCAGAGTCACCAGCCCCAGCAATATCTTCAACTACTGAAGGCACCCGAAGCACTTGACCGACCTTAAGAACTTCGTCGGGAGCGATGCTGTTAGCGGCCTTCAGAAAACCCAAATCAGCCTGATGATCTTCGGCAATTTGCCAAAGGCTTTCGCCTTCTTCAACCGTGTGATAGATGGTTGCAGCCAAATCCCCTCGGTTGGTCACAAGCCTTGCCTGGGGAACATCGGCTTTGTCTTCAGCGGCGGGTACGACCGCAACTATTGGCCCTTCAACCGCCAGGGCAGATTCCGGTTCGAACAGCAAAGGTGCTGATGTACCGAAGGATAGAGCTATACCCAGGACAGCGGCCGATTTTTGCACTCGGCGAGAGCCACCTAAAGCCCCCGGCTGAATCCCATTCGAAATTGGCGAATGTGAGTCGGCTGCGGACTCTTGCGGAAATACGCGTTTCAAGGAACGACCTCCTGTAAACCAGCGTTCAACGAAGGAAACCTAAATTCTGAAAATGCCAGGATTTGCAGTTACTGCAGGTATGGCAACACAGAAGTCAGGCATAGGAACGTCAACATCGATCAGAAGCGCCAGGACTAGGTAACAATACCTTCCTTTTAGCGACTTAGGCAAGTTTACACGAGTAAACCCAAAAATCAATCAGCGTTCCTAAGTTTTCTCACTGATGCATATTCCCTAACCATTTCGGTTAAACCGGGAACTTTGCAAACTCAACATATAGGTTTAACCCCAAAAAAAACGATTTAGCAAGAGGCTCAATAAAACCCTTAAAGAGAATTCTCCATCTTTCCCCAGGGTCCTCCAGGGCAAATAATGCTCTGGAAGACCCTGGGGATAACTCTTGAACCTGTTCCAATACATAGGTTTGAGTGCATAGTCTAAATCTCGCCTGGGCAGCTCTACCCTGGGATAGAACCTTACCCTTTTTCCTAAAGGAATGAGCTATAGAAATTTCTTATGAAGTCGGACTTGGTTTTGTATCACCTAAGACCTCTTATTTTTTTTGTTTTGGCCACAAGATTATTTAAGAGAATCTTGTGGCCTGCATAGCTTTTGGGACGCTGGTGTTTTTTCCTGAAGGATGTTCCCACATTGATAAAAGACCGTTTTTTTCATCAAACCCCATCACTTTTAGGGAATGAATGACAAAACCAGGTAGATAGTCCCGCTGGATATTGGGTTTTACCAGAATCTAAGGGAAGCGACCCACAGTTTAGGGAGCCGATGGGGTTTCTGGGGTTGGTCTTAATTGCCGCAACGCTTCAAACAGTCCAATAGCGACGCTCGACGCAAGATTAAGACTCCGTACAACAGAACGATTCATCGGGATACAGACGGTAACCTCACAGGCCTCAAGGACTAGGGGAGGGAGGCCTTCGGTTTCACTACCAAACAGTAGCCAGTCTGAGGCTCTGTAATCCAAATCTATATAGCTACATCGACCGGAGGTGCTAAATCCCACCATACGGCCCCCGGCACTTTGTTGCATTTGGTGGAACCGTTGCCAATCATCGTGGAGGTGCAGATTCACGTGGGGCCAGTAGTCTAGGCCAGCGCGCTTCAATTGCCGGTCGCTGAGTTCGAAGCCGAGCGGCCCCACTAGATGTAGAGCCGTACCCGTCGCTGCACAGGAACGGGCAATGTTGCCCGTATTGGGCGGAATCTGAGGATTAACCAGAACTACGTTGGGCATAGGGCATAAAGACTAGGACACTATGGCAAATCGAACCACTTGGAGGAAGATTGTCTAGTAGATATAGATTTTATTAATACTTGGAGCCGATTTGAGAAGAGTTAAAACTAACTCATAGTAGACAGGGCTTGGCGGGGGAGTGGTCCAGTTTGCTTATGGGAGATATCAAAAAGACTGAATGGTTCCAGGAAGCCAGCAATTCCAGTTTGAGGCCAGATTAGAGCGCATCAGGCGAGATGTAGGGAGGTGGTGGTCAATTACCGTCTCCCATCCATTAACTCCTCAAGGATGACCCCAATCAGCCCTCAATTTATAGACCCTATATATAAGGAGTAACCTGATAGGGTCTGCTGGCAGACCAGGGTGTTCAGGGAACCCTCAGCTGGCTTTCCCACTGGGGATAGCGAGTCTGGAACATCGGCCCAGGAGGACCAAAGTCTCAGGTGCTTTGGTCAATGAACCAGGAAATTTGTCAGGCCAGGCAGGTAGCCCCCTGGAAGCGGTACCGGCAGTTTAGGCGACACAGGGTTCACACAGTTCTTCCGCTAAATGCCCTTCGTGAATTTTGACGACTTCAATGGCATCCCCCATGACCTCCCGTACGGAACGACCTGCCTCATACTGCCGCAACCAGGCCTGGGCTTCATTTCCTTCCCGCAGAATTTTCTTTAAGGGACTGAGGAAGCAACTGATGCCATTGTGTTTAGCAACGGGCCAAACTTCTTCGTAGAGTTCCTGAATCCAGGCTTTGGCCGTGATGGGACGACCATCCTGCCAGTGCCGCAGTTCTGCTTCAAGGCTGGATTTGGCCACCGCCATCTCATTAGCATCGGCTAAAGCGACCAAATCTTGATTCCGAGTGCCTGAGGGTAAGCGACTCTGCAAAAGTGGATCCAAATCTGGATTTTGCATCATTTGGATTAACCGAGCCTCCAGTAGTGCAGTCACGGCTAAGAGGGCAACCGGGTCGCTGATTAAATCGCAGATGCGCAACTCTAGACGGTTCAAATTGTAGGGTCGTCGGTCCCCATTGGGCCGGACGGCAGACCACAGGTGCCTGACGTTTTGCATGGTCCCGGCAGCCAGTTGTGCTTCCATCCAGTTGATGTGGTGCAGGTGACTTTCGAACAGGGGCACCTCAGTCGGGGTTTTCGGGAAAACCTGCCAGCGACTGGAGTGGGACCCCGTCACTTCCCCATCTAAAAAGGGAGAGGAGGCTGTCAGGGCCAGAAACAAGGGGGCTTCAACCCGCACCAGGCGACAGGCCTGCATCAGGAGATCTGGATCAGAAATGCCAATATTGATATGAACGCTGGCCGTTACCACTTTGGTTCCGTAGGTTTCTTCAATGTAGGCGTGATAGGGGTTGCTCGGATCGGACCGAAAGAATCGGTCCACGGGGCCCAGGGATAGGGAACTGCCCGGCACCAGGGTATAGTCGCCCAACTGCCTCAGATATTTGCGTAGCTCGTGGCGAGGTCGCACCAGTTCACACAGTAGCTTTTCGTAGCGGCACAAGGGGGGCGTGGTGTATTCCACATTGCGGCTGTCGGGTTCCCGCACAAACCCATTCAGGTTGGCCACAATTCGATCTGAGAGACCGACAATGTCCCCTTCTGGGGTGCCGGTGTACATTTCAACTTCAAACCCTTTAGACAGCAGCACAAAAATCCTCACCTGGCGCAGCGCTTTCACTATCAATAGTATCGGCGAATGAGAAGGTCTCCAAAACCCCCTCTATGGAGAATGTTGTGCCGAGGAGAAAAATGTAGTCGGGGGCAATCGTTCTGGGCATGCTGAAATCAACAGCCGACGGTAAAGCTAGGGCGGTAGTTTCTGCCATTTCATTTCTTTCAATCAGGTCATGCCCCATGGTGCTGCGTGAGATGCAGGCGTTTCAGGCCTGCTGGATGGACTTAAAAGATGACTATCCCACGAGTCGCGAAGATAACACCCTGATTGCCCAGGCCATGGGGCAACTGGTAGATCGCTATGGGAAGCCCCAGGAGGTTGAAGCGTCTCTCCCCGACTATCTTCAGCCCCTGTTTCGGCGATTGGCTTTAGCCTATTTCCAGGGCTATGAACCCCGCGAGCCGGACGAGGTTGAGGGAAACAGTACGGGAGCGGAACGTGGCATACGGATGAATGTTCCGCCGCATCCGGCGATTGCCGCCGCAGTGGATAAAGTCCAGTGGTTGGCCCAAAGGGCCCGCCATAATAATCAAGAAGTCAGGCAGGCCCAGGGCAAAACCTTTAGCGAAATGGATACGCTGATCATTGAAATTCCCGACCACTGGAAAGAGGATGAACCATAACCCCTGATGGATCGGTAGGCGGGTTATTGTAGTGCTATGGCTTATGAACCCCTGCATCACAAGTATCGGCCCCAAACGTTTGCCCAGTTGGTAGGGCAAGACGCGATCGCAACGACCCTGGCCAATGCCCTGCGCCAGCAGCGAATTGCCCCCGCCTACTTGTTTTCTGGCCCTCGCGGTACCGGCAAAACTTCCAGTGCCCGGATCCTGGCAAAATCCCTCAACTGCATTAACCAGGACCAGCCGACGCCGGATCCCTGCGGGGTATGCGAAACCTGTCGCTCCATCACCAATGGCTCTGCCCTTGACTTTATTGAAATTGACGCCGCCAGCAACACCGGGGTCGATAACATCCGCGAACTGATTGAACGGGCCCAGTTTGCCCCGGCTCAATGTCGCTATAAGGTTTATGTGATTGACGAATGTCACATGCTCAGTACGGCAGCGTTCAATGCGCTGCTGAAAACCCTGGAAGAACCTCCTGACAATGTCGTCTTTGTACTGGCGACGACGGACCCCCAGCGGGTTTTACCGACCATTATTTCCCGCTGCCAGCGGTTCGACTACCGCCGCATTCCCCTGGAGCCCATGTTGGCCCATCTGCGGGCCATTGCCACTACAGAAGAAATTGCCATTAACGATGAAGCCCTGCGACTGGTGGCCCAAATTTCCCAGGGGGGGCTGCGGGATGCCCAGAGTTTGCTGGACCAGCTTAGCCTGTTGGAACCCCCTATTGAGGCAGAAGCTGTTTGGGATTTAGTGGGGGCGGTGCCCGAGCGGGACCTGCTGGCCCTGGTCCAGGGAATTGTCAGAAACAACGGCACTACTGTGCTAGACCAGGCTCGAAAACTCATGGACCGGGGCCGAGAACCTCTGATTGTCTTACAGAATCTGGCCGGGTTTTATCGTGACCTGCTGATCGCCAAGACCGCGGGAGACCGGCAAGACCTGGTGGCAATTACCCCACCCACCTGGGCCGAGATGCAGTCCTTAGTACAGGGCATTGACGCCCAATGGCTATTACTGGGGCAACAGCACCTGCGATCCGCAGAAGTTCAAGTCAAAAACACCACCCAACCGAGACTCTGGTTGGAGGTCACTCTGTTCGGGCTGCTGCCTTCTGCCCTGGCTGGACAGGTTAAGGCCATCCCTGCCAGTGGTCATCCGCTGCCGGTACCTACGACTGCCGCGACTTCCCGTCCCCAACCGGCTACCCTGCCGCAAACGCCCCCGCCGATGGCTGCACCGGCTCAATCGGTTGAAAGTTCTGCGCCGTCGGCCCAGGAAGCAGACCAAAAGGCAGCTGCTTCGGATCCTAACCTATCGCCGCCCACGCCGGCTCAACAGGCTTCTGGCCCTGCATCAGAAACGGTACCGGCGGCCTCTGCCCCCCCTCCGGAACCGCCCTCCCATCAGCAGGAAGCCGTTGATGGAATGGCGAAACCCAACTTAAATCAGCTCTGGCAACAGGTGCTGGCAGCGCTGCAACCCCTTGGCACCCGGGCGTTGATGCAGCAGCAGGGCACGCTTTTATCTTTCAATGGGACCGTTGCTCGCATTGGCATTAGCTCAAAACCCCTGTTCAAAATGGCCCAGGGACGAGTCCCTAATGTGGAAGAAGCGTTTCAGCAGGTGCTGCAACAAAAAGTGACCGTATCCCTGGAGGTGCTGCCCGACCCAAAGCCTGAGGAACCAACCCCGTCCTCCATGGCAGCCCCTGGTACTGCTGCAATGCCCACGGCAGGGGCGGTGCCGCCACTCCCTGAACCACCGGATTTGCCAGAGCCCAGCCCGGCAGAACCGTCATTGACGGCCATGGCCCCTCATCCTGTCGAAGCTTCTCAGCATTTCAATGGCAACGGTAATTTGGCAGAAACCGAAACCGTCACCCCCCCCCATGGAGGGCAGGATACTGCCATATCCCCGCCGCCCCTGCCGGTAATCGCCACAGACTTTGACCGGGCCGTGAAAAATTTTGCTCAGTTCTTTAACGGCCAGGTTGTCCCCATGAATGACGACCTCGATGCGTTAATCAGCGGTGGTCGGGAACCCTCGGAAGCCGCGGCCAAACAGCCGTCCCATCCGGATAAAGATGTTCCCTTTTGATGGCCCTTAACCAAACGTAGAGCCATTCCAGCCCCACATAGAGCCAGCGGCATCGGAGAATTCAATGTATGTGCGGTTTTGAGGCACACCCAGAGCATCTTCGACTTTTGTACAAAAATCAGTACTCATGGCCTTCGTTTTGGTTCCGCCCATGGTACCTACGCTTTTAATTTCGATGTAACAGACCGGTTCGGTGGTGCCGCCAAAGGTCATCGGCACATCTGCCTGAAAGGCTGTCATCACATAGGACTCGGACTTTCCCAAATGAGCCGCCAGGCTGGATGAAAGATCCTTCAGCATGGACTCAACGGTGGACTGCTCAGGGGATGATACAGAGGTTTGAACTTTGATCAGAGGCATTTTCTTGACAGATTAAAGGCAAAAGCGAAGGCGTCAGGTTTTATACCCTGCGGATGAAGAGAGAGCCCTGAGGCGAAACTCCCCTCCTCTCTCTCTTCCCCTGATCTAGCCGCCATAATTCCAACCCGTGCTTTCCAGCAACAGAGGCTCGCCTTCTTTATGGACGGCTGCGCCCACGACTTCCCCGACAAACACGGTGTGGTCACCGTGCTCTACAGAACCCACGACACGGCATTCTACATAACCCAGGGTGTCTTTAATGACAGGGCAGCCGGTTTCAGGCGCGGTATAGAATTCGATATCTTCGAACTTATTGCCAACCCGGCGCAGGGGCTTGAAGAAGTTCTGGGCCATCTCCTTCTGGCTGGCTTCTAAAAAGCTGAGGGCAAACACGCCGCTGGCCTTGACCATTTCGTGGGAGGTGGAGTCGTTCTTGACACAATTCACCACCAGGGGAGGCTGAAACGATGCCTGCATGACCCAACTGGCCGTAAACCCGTTCACATCCTCGCCGTCTTTGACCCCACAGATGTAGAGCCCGTGGGGAATCTTGCGGAGCAGCGTTTTTTTAGCCTGTTCGTCTAGCACGGTATACCTGCCGAATGCATCAATATCGACAGTGTAATACAGGGATGGAGGGAGCCGAACGGGGAAGGGGCTTAACTGTGGATAGATTTTCCTGATTACTTTCTCGCCACTCCATCCACCCGGGCAGCGTGCTTCACCGCAGACGCCACGGCTGTAGAAACTCGCTCATCAAAAACAGAGGGAATGATGCACTCGGCGTTGAGATTCTGGGGGCTGACGAGGTCCGCGATCGCATAGGCCGCCTCCAGGTACATGGATGTGGTCAGACCCTGAGCCCGACAGTCCAGCGCTCCTCGCAGAACCCCAGGGAAAGCCAGCACGTTATTGATTTGGTTGGGATAGTCGCTGCGCCCGGTGGCCATGACGGCAACTTTGTCCATGACAAGCTCGGGCTGGATTTCAGGAATGGGGTTCGACATCGCAAATACGATGGGATTGTCGGCCATCGCCTCTACCATTTCGACGGAAACGACACCGGGAACACTGACCCCCAGAAACACATCCGCCCCCTGCATGGCATCGGCTAGGGAACCCGAGGCTGCCACGGCAAACTCCTGCTTTTGGGAGTTCAGATCATCCCGGCTGTGGGAAAGGATGCCCTTAGAGTCGCACATCAAAATGTCGGTGGCTCCCGCTTTTTTTAACAGGCGGGCAATGGCGACCCCAGCGGCACCCGCTCCGTTAATGACGGTTTTAATTTGAGCCAGTGACTTATTGACCAGCTTCAGAGCATTGATTAAGGCCGCTAAGGTAACGATGGCGGTGCCGTGCTGGTCATCGTGGAAGACGGGAATATCCAGTTCTTGTCGCAGCCGTTCTTCAATTTCAAAGCAGCGGGGAGCACTAATGTCTTCCAAATTCACTCCGCCGAAGACGGGGGCAAGGTGCTTTACAGCGGCGACAATTTCGTCCGGGTCCTGGGTGTCGAGGCAAATGGGAAAGGCATCCAGACTGGCAAATTTCTTAAACAACAGAGCTTTTCCTTCCATAACGGGAAGGGCACCGGCAGGTCCCAGGTTGCCAAGCCCAAGGACGGCGCTGCCGTCGGTAACGATGGCCACGGTATTGCCCTTGATGGTTAAATCAAAGACCCGGTCAGGATGCTGGGCAATTTCCATACAGACTCGCCCCACCCCGGGGGTATAAGCCATGGCTAAATCATCGGCGTCCGTGAGTTCGAGCTTGCTTTCGACGCTAATTTTGCCGCCCTGGTGGATGGCGAAGGTGCGATCGCTAATTTCCAAGATCTCGATCTCTTCAACCGACTCCACCGCTTTGATAATGTCCTCTACATGGGACTCACTGGAGGCATCTACATGCAGAACGCGGATCAAATCATTACGGCTGCGGCGGACCAGGGAAAAATCCCCCAGGTTGCCTCCCGCTTCGGCAATGGCCTGAGTGACCCGGGCCAGCATTCCGGCCCGGTTGGGAATTTTCAAACGTAGACTCAGACTAAAGCTGGAATTGGGAGTAAGATTTGCCATCGAAAGACCTTGAGACACCGCAAGTTGATTTTGGCCAAGTCTGTTCATAACGTGACGCCCGTAAGAAAACCTCAGAAACGTAGGCCGGACTCAGCATAAAGAAACATTAAGCCAAGTTTTTCATTGTATGGGATCACGACTCTATCAGTGTGTGTGAAGATAAAAGTAACCTCCGTTACTGGTGCACGGTTGCCCTTCAGCTTGCGCCTCAAGACTCGACCCTATGCCTAGCTTCTACGCCGAAACCACCATCAACGCCCCTCGCTTCGCGGTCTGGGATGCCCTGGTCCGCAAAGAAGAGTGGCACCGCTGGAATACTTTTCTCTACGACTGCGACCCCCGACTGCCTATCCGTCAGGGAGGAGAACTATTCCTGGCCATGCGTCGGGTGGAAGGCGAAGATGAAACTGAGTTTCAACCCAGAGTCATTTTGATGCAAGATAATCGCTGCCTCCGCTGGATCGCCAAAGTACCCGGATTCCGCAGCGAGCATATTTTCCAACTTGAAGATATTGGCCCTAACCGCACCAAGTACATCCATCAGGAGCGGATTTCGGGAATGTTCTCCCGGGTGTTTCTGCCATTCATCCGCAGGGAAGAAAAGGAAGGTCTGCGGCGCATGTCCCGTCAAATCAAGCGTTATGTGGAGTATTACTACCGTAAACAGTGGTGAAGGGAAACGTAACAACGCCTATCAACCGAGCGAATTTTGTTAGATTTCCATCCCGCACTACCAGCCCATCGTTGCCTTGAAAACATAAAGCGTTAATGAGCGGTGGCCTCAGCAAACTGGCTACTTAACGATCCATGCCCTCCTCAGCGAGGGGCCCGGCGGGTGGGATGGGTCAAATCGGTCACCCAGGTAGAACAAGCTGGCTCATCCATCAAGGGGCAATTCCTCGGTCAACTCCTGACCATCCGGCCCCTCCAGCACAAAACCCGCATCCCGGATCATGGCAAAGTCTGCCTTTGCCGCCTGGCCGGGGGTGGTCAGATAATCTCCAATAAAGATTGAATTCGCAGCATAGAGTCCTAAGGGCTGAAGCTGCCGCAGCTGAACTTCTCGCCCCCCGGCAATGCGAATTTCTTGAGCCGGCAACAGCAAACGGTACAGGCACAAAATCCGCAGACACTGGCGAGGATTCAGTTCCTGCCGCCCCTCAAAGGGCGTACCGGGGATGGGAATTAAAAAGTTCAGGGGCACGCTGGTGACGTTCAGATCTCGCAATGCCAGGGCCATGTCGATAATATCGTCGTGGCTCTCCCCCATGCCGAAGATCCCACCAGAACAAGTGGTCAGTCCGGCAGACTGTACGGCCTGAAGGGTACCGACCCGGTCCTGAAAGGTATGGGTGGTGCAGATATCTTCATGGTGGTCTGCGGACGTATTCAGGTTGTGATTCACCCGATCCACCCCGGCTTCGGCCAACCGCAGGGTTTGCTGTTCATCCAGCAGGCCCAGGCAGGCACAGATTTTCATCGGGTAGCGGTGCTTTACCTCCCGCACCGCCTCCAGCACCTGACCAAACACCTTTTCGGCAGGAGTACGCCCCGAAATCACCATGCAGAAGGTTCCCGCCTTCAGGGTATGGGCCCGTTCTGCCGCCGCCAGAATCTTGTCCTGGGCCAGGAAGGGATACTTCTCGATTTCCGCTGAGGAAATCTTGGATTGGGAGCAGTAGTGACAGTCCTCAGGACAAAGACCGCTTTGGGCATTTAGCAGAAAATGCAGTCGCACCCGATTGCCCCAATGATGCCGCCGCACCCGATAAACCGCCGCCAGCTGATCCAGCAACTCCGTATCAGCCGCCGCCAATACCGCCCGGGCGTCATCTCCGCTGATCACCTCTCCTGCCAGGGATTGATCCGCCAGGGATTGCCAGTTCACGGCGGTTGGGGCTACTTGAGTTGCAGTCATGATCAGTATTTCGAGATTTTTAGGGTTTGATTTGAGATCATCCTACGATTGGCCAGGCTACCTTTGTCAATCTTCCAGAACCCGCACATCTACCGTGCTGGTGTAGAAGGCAAACAGGTCTCCCTCAATTTCGATCTGGGTGCCCACCTTCACCTTGCTATTGCCAAAAACCGGGCCATTATCGGTGATTTGGGCCTCATCCACCAGGGTAAT
>CAZPYG010000086.1:0-21435 GCA_964590465.1 uncultured bacterium | reverse complement strand
GGGGCCATCGAGAGCAAGTCCTCTATCCAGATCACTTATGTATAAGCGGCAGCCCAAAATGGTAGAGGGGGAGGTCAGAAGGGGCTTTCCGGCCCCCCTGCTCCCGTTCTGGGAGTAGGGGCTGGGGGAAGAGGGAAAACTAGGCAGCGCAGGAGTTTTGGCGACTTTTGCGTAAAGGATAGCTCTACGGAGGGGTGTAAGTTCCCATGTTGGCTCTTTAGCATTACATAGATCTGCCCTTAGGAGTGAATGAGTTTTAAGTTCTTAGTTTTGAATTTTGAATTGGTCGCTCAACTCAAAATTCAAAACTCAAATTTTGGAACTTATTCAAGTCTGATTGGGTGCATCCCAGTTTTGCAAATGTCATTCTGTTTGTCTTTCAGACAGGCTTAGAATCCCGATCTTGTGCAAGGCCTGAGATCCTTCGCTACACTCCGTTCCATTGCTCCTCCGGAGCCGTTTCACGAACAGGATGACAAAGGTGGGATGTACCCGTCTGATTCCTTAGTTAGCTGCAACCAAATCTGAGCTTGTCGACAACAGCTCCTGGATATCGATAGGTTTCGCCGCATGGGCTTGATACCCCGCAGCGATTGCTTTGCTTTTGTCGCGTTCTCCGGCATAGGCCGTGAGGGCGATGGCAGGAATCTTCCGATTCAGGGAATCCCCCCTGCGAACCTCTGCCAGTAAAGCATAGCCGTCGATGTCGGGCATGCCGATGTCGCTGATGAGCAGATCAAAATGGGACTGCTCCAGCGCCTGCAAAGCCGCCATGGAGGAAGAAAAGGTGGAAACCGTTGCCCCTTCTCCCTCCAAAATGACTTTAACCAATTCAAGGGAATCGCCTTCATCATCCACCACAATCACCTGGCGGTTCTCAAGATTCCACTGCTCTGGTTGGGTCCCGTCGAGGGAATCAGCCTGGGCCTGGGGAACCAAGGGAAGTAAGACGGTGAACGTTGCCCCCTGCCCTTCTCCAGGACTGGCCGCGGTAATGGTGCCACCGTGGGCTTCAACCACCTGTTTAACAATGGCAAGGCCCAACCCCAACCCCCCAAAGGACCGCGTCAATGAGCTGTCCTGCTGTTTGAACAGGGTAAATACATCGGGCAAAAAGTCAGGGGCAATGCCCTTCCCGGTGTCGGTAACGGTGATGCGGGCGTATTGGGTAGATGACGTGGATGACGTGGGTGAAGTGGGTAGGTCAGTATCCTCACCTACCTCACCTACCTCACCTACCCCACCTACAACTTCTTCCAACCGCAACTCCACTCGCCCACCCCTGGGGGTGAATTTGATCGCATTCATTAACAGGTTCCACACCACCTGCTGCAATCTGCCCCTATCGCCCTGGATAGAGCCAACTTCTTCATCCAGGGAGAGATCAATCTGGATGGCTCGGGCTTCTGCCGCAAATCGCACCGTTTCCAGGGCATTCAAAACGGGCTCGGCAGGATCAATAATATTGCGATCCAGCCTCAGCTGCCCGCGAATAATGCGGGAAATGTCTAACAAATCGTTGATCAGCTGGATCTGCTGTTTGGCGTTGCGCTCGATGGTTTGCAGACCCTTGTGCAGCTTTTGATCCGCCACACTGGGGTCTTGCAGGAGTTTGGCCCAGCCAATGATGGGGTTCAAAGGCGTTCGCAGTTCGTGGGACAGTACCGCTAAAAATTCGTCTTTCATGCGGTTGGCCTGTTCGGCAACTTCCCGGGCGGTTTGCTCCTGCTGGAGTAGTTGTTCTCGCTGGGTTTCAATGGCTTTGCGATCGCTCACATCTTTAAACAGCAGGGCAACTTTGTACGCTTGGGGAGCGCCGATGGGAAAGGCATACACCTCAAACCAGCGCCCCATTACCTCAGACCCCTGTTCAAAACGCAGGGGTTCTCGCTGCAGGGCCACGTTGCCGTAGGTCTCAAACCAGTGTTCTTCCAGGTCAGGAATCAGTTCCCGTGCCGTGTGCCCCACCGCCTGCTGCAGTCCCGTTTGCTCCTCGAAGGCGGGGTTGGCTTCCAGGAAGCGATAATCAACGGGCCTCCGATCCCCATCAAAGATGATCTGGAGGATGCAGAAGCCGTCTTCCATGGTTTCGAACAGGGTCCGGTAGCGTTCCTCTGAACTTTGCAGGGCCGCCTCGACCTGTTTTCGCTCCGTGATATCGATGACAGAGCCGATAAACCCTTTAAATTCGCCCGCCGTCCCAAACCAGGGATTTGCCGCATCAATGGCCCAGCGATATTCGCCGTCGTGGCGGCGCAGGCGGTACTCCAACCGAAAGGCTTCCCGGCGATCGTTGGCATCCGTGAAGATGGCTCTGGCCTGGTCAAAATCGTCGGGGTGGGTGGCGTTCAGCCAGCCCGATCCCAGCCCTGCAGCTTCGGTTTGCCCGGTGAAGTCTTGCCAGCTCTGGCTGAGAAAGGTGCAGTAGCCCGTAGGGTCGGTGACCCAGACCATCATCGGGGCATTGTCGGCCATGTGGCGAAACTGGGCTTCGCTCTGGCGCAGGGCTGCTTCCACCTGAATGCGCTCGGTTACCTCTTCGCAAACGGTGTTAATGCCGATGACGCGATCGCCGTCTTTCAGCGGCAAAAAGCTCTCTAGCCAGACTCGCTCTACCCCCGGCTGAGCTGGCGTTTCGCCGCGAATTTCTACATTCAGCCGGGGTTCTCCCGTTTCAAAGATCGGGCGCAGCAGGGCTTCAGCCGTATCGGCCAGCTCAGGTAGCACCTCGCGCACGGTGCGGCCAAGATGCTCCTCCACGGAAAAGCCATTGATTTCCGCCAACCGCTCATTGATGCGCACAAACCGCAGGTCGCGGTCCAGCACGTTTAGACCGATGGGGGCTGACTGGTAAATCGTCTCGATTTCCGCCAGCTGACGCTGTACCTGTATCTGGCTCTGCAGCAGGGCCAGTTCGGCCCGTTTGCGATCGCTAATGTCAATGCCCGAGGGAATCAGATATTCCACCTGTCCGGCATCGTCAAACAGGGGTACCAGGGTAAAGTCGATGGTAATCAGCTGGTGGTCGCGCACCCGCACCGCGGCATCGTAGCGTACGATGTTCCCCCCTGCCGCCTGGGTAATGGCCGCCCGCAGTTGGGCCTGCACCTCAGTATCGTAAGACCACCAGAACGCTGCTTCGAAGGGTTTACCCAGCACATCTTCAGGACTTAAGTTAGCCGCCTCTAGGGCCGTGCGGTTAGCTTCAATCAGCGTGCCCTCCGGCGTCAGTACGCCGACAAAGCTAAACAGGCTATCGAGAACGCGCCTGACCTGTTGTTCGCTGCGGCGGATCGATTCTTCTGACTGTTTACGCTCGGTGATGTCGTAGGTGATGCCGAGAATTTGCTGAATCTCGCCCTGACCATCCAGTAGCGGCACGTACTGCACCACGATGGTATAGGGGGTGCGGTCAGGTAGGGTGATGGTACATTCGCCCGTCTGGTATTGTTTCGTGGCGACGGCTTGATGCAACAGCGGCAGGTAGACGTCGGTCACTTCGGGGGGATGGATGTCTTCATCCCGATAGCCGATGAAATCTTCCATCGGTCGATGGGTTAGCGTCAGCCCCGCCGCATTGATAAACTGAATTCGCCGCTCGGCGTCATAGATCACAAAGACATCGGGAATGTAGTCAAGGGCAGTACGCAACCGCCGTTCGCTTTCAGACAAGCTCTGGTTGGCCTGCTCCAGAGCCGCAGTCCGCTCTGCTACCCGCTCCTCCAGGGTTTCCTTAGCCGCTTGTAACTCGGCCTCCAGCTCATGGCGTTCGGTTACATCGGCATGGGAACCCACCATGCGCAGCACGTTACCGGCCTCATCCCAAACAGCTTGTCCGCGATCCAGAATCCATTTGTAGGTGCCGTCTTTGCACTTAACTCGATGCTCTGACCGATAAAACGGCGTTTTCCCCTGAAAGTGGTCCTGAATGGTTTGCATCACCCAGCCCAGATCATCCGGATGCACCCGCTGAGCCCATTCGTCGAGGTGGTTGCTGATTTCGGGGTCTGCAAACCCCAGCATCGACTTCCACCGGGTCGAAAAGAAGACTTTGTTGGTCCGCACATTCCAGTCCCAGATGCCGTCGTTACTGCCCCGCAGAGCCAACTGCCAGCGTTCCTCGCTTGCCCTCAGGGCGGCTTCCGTTTCCCGCTGCTGGGTCACATCTCGGGCAATGCAATAAAACTCTCCCCGCTGCACCTCAGGGGAAGCCGTCCAGGACAGGCAGCGATAGGTACCATCTTTGGCCCGATACCGATTTTCGAAGACCGAGGTAGGGTTACCTGCCTTGAGGTGATCCAGTTCGGCCAGGGTGGCGGCCCGATCCTCTGGATGGATGAACTCAATGAAGGGCTGGGCCAAAAGTTCAGCTTCTAAATATCCCAGGGTTTGGGTCCAGGCGTGATTCACCCGCTTGAAATAGCCGCTAAGGTCTGCAATGGCAAGCAGGTCAAGGGATAGGTCGAAGAAATGAGATTCCTCCAATGCACTATCTGATGCACTATGGGGGGAATGCTGAACCAGATTCGGGTCTTCAGAAGCCATGGTCGAGCGATTAGACAGATTGACACATCAAATTATTGATTCATGATTAATAAATGGGGATCCAAAAAAAAGGTTGAGAAACCTCCTCTAGGTTTAAAGATGGAGGTTGTTTTCAAGGGAAAACTACAGGCCTCAAAACGTACTCAAGGTAAGCCCGTCCAATCAACCTGATGAATCAACCTGATATGAGACTACAACCTTAACCCTCATACTGTGCAATATTGAAGCCATGTGCTTCTCAGTGCCAACGTTTTAGCTCCCCGTTGCAAATAAGTTTTGCACAACTTAATAGAGGGCAACAATGTTTTATATACGGCAGCTATTTTTAAAGTATTCCCTGGTTCACAGTGAAAGTGTCAACCTCTTAAATGTAGATTAAAAGCAATATTTCTGATTTTGCGGATTGATCTTTAAAGTTTATTTCTCTATCAAGGTAAAGTCAACGTAGCAGATCTCGGTGGAGCCAGGCAAAGGCATGGAAGCGGGCTAGCCCTTGCTTGCTTAAGAGAACACGTCATAGCGGTTATCGGTTCAGTCAGGTAAAAATGGGCTTGATTTTGATTGCTCTCCAGATCATAGCCACTGAAGGTTCAAGCTTTATGTCCTGTTCCAGAGGGGATAGGTGAGTTCTTTGCGATGTACTTCACTCAAATGGAATTCAACGTTTTTATAACCACTTTAAAATTAGCCAATATAAGCTAAACCTTTTTTCGAAAAGCTGAATCTCCCGGAAGGTAGATATTAATACCTGTTAATGTCCTGCTCTAAAAAATAAAACCTATAGTCGTAACCAACTATGACCCTGATGCTTTCCGAGGCAGACTATGGCGAGCTTTGCCAGCAATCTCATGAACTGGGACAGAGTAACCCGACCTTCCAGGGCAATGCTGATATATATCGTTGGTTACCGTCGTCCTTAGGGAAAGGGTACACTCGCTGTTGCGAATTATCACCAGGTATCTGGCTGGATGTAATCGACAAAGAATTTACCCAATCCTGGGCCCAGCTGGTACCGGGGCTCACGCCATCCACGGGGACCCCCAGCAATTTTGGCCAGTCTCTATTGATGCCGCTGAGGCGAAACCCGGCAATGGCCGGGGTCAGGGTAACCGTCCTACGGCTGAGACCGCAGAAGTGGAAGTTGAGGAAGCGGAAGCAGAAACTGCTGATATGGGTCGGGGTAATCGTCCTTTCCCCGCAACAGAAGCAAGCGAAGCAGTCGAGGAAGGGACTGAATTTGGCCAGGGTAACCGTCCCATCGGTGGCCCTGTAGCGGGAGCGGAATTGTTGCCGTTCTCAGGGGCAACCAACTCAAAGCCCAAACTTTCCATGAGTTCTCCCAGGTGACTTTGGGAGGTGATGGCAAAAATATCCCCGCTGGCGAGACGATTTGCGCCCAGCATCAAAGCTTTTGGTGCATCGGCAACAACGGGTTTCAGGTTGTCCCGCGTCTGGGCGATGTCCTGCTGCAACTGGGCCAGGGTTTCTTCGGCTTTTGCTTCATCCCCCAGGGCCAGGGCCAATGCCTGTAAGTTCTGCTGCCACTGCCCCCGGTCAGTGCGGATATCCCAGAGAATGGTTGGGGCAATTTGCGAGAGCAGCCCTTACACCTCGCCGTTGCCGCCGGCCTCACCCACAATCAAATCGGGCTGAAGCTGAGCGATCACTTCCAGGGAGGGCTGACTGCGATTGCCCACATTCACCGGCTGGGTGGTGACAAACTGCCCCAGGTCAGGAATCTGCTCACCGGGTTGATCAAACGCCTCCCCAGGATGAACCGCGATCGCAGTTCCCAAACCTGCCGGTTGTTGCCCCAGCGATAACAGCAAGTCCAGGGAATGCTCTCCCAAAATCACGATTTTTTCAGGAGTACCGCAAACCTCAGTGGCTCCCATCGCGTGAGACACCGTCCGGCAGTCATTTCCCTGCACAGCCGATGGCGAACTGGGACTACAGGCCATGACCGTAAACGCGGTCAGTAGCGCGAGGAAGCAAGATGCCGTAGCCTTCTTGAAACGCAGTACGTCCCACGAAAACTGCCAATGTGAGAGGTCTTGTAACCTTGACAGCGCCCTAACCCCCAGCAATTCTCATTTTGGGTCGCTGCCGTTCGGCCTGAGCAATTGTCCCAAGGCTTGGGTCAGCCCAGGACGAAACGATAATATGCGTTCGGGTTGAGCGGAGTCGTTGGCGAAGCCTCCCCAGCGGGGAAAGGCCATAACCCTACGCTGTGGTCATAGCTACAGGCTTGCTACCTCAGGGAGCCACTGAGTGCAAAGCACTCGCTGCGCGAACGTGTTGGCAAAGCCTGTCCTTTGGACAAACGACAAGCTCAGCCTGAGCGGTAGTACATCCCCTTAAAAGCCATATTGAGAATTGCTGGCATAACTGGCCTGGCCTGGCTCAGTCCGTCTCCTAAAATCAAGACTAGTCGGATGATGCCTGGGCCTGACTAAATTCAGAAACCCTCTAGCGGATTTTCCTTGAATGAAGTACATCTCAAAGACTCCCGTTGTCGCCTATTTATGGCCTTAACCAGGAGGGTCAAAGTTGAGACTTCAGCCGTCAGAAACGGGGGAATCTTAAACCCATCTAGGTTAGGCCCATCCCACTTTTGCAAATGTCAGCATCATTCCTGCCTGGCAACTGTCCCGACGATTTTCCTTAATGCCTTAACAACAGCTGAGACCACTTATCCCCCTAGGCGGATGCCGGTCAACTATGGAAAAGGCACCCTATAGGAAAAGTAAAAGACTATCTCTATGTTGAGCCGTGCCACCAGCTTGCTTCAAACCAACAAGAAAACCCTGAACGGTATCCTGGCAGTTTGCATGGTGGTGGCGGGGGTCTTACACTTTGTTGCCACCGAGCCGTTTGTTCGCATCGTGCCTGGGTTTTTACCGGCCCCTGCGGCTCTGGTCTACATCAGTGGAGTCATTGAAATTTTGCTCGGCATTGGGCTGCTTGTCCCCAGGACTCAGAGGTTGTCTGCCTGGGGATTAGTCGCTTTGTTTATTGCCGTTTACCCGGCTAACTTAAACATGGCTTTTAACGATATCCACATCGATGGCGTACCGGATGGTTGGTGGTTCCAGGCCATTCGCCTGCCGTTTCAGTTCGTGCTCATCGGCTGGGCCTACTGGTTGGCAAAGGCCCCCCATGGGCAAGCCCAAAATCGCTTTGCCAAAGCCGAACAAATCCCGGAATCATGATTGTTTCAACCCCTTTGCCGTTGGGTTTCCCTTCGCCCCGGCCTGGCAACTGGCGGGACTGCCGCACCCTGAACCTGATTTTTCTGATTGGGCTGCCCCTATCCCTCTGGTTCTATGGAGCCTGGAAGCTGGCCTATGGCATGCCCTGGTTTGAGCAATGCCCCAATTTCAAGGTGAACCCAGTGTCTAAAGTAGTTGGCTTAGCCCTCGGCGGCGGTGGTGCCCGGGGATGGGCCCATATCGGTGTATTCCGGGCTCTGGAAGAACAGCAAAGCCCCATCCATTACCTTGCTGGCACCAGCATCGGTGCTCTGGTGGGAGCTATCTACGTCAGAGACCAGCTGCACCGACTGGAGCAGTTCGCCGATGACATTTGTGCTGATTGAACCCGACCTGATGGAGTTTGGGATTTTTGACTTTCAGCAGGCAAAACTCATGATTCAGCGGGGCTATGACGCCGCCCAAAAAATGGGGCCTCAGATCAAGGAGTTGGTCCAGGCAGACGAACCAACATCCGAATAGGATTTGCCCTTTACCCAAAAAACCTACGGGTTGAGACTGCCGCGATTAATCGCAAATTCCAGCTGGATTTCTGAGCGTCGAACGTCTGCCCCCAGCTTGGCCAAAAACTGCTCCAGTTTTTCAATGCGATGGCTCTGCTGCTCTAGCCTTTTAAGCCTGCAGTGGAGCTGATGCAACTGCTTGTTCCAGTCTCCAAAACCCGCTGACTCATCACGGTAGGACGGATCGGACCAGTTCCCTAAACACTCCATTTCCACCATCTCCCCGCCGTTGGCCTCCTGGGTAGAAGGACTGCCGTCCTCACCGGATTGCGACTCCTCATGGGAGAATTGAGCCTCAGCCTGCTCCTGCAGTTCTCCCATTAACCCCAGCCTGGAGAATTGAAAAATCAACTCGGAAAAGATTCCTATTGGGTTCTAGCGGTTCTAACCCATTCTCAACTGACAGAACACAGCTGTACAAAAGATGTACAGCTGTGTTCTGTTGATATAGCTCCAGGCAACTTTATTTGAAAATCGCTATCCCAAGTCTTCTGTCCGTCATTCCCGCTTAAATCAAGTAGCGGTTACTTCGGCCCCCTTATAAGAACAGAGTAACTCTCAAGAAAACCGCCCCTGTAAAAAAGGGCGGAAAAAAGTCTTCCTGGGCAACAGAGGGAATAGAAAACTAGTAAATTTCTTCTACACCCAGGGTAGAAGCCAGTTCCTGTTGCAGGCTTTCCGGTATCAGCACTCGATTGATGGCGTGGATGACACCATTTATTGAGCTGAATTTGGGAAAAGTCCCGACTATGGGTTACAGCAAGGACTCAACTTGTTCCAACAGGGCCGGATCTTCCTGCACCGCTGCCAGAATTTCCTGATAACGCTCTACGGTCAGTCCCTGGGACTCCAGAATGGCCTGGCGCTGGGTCAAAAAATCCTGCTCAATCTGCTGAATTTCAGTAACAATTGCTTCAAAGGCCGTGGCCTCTTCGCTGGAAATCTCCACTTCTCCAACGGCTTCAGGGGAGGCCTGGGCCTGGGCGATCTGGTTAAACCGCTCAGCCGATAGACCCGAATCTTCCACTGCTGTCGCCACTTCAGCCTGGGCATCTGCCTGAATGGTTTGTAAGTCAGGAATGACGCTGGCAAATTGTTCAAGTTCTTCAGAGGTCACTTCTGCCGCAGGAGTGGCCGCTTCGGGAGCTGCTTCAGGGCTTTCTACCGCTTCTGTGGAGTCGGTAGCTTCAGTACCAGGAGCAGTTTGGGCCACAGCTGCCGAGCCAATCAGTACTCCGGTGCTGGCGATGATTAAAACGACCCACCGCTGGACCTGACTCAAAACTTTAGCCATAAGGATGTCCTCATTGAGCATTTTATTTTTGTCCTCGGATGTCACCTTATCGACCAAATGTAAAGAATTCGATAAAGGGTTTGTTTTGCAGCGGCACAGCATACAACACAAAATTCTCGAATGGCCTACCTTATAACCAAACCGGTTGTGTCTATAGATTTTATGCAGACTGTTTCAGACCCTTCCCCATCCTTAGCTGCGCTTGAGTCTCGGCCCGGACAACACCATGTGGTTATTGTCGGAGGTGGCTTTGGTGGTCTTTATGCAGCTCAGCACCTGGGCAGAGCTACCGTCGATGTCACGCTCATCGACAAACGCAATTTCCACCTGTTTCAACCCTTGCTGTACCAGGTCGCTATGGGCGGGCTCTCTCCCGGAGACATTGCCTCGCCCCTGCGGGGGGTGCTGAGTCGCCAAAAAAACACCAAGGTGTTGATGGAGGAGGTGGTCGATATTAATCCCCAGAGCAAAACCGTTGTCCTTAAGCATGACGGCACCCTGAGCTATGACACGCTAATTGTGGCCACGGGGATGAGCCACTTCTATTTTGGCCGTGACGACTGGGCCGACATCGCCCCCGGGCTCAAAACCGTGGAAGATGCCCTGGAAATGCGACGGCGCATCTTTAATGCCTTTGAGGCTGCCGAGAAAACCCCTGATCCAGAGCTACGGCGGGCTCTCCTGACGTTTGTGATCGTGGGCGGCGGCCCCACCGGGGTGGAGTTGGCCGGAGCCCTGGCAGAGCTGGCTTACCACACCCTCAAGCCCGACTTCCGCCAGATTGATACCCATGAAACCCGGGTGATTCTGGTAGAAGGGATGGATCGGGTGCTGCCGCCATTTCCCCCCGAACTGTCAGCCCGGGCCCAGCGAGATCTGGAAAAAATGGGAGTTGAAGTGCAACTCGGTTCCCTGGTGACCGACATCCAGGGTAAGCAGGTAGTTCTGAAGCGAGGGGATGAACTCACTACCCTGCAGGCGGGTACGGTCCTATGGGCGGCTGGGGTGAAAGATCCCGGCATGGGAGGAATTTTGGCTGAGCGCACGGGGGCTGAGCGAGATCGCAGCGGTCGCGTCATGGTTAACGCAGACCTGAGCGTTCCAGGTCATTCCCATATCTTTGTCATTGGTGATTTGGCCCACTACGCCCATCAGGGAGAGCGTCCCCTCCCCGGCATTGCTCCTGTTGCCATGCAGCAGGGCCAGTACGTCGCCAAACTAATCTGCAAGCGACTGGATGGCGAAACCCTGCCTAAATTTGAATACAAAGATAGCGGCAACCTGGCGGTCATTGGCCGCAATTCCGCCGTAGTTAATTTGCCGTGGACTAAGCTCACGGGCTTCCCAGCCTGGATTGTGTGGCTGTTTGTCCACATCTTTTTCCTGATCGAATTTGACAACAAAATTATTGTTATGACCCAATGGGCCTCCAACTACCTCACCCGCAAGCAGGGGGCGCGACTCATCACGGAAAAGAAACTTGGATAATCATTCAGGCTCAGACAAAACCCACCTGTGGATGCAAAACAAAATCTCAGCCGGGGCGGCTATAACCCGACCCCGGCCTTAATCGGTGGTTTAGCCGTACTTGTGGTAACGGTAGTCGGCAATTTGAACTGGTACCGCAAATTCGAGGGCAAGGTTTAGCCCTGGCCCCAATGGAACTAATTGGCATCCCGATTATAAAAACGGGCGGGCGGGCTGGTCACCTCAAGCGCTTTGAACTCCTCCAGTATCCGATATGTATGAGGAGCATCCTTGGGCACAACCCAGGAATCACCGGGCTCCAGGGTAATCATCTGACCATCCAGATGGAGTTCTGCCCGGCCATCCAGCACGTAGCCCACTGTCTCGTAGTCCCGTTGACGGGTCGGCTTATCGGAGGTGTCCGCCGCCGACTCATCCCACAGGCGCATGGCCATGGACTTGCCCGAGGCCAGATAAATTTGGCCCATATCCCCAGCGGGGGAGGAGCTTTGATTGACTTTCTTGACAGAGTTTTCGGTCATGGCTAGATCGCAATAACAACATTCCAGCAACCCTTCAGGTCTTCAAATTCCCATTTTTTCAGCAATAGAGAATTGGGTTAGATCTGGCACTTGTGGTTAAGTTAAGCTGCAAATGTTCAGATAACGTCTGCCTGTGGAAGGAATTTTCTTTGTAAAAAAATTAGCTTTTTCAGCCCAAAGGGACAGCCCTGACTTTTACCGAAAAGAGGTATATCCCGTTTTTGCAAGTCTTTGCGTTCCTTAACATTATTCGTCATGAACATGTCCCCTTCCACCTTGGATGCCCAGTGCTCAACCCTAGCCCACTACTTCTCCGGGGAATTTGACAACAAACAGCAATCCCTAGCTGACCCAGCCTGGTTCTTACACCTGAGGGTGTGGAACCGCCCCTGCGCTCACATCTTCAACACTGGCTATGGTTTCTTTATCGAGCAGGTCAATGTTGCTACAGGACATTCGCCCCTTATACCGTTGATCTTTATCGGAGAGAGCACAACGGACAGGCCCCGCCGTCAAATCCTCGAGATACCGCATAGATACGCTGGCGGGCTAACAAAATCACCGAATTTACGGGCCGACTGTTTCGAGTCCTGAAGGACCGTCGCCCCGGTGCCATTTTTGATTCAGGATGCCCGTCGGCACATACCCACCGGGGTTGGTATCTTGAGCGGTCTAAAGGACCGTCCCGTAACGATGGAGCTGATTCAGCAACAGGTGCAGATTGCCCGAGAGATGGGCTTTGCTGGATTATCTTTCTGCTTCTATGACACATTGTGGCAGGGTGCTTCCGGCGAGACTGAAGCAGATCGGGTCAGCCAGGTGCAGCAACTGTTTCCTGGGTCTAAAGCCCGAACGCAAATCTCCAATTGAACACCCAACACCATGGGAAACAGCATAAAGATTATAAGAAACCTGCCCCAGTACAATACGGGCAACGACTCCCCAGGACATCAAAAAATAAAACGACAGCACCTATGAGTAGCAGCCCAATGCCCCATCTGGGGAAGCCCGAGTAAATCTTCAATAAATCTCGGCAAAAGTTCAGCTTTTTAGAGCAGATTCTTCGGTCTCATAAATCTCGAACAAATCAACCATCGTAGAGACTTCAAAAACAGGCCTTAACGTTATCGGCAAATTGCAAAGGCGAAAGCTACCATCGACTTTTTCGACATCCCTCAGGCCGGCCACTAACGTGGTTAAGCCAGCACTGTCAATCACATCAAGTTTGCCAAGGTTTATAACTAAATAAGGGCTTAAGTTGGCAATAAATTCCTGCAACTTGAGCCTGAACTGCCAGGCCGTAGAAACATCCAACCTCCCAGTCGGAGTAACCACGACCACCAGGTTGCCGTCTGCCCGCCGATAGGTTCGCTGCTCCATAACGGATCCTCTGAGAGGAGAAACCATATCATTGTTTTGAAAGCTGCATGACCACTATCAGAACTTCCCCTAAGATAATCGAACTCTATTGAAGATCCCAGGGTTTTTGAGCCTATCTGCAGGCCCTTTGGTTTATTCGGGAATAAAACCCTGGGATCTACACACCCCACTATCTCCTAAGGGTTAGACCAGTTCACCCAGTCCTGGGGCTTCAAAAACACCTCATATAGTCGCGATTCAGGAGTATTGGGTTCTGGGGTAAAGCCGTACTCCCACCGCACCAGCGGCGGCAGAGACATCAGAATAGACTCGGTGCGTCCATTGGTCTGTAACCCAAAAATGGTGCCCCGGTCATATACCAGGTTGAACTCCACATAGCGTCCCCGACGGTACAACTGGAACTGCCGCTGGTGGTCGCTGTACTCATCACCCAGGTGCTTCTCGGCGATGGGCACATAGGCGGGCAAGAAGGCATCGCCACAGCCTTTGGCAAAGTTAAACAGGTCTTCCCAACTGCGCTGGGGCAAATCGCCCACCTTTTGGCTGTACTCTGCCGCCGGACCATTTTCATCCGGTCCCCGATACAGGCTGCCCTGGCCATCCTGGTAGTCAAAGAAAATCCCCCCGACCCCACGGGTTTCCTGGCGGTGCTTAAGGTAGAAATACTCGTCGCACCATTTTTTGAACACCGGGTAGTACTCGGGATGATGGCGATCGCAAGTCTCCTTCAAGGTCTGGTGAAAGTGCACCACATCCTGGTCAAACGGGTAGTAGGGCGTGAGGTCAATACCGCCGCCAAACCACCACACAGGACCGGCCTCAAAGTATCGATAGTTGAGGTGCACCGTGGGGATAAGGGGGCTGCGGGGATGCAGCACCATCGAAGTTCCCGTGGCATAAAACCGATGCCCCGCCGCCTCAGGGCGCTGTACCAGAATGGAAGGAGGCAACCGATCACCCCAAACTTCTGAAAAGTTCACCCCTCCCTGCTCAAACACAGCCCCCTGCTTAATCACCCGCGAGCGACCACCGCCCCCCTCGGGTCGTTCCCAAGAGTCTTCCTGAAAGGTGGCTTGACCGTCGAGCTGCTCTAGACGCTGGCAGATATTATCCTGCAGTTGCTTTAACATTAGGCTAACTCGTTCCCGCGAGTCAGCTGGAGGGGGTGCAGCTTTGCCAGCAGAAGAGGGGTTAGAAACTGGAGAAGTGGTCATAAAACAGCGATTACTACGGGTGTGTCACACTAAAAAATGGTTTCAACTGGAACCCAACCTGTCAACTCCGGAGATAGCGGCTAATTCATCATGGCATTCAGTCCAAACTGATTCCATTGAGTTTGCCCCCGGGTAGCAGAGGTAGCCAAATGAACATTCGGATAAGTCGCTGCCATCGTTAAAATGCAGCCTATCCAAGCTATCGCGAAACGTTCCCTTGCGGATTCGATACAAATAAATGTTGCAAAAATCTACGTTTTACGAATTCCGTCTCCAGGCAGGCTGGCATCTATCCCTAACAACGGTTTACTGAAGTATTTACAATTCACGATGGTCGCTTTGGTCGATTTCCCCTCAATAGTTTACTCAATGCCCGATGGCCCCCCGGCAGGAGGAGGAAAAAATCATGTTTTCTAAAGCAGGGTCCCTTCCCCGTCCATTTATCTCCCTGTTGCAAATTATTCAGCGCTGGATTCAGGTGCAGCAGCGCCTCGAAAAAACCTACCGGGCGGTCAGCACAGCGCCCATCGATACCCTCTGGCAAACCATGATTAACCTGACGGACGTGTCCTGGCATCCTCTCCTCACCAGCACCAACGCTCCCCAGGGTCTCATTCCTAAACCAGGACTAATTTACCGCGCATTTACCCGAATCTTCCCAATTCCAGTCAAGATCTTTGTGGAACGGGTCCTGCCTCAAGAACTCATCAGCATTCGGGTTTTTCCTGTCCCCGGTCTAGAAGAACGCGTCACCTACCAACTCAAGTCCACCGTCCGTGGCACCCAAATCTGTTATTCCGTCACCCTGCGAGGATGGCTTTCCCCCCTGGCCTGGTCAATTCTGCGCCCCTACGCCGCCAAAGTCGCCTCGGCCCTGGCTCAGGCTGCCGAACATCCCGACTTGCTGCAGGGGCGTCGGTCTTTAGAGACCTGGCTGTAGGAGAGTAAAAGGTATCGGGTGTCAGGTGACACCCGATACCCCTGATCAAACCCCCACGCCGCCCATTAAGATAAGTGAATGACTGTAAAGCCATTCCTTGTTGTTTAAACGGCCCGACTGATTTCAGTGCCATGAGCCTAACCTTAAGTACCGATTCCGTTCTCGAAGTTTTGCGTCCCGTACAGGACCCGGAACTGCAAAAAAGCCTGGTAGAGCTAAACATGATCCGCAACGTCTCCGTTGAGGGAGGCAACGTTAGCTTTACCCTGGTACTCACGACTCCAGCTTGCCCTCTGCGGGAGTTCATCGTGGAAGACTGCGAAAAGGCAGTGAAAACGCTCCCTGGGGTTAACTCGGTACAGGTTGAGGTCACGGCAGAAACCCCCCAGCAGAAGTCGTTGCCCGACCGCATGGGCATCGATGGAGTAAAGAACATTGTTGCCGTTTCCAGCGGCAAGGGCGGTGTTGGGAAGAGTACCGTAGCCGTAAACCTGGCGGTTTCTCTGGCCCAGGCCGGGGCAGCAGTAGGGCTGATTGATGCCGACATTTACGGTCCTAACGCCCCCACGATGATGGGGCTGAGTGCTGCAGAGGTGCGGGTCCGCCAGGGAACTGAAGGCCAGGGTGAAGTCTTAGAACCGGCCTTTAACCATGGCGTCAAGATGGTTTCCATGGGGTTTTTGATTGACCCCGACCAGCCGGTGATCTGGCGGGGGCCGATGCTCAACGGGGTGATCCGCCAATTTCTATATCAGGTGCAGTGGGGGGCGCTGGATTACCTCATTATTGACCTGCCCCCCGGCACGGGGGATGCCCAACTAACCCTGGCCCAGGCCGTACCCATGGCCGGGGCTGTAATCGTTTCCACCCCCCAGGATGTGGCGGTATCCGATGCCCGTCGAGGACTGCGCATGTTCCAGCAGCTTAAGGTGCCGGTGTTGGGAGTGGTGGAGAATATGAGCTACTTCATTCCTCCCGATGCGCCAGAAAAGCGGTATGACATTTTTGGCTCTGGGGGCGGCGAAAAAATTTCCTCTGAGCTGGGAGTTCCCCTGCTGGGCTGTGTGCCCCTGGAAATCAGCGTGCGCCAGGGGGGCGACCAGGGCATCCCGATTGTGGCGCAGTATCCTGATTCGGAATCGGCTAAAGCTCTGAAGGCCATTTCCCAACAGGTGGCGGCAAAGGTCTCGATCGCGGCGCTGGCCTCCTGATGCTGATGAACGTAGACCTACAAAAGCGTTGGCGGCTTTTTGCTAACGTCTGGCAGGGCATGGATTGGTTGTTACTGCTGCTGCCAGCGGCATTAGTAATCTTCGGCTCCTTTGTCATCAATAGCACCCAGCAAAACCTTGATACCGCCTACGGACTGAACCATTTTGTGCTGGGAATCATCGGTCTAGCCACTGCCCTTTGGCTATCTCGAACTCGCTATGAGCATCTGCTGTCCCTGCAGTGGGTGATTTATACCATCGTAAATCTGCTGCTGGTAGCGGTGATTTTTATCGGCACCGTAGGTTTAGGCGCCCAGCGGTGGATTACGGTGTTTGGGTTTAACGTTCAGCCTTCGGAGTTCGCTAAATTAGGGTTAATTATTACCCTGGCGGCTATCCTCAGCCGCCGCGATGCCTCCACCCCCTGGGGAGTGGTTACCGCTCTGACCGTTACGGCACTGCCCTGGGTCCTGGTATTTATTCAGCCCGACCTGGGCACTTCCCTGGTATTCGGAGCCATCACCCTGGGTATGCTGTACTGGGCAAATTGCAACCTGGGTTGGTTGCTGTTGCTGGTTTCTCCGGTGGTGGCCGCCATCTTGTTTCACCTCACCATCCCGATCTGGCTGCTATGGAGTCTGGGAATGGGAGCTGTCGCCTGGATGACCCTGCCCTGGCGTTGGTTCAGCACCGTAGTGGCCACCGCAATCAATTTGATTTGCGGCAAAATTGGCGATGTGTTCTGGGGTCTGCTGCAGGACTATCAAAAAGACCGCTTGATTTTGTTTCTTGACCCCGACAAAGATCCCCTCGGCGGCGGCTACCACCTGATTCAGTCTCGCATTGCCATCGGGGCTGGAAAACTATGGGGGCAGGGCTTAGGGGAAGGCTCTCAGACCCAGCTGAACTTTATTCCTGAACAGCACACCGACTTCATTTTTTCGGCCATCGGCGAAGAGTGGGGCTTCATCGGCGCGATGGCAGTGTTGGCGATTTACTGGCTCATTTGTTTTCGGCTGGTGGTTATTGCCCAGAACGCGAAGGATGACTTTGGCTCTTTGCTGACTATTGGGGTGCTGTCGATGATTGTGTTTCAAATTACTATCAACATCGGCATGACCATTGGACTGGCCCCCGTGACGGGAATCCCCCTGCCCTGGCTGAGCTACGGCCGCTCGGCCCTGATGACTAACTTCATTGCCCTGGGTCTGGTAGAGTCTGTGGCCAACTTCCGCTATCGCCTTAAATTCACCGATTAGGATGCCTCCCTGCTCCTTTACTCCCCTACTCCCGGGCAGGGTCCCGGGAGTAGGGGAGTAAAGGCAGTCCCCTGATGTCCTGGCCCCTGGACCGCTGCCCTAAAAGTCTTTTGAATTCACTCCATAAGCACCCCCTATGTCAATCCTTTGCGCACCTGCCGTACACTATTGACAACCACTGAAGATGCTTGAAAGGACTCGTCAATCATGATTTTTCCTGGTGCTCCGGTCACGGTCACTAACGTCAACGACACCTACTACGGCTTTCAGGGCCTGGTGCAGCGTATTTCTGACGGTAAAGTTGCAGTGCTGTTCGAAGGCGGCAACTGGGATAAGCTGGTAACCTTCGAGATGTCTGAACTTGAGCCGGTCGATACGTCAAAGCGTCGGAAGTAAGCCTTTATGCGCCTGCCCCTGCCCCAGTTTGCCGCCCAGTCTCGTTCTGAACACCACATTGCCGAGGTCATTGAAACCTCTACAACGGAATTCTTAGCCCAGTGTCTCGACCCTGACACCCTGACCTTTCCCACCATGCCGGATTTTGGCAGCTGGGTAACGGCCCAGGATGAGGATTCAAACAATCGGGTTTACGGGGTGGTTTACCATGCCACCACCAGCCCCATTGACTCGGTCCATCGGGCCCGGGCATTGGGGTTGTCTCTGGCAGATCTGCGGGAACAGCAGCCCCAGATTTTTGCCATGCTCAAGACCGAGTTTCGGGTGGCCATTGTGGGGTTTCGGGCACCAAACCTGGCGGGGGCTCCAGAGGGTCCAATTTTTCAACACCTGCCGCCTCGACCACCCCAGGTCCACCAAGGGGTGTATCGATGTGGTAGCGAAGAAGTGATCACGTTTACCGAGCAGCTCGACTTCATCAAAACCCTGTTAGATATGGGTAATGCCCCTGTGGATAGTCTGGTAGCGGCTGTTCTACGGCACTGCTACCAGTTGCGCAAACTAGACCGGCAGTGGTTAGTGAACGCAGGCCGCACCCTGAGCGTGTTTCTAAAGGATGACTACGATCGCCTGCGGATGATTCTGGGCCAAATTCACCCCTGACGTTTACCACGGACCTGATGCAAACCTTTGACTGGATCGTAATCGGCAACGGGCTAGCGGGTGCCGCCCTGAGCTACGAACTGGCTCAGCAGGGCTTGTCGGTTTTGCTCATCGATCAACGCCTGGAGCCCGAGAATGCCACCCGCTACAGCTATGCCGGCATTCCCTACTGGTCCGGTACTGACGCTGTAACCCGACAACTCTGCCAGGAAGGCATTACCAGGCACCATCAGCTTTCCGAGGAACTGGGCCAAGACACCGAGTTTCGAGAACTAGATTTAATCCTAACCCTGTCAGAAGCAGGAGATCGAGCTACGGTAGAGAGCCAGTTCAGCAAATTTGCCACACCTCCCCGCTTCATTTCTCCCAAAGACGCCCAGGATCTGGAGCCGTTGCTGGATGCCAACGCCATCGCTGGGGCTTTTACGGTACGCCATGGTCATGTATCCCCTGGGGCCTTGATTCGGGGCTACAACCGGGCCTTTCAGCGGTTGCGGGGAACAATTTTAATCGCTCCCGTAACGGGTTTGGTCCGCATCAAAGACAGGGTCACGGGGATTACCACGGCGGAGCAGGCCTATCCTGCCCGGCAGGTGGTGGTAGCGGCGGGTGGCCTGAGTCGCCAACTGCTCGCAGCAGTGGGCATCCATATGCCGGTTTACTACACCCAGGCGGAATTAATTGAAACGCCTCCCCTGGATATTCATCTGCGTACCCTGATCATGCCGGCAGATACCCAGCGGTTTGCCATGGAAGCCCAGGCCAGCCAGCCGGAAACCGACGCCCTCTGGGATCAACCCGACCATCAAATCGCTCCGCCCATTCTCGACAGCGGCGCGATTCAGTTCAAGGATAGTCACTTTTGCATCGGCCAGATTAGCCGCACCCTGACCAACCCCGAACCCGAGGTTGAGCCCGAATCCAGCGCCAGCACCATTCGCCAGGGCATTGGCCAGGTCGTACCAGCCTTGAAAGACGTACCGGGAACCTGGCATCAGGTATTGGTCAGCTTTAGCCGCGATCGCACCCCCCTTGTGGGTTCTATTCCTGGCATCACCGGCCTGCACATTTTCACCGGCTTCAGCGGTCCCTTCGTCTACGTGCCCCCAATCGCAGAACGCTTTGCCAAAGCCGCAGCGGGAAAGCCGGACGATCTGCTCTCGACCTTCAGTCCAAGCCGGTTTCAGAGCACCAGCGGTTAAAGGAACAGCGATTTAATAACACCGATCTCAATTTCAGCGATCCATCTCGCCCCCTGCTCCCTCCCCCAAACGAAAAGGGTGAAGCGAGAGAATCCCTGTATGAGATAAAACTGCCACCTCAATCCATTCTTGTATCCCTGACTACCAAAAACTGTATGATCACAACAGTCCCTATCTCTGACACCAATGGCTCAGCTCTCTATTCATGACGTCCTTTCCCACCTCACCACCGGACGTTCTCTGTGGAAAGCAGAATTAAGCGGCATCAACCTGCAGGGCATGCGGCTTGACGGCGCAGACTTTTCCGAAGCTTATTTGCGCCGGGCCAACCTGGCGAATGCCTCCTGTCGTGGTACTGATTTTTCGCAGGCCATCTTGATCCTGGCGGACCTCTCCGGGGCCTGCCTGGAAGGAAGCCAGTTGTCGGAGGCTGTCTTAACCCAGGCCAACCTGCAGCGGGTTCGCTTCAGCTTTGTTCGGGCGGCCCAGGTCAAGCTTTACGGAGTCACCTTAGACCATGCCGATGGGGTCCAGGCCATGCTGGATGATGCAGATTTACAGGAGGCCAGCGGTCCCCAGGCAATTTTTGCCCAGGCCAGCCTTCGCCGGGCCAAATTTAACCGGGCTAACTTCAGCCAGGCCACCTTTCAGGGGGCCAACCTGACCCGCAGCCAGTGGCGGCAGGCAACCCTGGCCGGTACCTCCTTTGCCGCCGCTCAACTAGATCGGTCAGATTTCACCCAGGCCATGCTGATGGGGGCCAACCTTTCGGAAGCGGTTTGCATCAGCAGCCGGTTTCACCAGGTTGAACTAACTGCAGCCGTCCTGCGCAGCGCCTCTTTAGAATGGTGTCACTTTGACGAGGCCATACTGGTGGATGCTAACTTCAGCCGGGCCAGATTATTTGGCTGTTCCTTTGCTGCCGCTACCCTGACTCGTGCCCATTTTGACCAGTCCGACCTGCGCAGAGCCAACTTCCAAAACGCTCATCTGGAAGGGGTCAGCTTTGAGGGCTGTCGGGTACGAGGGGCCCGGTTTTTGGGGGCAACAGGCCTTACCCAGGAGCAGCGGATGTGGCTCAAGGGCCATGGTGCTGTTGGTGTGCATTGGGATTGTTAGATTTGTGTCACGGATGTTATCGATTGTTCTTCATCTTCTTGAGCACATTGAGCGATCGCTGAGCACAAACTTTTACCAAGTCAGCTCAGGTGATGAACATTTACGTGCAAACAGTCTCAAGAAAAGTTTTACTTTTACTCTCCTGAGAGCTGTTCTTAGGCATGAAGACTTGAATAGTAAGGGCTCAGGATTACAGTCGCTTTGGCAAAATGCAGAGCTTGGGCCGTCCCAATTCTATATGTTTACCAATGCCTGTAGGTCTTCCCGAATTTGTCGATAACCCTGAAAACCGCTGTCCAGTGGTGCTCTTACTGGATACTTCAGGTTCAATGTCTGGTCCTCCCATTGAAGAACTCAATCGCGGTATCGAACTTTTCCGCGAAGACGTCATCAGGGATACCCAGGCAGCCTTGAGTGTCGATATTTCG
>CAZPYG010000085.1:19389-21474 GCA_964590465.1 uncultured bacterium | reverse complement strand
CCTATCGCAGCTCCAAAACCCTTAATTCTTCATGAACCCCTGAAGGCTTACGGATGATAGGAGTTTATGAGAGGAAAGCATACCTTGAATATCACCCTAGAGTTACCTTCGGAACTAGAACACGAACTAACCACAGAGGCTTCTCAGCTTAAATTGCCTCTATCAGAGTATATTCTTCGTGTTCTCTCCTTTCGCCCTTTTCTGCAAAATCCTCCCAAAACAGGGGTGGAACTGGTTGCCTACTGGGAAAGCGTCGGAGTGATTAACTCTCGGCCTGATATTACTGATAGCCAGGAGCACGCCCGCCGGTTGCGTGACCAAGCTGAACACCGTGAGCGGGCTTAGGTAGCAAATGTACCTTGTCGATACTGATGTCATGATCGATATTCAACGAGGGTATGCTCCAGCACTGGCTTGGTTTGCCTCTGTCCCAGCACTGCCAAGCATTTCTGGCTTTGTGGTGATGGAATTGATTCAGGATGCTCAGAACAAGCAACAGGTGAGGAAAGTTCTACAGCTTGTAGCACCACTAACCATCGTTTGGCCTACTGAAACCGATTGCGCCCGTGCCCTATCTGACTTTACGGCCTATCATTTGTCTTATAAGGTTGGTCTGATTGATGCTTTGATCGCGGCCTGTGCTGTTGGGCGTAGCGCAACCCTCTGCACTTTCAACGTGAAGCACTACCAAGTCATCTCCGGCTTGAGTCTAGAGCAACCCTATAGTCGCTAAAGCCGCCTAACACTGCGTTGGTGCGGACGGCACAGAGGCTGTCGGTGAGAGTTCAAGATTATCTGCCGCCGCTGCACTTCACCGTTAGGCAGAATATCGTGAGACACACGGCAGAGCCCAAACTCCAAAATTGGCCCCTGCGAAAGAGGGTTTACGGCAGCCCAATCGCTACCCTGAGCGGTAGAGCCATCATCATGTTTCTATGCCCACTACCCAAGCCTAGACCCAGCAACCTACCTGGACAAACGCCATCGCCGACAACATCCAGAAATTTTCAATTTTCTTCTTGAGCCTGCCCCGGGTTATTCCCATCGGCTTCCATGGCACCTAGGGACTCGCTTAAAATCATAGTCCGCAGTCAACATACCTATTCCATGGAAGCAGTTTGGGAATACAGTCTGCCGATGATTCAGGCGCTGCAATCGGTTGAGTGGCTGGAGTGGCCCATGCGGCTGATTTCCCAACTGGGGTCAGAGGCGTTTTTTCTGCTGTTCATTTCCCTGCTCTACTGGTGCATTAGCCCCCGCCTGGGGATTCGGGTGGCGCTGATTTTGCTGGTGAGCACCAGTCTCAACTATGCCCTGAAGCTACTGTTTGCTAGCCCTCGCCCCCAGTGGTACAGCACTCAAGTCAGGGTGTATGAATCAGAAACCTCCTTTGGCATGCCCTCGGCCCATGCCCAGAATGCCGTGGCGGTATGGGGTGAAGTGGCCCGGTTTAAACAGCGTCATTGGCTCACCAGCCTGGCCATCGGGTTGATGCTCGTCATCGGCATTTCACGCCTTTACCTGGGAGTCCACTTCCCGACGGATGTGCTGGCGGGATGGGCGATTGGGCTGGTCGTACTCTGGGCCTTTAACCGGCTGACCAATCCGGTGATGCAAAGGGTGAAGCGGTATGGACTGGTTTCCCAGTGCTTGATGACGTCGGGAACTTCCCTGCTGTTGCTGCTGCCCAGTGGACTGCTTGTGCTTCTGTCGGGCAGTGGGGAAATGCCCGCCGTCTGGTCCCAACAATTGCAGGCCAGTGGCGGCACGATGCCTCAGCCCCTTTCCCTGGATGTTCCAGTCTCAGCGTCAGGGACCTGGTTGGGGTTTGCGGCGGGTGCGCTGGGGATAAATCAACACCAACCATTTCACCCCAGGGGTGGGCTCTGGCATCGGGTAACCCAGTATGTCATTGGTATCACCATTGCCCTGGTCATTTGGGCTGGGCTAGACGTTCTCTTTCCAGAGGGCAAAACCTTCATTGCCTACAGCCTCCGCTATCTACGCTACACCCTGCTGGGGGGGTGGATTGCCGCTGGGGCACCGCTACTGTTTGGGCAGATGAGGCGGTTGGGTTGATCCTTT
>CAZPYG010000085.1:0-19289 GCA_964590465.1 uncultured bacterium | reverse complement strand
GCAAAAAATCCAAACAGCGGATGGAAGCCAGATCGGTGGCGGCACTGTGCCAGCTTTGACCAGCGTCTGTAGATAAGTAAATTTCCCCTTCGCGGGTGCCAAACGCCGCGCAATCTCCAGCCGCGGCCAGAGTGCCGGTGTTGATATTGTTGGGGAACCATTCCGGTAAGCCCTGCACACATTTTTCGAACTCGCCCTGTTGGTGTAAAAGCCGACGGTAGACGGCCGCTTTACTGGTGTGAGGACCGGTAGAAGCCGTCATCAGAAGCGTATCCCCACAGACGGTGACGGCTCGGGCGTAAGCCCCATGCAGGTTTTTCCGATCAAAGCGCCAGGTGTCGCCCCGGTCTTCACTCAGGGCCAACCCCTGGGCGGTGGCGGCCAGCACCCAATCCGGTCGCTCAGGAATCGTGCGGACCTCATGCACATCGGTATGGAAGTCGATGGTCGGCTGCCAGGTTTGCCCCTGGTCATCAGAACGCAGAATGCCGCCCACATGGACATTGACGTAGAGGGTACCGGCAGGACCGACAGCGAGCGATCGCACATCCGGCGGATCACCCCAGGGGGTATACCACTCCTCCCGTCCTTTAACGGTCTCAAAGCAATTGATCCGCTGCAGGTTGCCGTCTTGCATTCGAATCAAGCAGGCCCCCGAGGTACCTACCCATACGGCATCCTTGAGAGGGAGCAGACAGTTCAGCTGGGCATCACTGACGGCAGCGACCTGGTGCCAATTCCCGTCAGGGTCGCGGTGCCAGATAACACTGTGGTCGGCGATAGCCCACCAGCCGTTGAAGCTGGACGCTACAGCGGTAATGTCATGCCCCGCCAATTTCATCTGGGGTTCGGTTTCGAGCAGGAGAAGTCCTTGGGTTGTCCCCACAATCAATGGCGATCGCTGTCCCAGATGGTGAGTCGCAATGGCGGCAACCTCCGTCAGGCGGGCATCGGGGTGCATCGTAGGTTTTTGGCCAAAATAATTCATAATTCAAATCCAACGGCCGGAGCAGCTTGTTTGCTGGCCGAGATATTACGGCTCCCCTGCTGAGGCAGTGCTGCGCTTTAAGCGAAACATCATCAGGGAATTTTGACATATAACCAATCTATCTCTGCTGATGGATTGATGCGTCCGTCTAAAGAAAGACAAACGAATCAAACACAGCAGTGCTACTGTCGCGGAACTAGAATGAGCGTTGCCTCGGCCTGGGTGGCAACTTCCCCCGCCTTTCGGCCCATGGGGTGATAGTCCATCCGCTGCCACAGATCTATCTGGTTGGTGTAATGGGGATGGAAGGCATGGCCCGACTGCCCGGTGGCGTGAACCATTACAGAATTGTCCAGGTTGCTAAAGTCCACCACCATGCGCAGAGAGGGAATGGAATTGACCGCAAAAGATTCAGAAGCATCCCACACGTTGGCGTTGATCATCCCCCTGCCGCCGGAGACAGGGACCGGTCCCCGGTTAAACAGCATTTCCAGGGGAGGAATACCGGATTTTCCGAGACTTTGATGGGTGAAGGGAACTCCGTGCAACTCGCCCCAGCGCCACCAGCGGGAATCGGTACCGAAGCGAGCGTGGAGAGCCGAGATCGCATCCTCAAAGGACTGTCGCAGAATATCGTCCCGCCGCTCCACAACTTCGGTGGATTGATCATCCCACCAGGCACTTTGCGGCTGCTGGAGCTGCTGGCGCACGACTTCCATCCAGCGGTCGTTGCCTTCGGGCCAGTAGTCTTCGGGCAGTTCATCATGGAAGGTGTTGGCCAAGAGCTGCTTCCACACCATGGCCAGGATGGCCGGAGCTGCCTGGTCTTGCCGGAACTGCTGGTCCCAATTCTGCAGAATGTGCTGGGCTCGCTGCAACCGGGATTCTGCAAAGGAGAGCCGCAGCAGTTCCGGCAGCAGAAACTCTCCCAACGGCGTCTGGCTGTCCCGCTGGATGCGCTGCATGGCTTCCAGGGTTAACGATCCCTCCGCCTGTTGGATTAACTCGTGAATTCGATCCGCCCGGAAGCCGTAGCTCCAGTCGTAGGAAATCAGGTAAGGGTAGCCGTTGCGCAGGGGGGGATTGTTGGCGGTGACGAGGTATCCCTCAGCCGGATTAAAGGCCCTCGGCAACTGCTCAAAGGGAATGTAGCCTTCCCAGTTGTAACCCTCCTGCCAGCCGGGCACGGGGAAGCGCCCCTGCCCCTGGTCGCGAATGGGAATTGCCCCCGGCATTTGATAGCCGATGTTGCCGTCGGCATCGGCATACACCAGGTTATGGGGCACAATGTCGAATTCCGCCGCCCCCTGGCGAAATTCCGGCCAGTTGTCGGCCTGGTTGATCTGCAAGATCGAGGAGAAGATGGAGGAAGGTTCCAGGGCCGTCCACCGCAGGGCGATGGCATACTCCTCCGGCAGCTCCACCCCCGTCTTCTGCTCAAACTCTTCCAGAGGCTCATAGGTTTCGGAAATAATCGGGCCATGGCGGGTGTAGCGCACTGTCTGCTGCACTGGCTCTTCCCCGGCCACCTGGATGGTCTGCTGCACTGGCTCCATCTCCACCCATTCCCCGTTCACCTCGTACTGGTTGGGGTTGTTGGGGTTGACTCTTTCAATCACAAGATCCAGCCCATCGGCCAGCACATGGGTCAGGCCCCAGGCGATGCGGTCGCTGTGGCCGATAATTACCCCCGGCACCCCGGCGAAGGAGACGCCGGTCACGTTGTAGGGACAATCCGGTCCCTGGGGCTGGCAGTGCAGGCCCACCTCGTACCAGATGGAGGGAATTTCCGCCCCCAGGTGGGGATCGTTGGCCAGCAGGGGTTGGCCGGTGGAGGTGAGCTGGCCGCTGACGACCCAGCTGTTGGAGCCCATACTGCGCCCGATGGAAGGGAACAGGTCTTCCAGGGGAGAGAGGTTTTGCTCCACGGTTTGGAGGGCCTGGTCGATGGCGGGATGTCGTAGGGTTTCTACCGATGGACGGTCACCAGGAAAAGGTTTGCAATCTCGTGCTTCCCCTCTTCCCCCCACCCCTACTCCCAAAATGGGAGCAGGGGAGCCGGAAAAGCTCTTCTTGCCTCCCCCTCGCCCATTTTTGGGAGAGGGGGATTGAGGGGGTGAGGGCAGATGTATGCACATAGGAGCCCAAGTTCGGGAGCGGGATTTTGAAAGCCTGGTTTCTCCGCTCAAAATTTCGTTCCTGGCCAGTTCTTCCGACAGAATCACCGGATGGTCCTGGGGATAGGTCGGAAACAGCTCTTCCACCTGCTCTCGGGAAAGGGTGTTTAGCAGGTGCGATCGCTCCAGTTCCAGGTCCAGCTTGTGCTTGTCCAGGTCCCAGGCCATTACCTTGGGCCAGGTCAGGGTGTGCAGGGGCTGCCAGTCGGCGGGTTCATAGCCGGGATTGGTCAACATCAGGGCCGTATATTCCAGGCTGATGTCGTGCTTTGAGCGGTCGTTAAGGTAGGCATTGACTCCCTGGGCATAGGCTTCCAGGGCGGCTCGATCATCCGGGTCCAGAGTTTCCAGTTCCTGCTCTGCAATCCGCTCCCAGCCCAGGGTGCGCAGAAACCGGTCCCGTGAGACTTCCGACTCGCCAAACAGCTCCGCTAAGCGGCCGGACCCGATGTGCCGCCAAAAGTCCATCTGCCAGAAGCGGTCCTGGGCGTGAACAAACCCCTGGGCCACAAACAGGTCATGGGTGTTGCTAGCGTAGATGTGGGGAATGCCATACTCATCCCGGTGGATGGTGACTTCGTCCCGCAGGTTGGCCAGCTCGATGGTGCCGCTTGTTTTAGGCCAGGACTGGCGAATGGTATAGATGGCGGCCCCGGCAGCAACTAAGGCACAGGCAGGAATTGCAGTTAGCAGAACTTTGGCAGCTCGGTTTAAGCAGACAGACGGAATGACGGCACCTCTGGAATAGTCATGGAGTTTTCCAGCAGTGTAGAGGAGCCACAATAGTTTGAAACCCCACGATAGAGAGGTTTTTCTGAGTTCAATGCTCCGTTGTCACCGTAGAACTGCTATAGGCCTGAAGTCGTTGAGATACCGATTGACCTTTCCAGTATTGCCAAAGCCAAAGCCGAGACAGGGGTAGGTGGGCAATGCCCCGAACGCATCCTAACGAACTTACCGTAGGCTAAACCGGGACGCTGGAACGCTAAACCAATCCCGGAAACGGGCCTGACGCTCTTCCACAGGCTCCGGCGCATCGTACCAGAGGCTTTCGTAGTAGAAAAAGGCCACCCCTAACCCCTGGGCCGTCGCTCGTATCACCTGGGATTGAATCATCGAAATTGGCATGGGACGATTGCGTAACCCAGTCAGGATGCCAATGCCCACCGGGATTTGAGTTTGGGCCATCTGAATTTCGGGCCGCAGAATTTGCTCTGTAAAGCTGTTCATATCCCAGCGGTAGACCTGCACCAGCAGCTCATCCACCAAGCCACGGTTGATCCAGCCGACCCAATCTTGCAAAAACGAGTTGTAGGCCGTGTCATAGGGATTAGGCGACACCGAAAAGATGGCTTGGGGACGATACTGTTTCACGGTCTGGTTGAGCTGAGCCACAAAGTCCGTAATCTTGTCCGCCCGCCAGCGCATCCAGGCCGGATCCCGAGGGTTGCTCGGCACCGGCTGTTGGCTTTCCTGCTGGTATAGGGCCAGGGTATAAGGGTCATAGCCAAAGTCGCTGGGCAGGGCCGTATGGTCGTCGAACTGAATGCCGTCAATGTCGTAGCGGACGGCAATTTCGGCAACCAGGCTGTTGATAAACTGCTGCACCTCTGGCTTAAACGGGTTGAGCCACACCACTTCCCCAGCCGCACTGCCCGAGGTCTGGCTGCCGTTCTGGCGCTGGGTCAGCCAATCCGGGTGAGCCAGCACCAACTCGGATGACGGCGGAGCCATAAAGCCAAACTCAAACCACGGGATGGCCAACAAGCCCTGGCGGTGAGCCTGGTTAATCACGTCAGCCAAAATATCCTGCCCCGCAGAGCCTTGGTGAATATAGGGTATCCCGGCTCGCTGGGCAATCACGCTGGGATAAAGGGCATAGCCCGAATTCCAGACCACTGGATAGACCGTATTGAAATTGAGCTGAGACAACTCGGCCATAGCGCTCTGCACCCGAGAGGAATCCCGCAGAATATTGATATCGTTGGTGGTCAGCCACACCCCCCGGATTTTTTGGAAGCTCTGAGGAATCGGCTCAGTCTCCCAAGGATTAACCCCCCAAGGCACTACCAGTGGCGAAAATGCGATCGCAGGCCCACCCAGCATCACCACCGCCAGCAGCGCGGTCCAGAACAGCAGTATCCGGTGTTTTAGTTTGTGTTTGAGCTGAGAAGTCATAGGGGAAGGGCTATTGGCTATAGGCGATTCTATTGGCTTTGGCTTTTGGACGCGATCGCCTTGATTCGGTCCTGTTACTTAAGACATATCTCTATGCCCAAAGTCCGGACGATTGACCAACTTCAAAAGTTGCCCAATTGATAATACCAGGGGGGCGATCGCCAGGCGTACTGAGTTTTCGTTTGCTTACCTGGCGCATCGACGCTTTTGCCCTTTACTTCACCGTCGACTGAGAGCGGGTATGGCGTTGAAACAACTCCTCCAAAAACCACTCGGCAGTAGCTTTAACGTTGTGTTTAGCCGAGGGCAGCAGCTCCAGATAAGTGCCCTGGCGGATGAGGTGGCCAGCGGTACCGGAAATTTCAAAGCGGTTGAAGAGGTGGGCCACACTGTCGCCCAAACCCAGCTTAAGCAGAGAACCCCGCAAATTTACATCGGCGGCAGCCAGTTCTTTACCATGCTCCAGAGCGTCCAGATTATGGGCAATGGTCTTTCCCTGCTGATAGGCGACCTGGGCCAGGGGCGGCAAAATGTCTTCCTGTTCGGCAGCACAGTCGCCACCGGCAAATACGTCGGGAAAATCGGGAAGCTGCAGGGTGGAGGTGACGAGGGGACGATCCTTTTTATCCCGCTGTTCTTGATTCAGGGGTAGAGCCTTCATCAGAGGATGGGTCGTGACCCCGGCAGTCCAAATCATCGTGGCGGTGGGTAAGGTGTCGGCCTGGTCGTTGTGTTTGAAACGAACGCAATCCGGTTCCACGGCAGTGACCGTGTGCTCTAGCTTCACATCCACCGGCACCGTTCGCTGCCGCAGGGCCTCCCGTGCCGTATCTCGTACCGGGTTGTTGATGTCTCCCTGCAGCAAGTCGGGAAGCTGCTCAAACAAAATCAGCCGAATTTCCCTGGGGTCGCCGCCCAGGTCGGCATACCACTTGGGCAGCAAATCTCCCAGGGTGCCTGCCAGCTCTACACCGCTGGGGCCACCGCCCATCAGGGCAAAGGTCAGCAATTTCTGCCGCTCAGCCGAGTTATCCATGCGACTGGCTTGCTGCAAACAATCCCGAATGTGAGTCGAAAGCTCAAAGGCGTCGTTTTGGGTGCGGAAGGGCCAGGAGAATTCTTCAGCCCCGTCGATGCCGAAATAGTTGACGACGCTGCCCAGGGCCAGCACCAGGTATTCGTAGTCATAGTCTCCGTCAGACTCCAGCCGGATTTGACGGTTCAGCAGGTCAATTTCATCAATGTACCCATGAACAAAGGTGATGCCGTTTCCCTCCAGCAGATCGACGTAGCGGGGGCAAACCTGGTCGGTGTTCATCTCCCGGCTGAAGTATTCGTACAGCAAGGGTTGAAAGGTAAATCGATCTTTCTGGTCAATCAGAACCACTGGACGGCTGTAGTTGCGATGCTTGAGGTGCAGGGCGGTGAACAAGCCGGTAAACCCACCGCCGACAATTACCGTTGGTTTGTTCTGCTGATTCATAGGGGGAATCCGTGTAAGGAGCTTTTCACGCTAGGTTTCTGTTGCCAGCCACTGTCGGGCCTTTTCCAGGTGGGGACGTTCAAAGGCTTTGACTTCGGCGGATAAAACGCTGTTTATCGCTTCAGCAAACGTTCTAACCCATTTGGCATCGGCGACGACGGCTGCATGGGTAAAGTCGTTGACATGGGCCAGGCCAAAACGAACATCTTTCCACAGGGCGATGGGATCAATGCCCTCAAAGCTGCGGATTTCTTCGAGGATGCGGAGCTTGCCGTGCTTCTCGATATCGTCCTTAAGCTGAGTAATCACCCGGTCAAAGTCAGCTTCGGAGATTTTGCCTTCGACGCTAATTTCGACAATGTTGTTATTAGGGTTGTTGCGATATTCAATCATGGCAAACCTCCGGTCTTGTTCTCTTTGGCATGAGTGATTCTGTCTACCCAATCGTGGTTGTTCTCCAACGTCAGCACAATCTTTTGGTAAGGTTCCTCGCGCAGCTCCAGCACCAAAAACTTTCGATCGATGGTGGCGTACCAGAACTCCCGACCGTGGCGGGTGTAGTAAGTTCCCGCTTTGATTACCCCCGGCAAATGGGTTCCGGGTGCCCTCAAATCGGTCCATCGGCTCTGGGGTTCTGCTGCCGTCACCTCCAGGAGGTGATCGAGAGGAACTGTAATGGGATTGTGCAGCGTAAAGGCCAGAAGCTGCTCGTACCAGTCCAGTTGAATGACCAGTTGATTTTGGTTGAGACTGAGCTGCATAGGGATTTAATCTCCAGCTACATTACCCTGCGATCTGGGGCTGAAATATTAGGGTGATAATCCCTACGATAACGAACGTCAGGGTTACCCAGAGCAAAGTGTAGTTAAGTCGCATTCTATTTTTCAATGGAGAATCACTATGCCTAGATTTAAGTCAAGAAATGGATTACTGTCATCCTTCTTTAGTTAAATAGCTTCATCGTGCTTCCGCTTAAAAAACTGTTTCAGCACCTCAGTGGGTTTGCGATCCCAGGTGTCCACATGCTTATAAATTAAACCGTCAGAGTTGATGGAGTAGTTCGAGGTACCGTTGAAGTAGATTTTCGGCTTCCAGGGCAGTCGCAGGGTTCCCTTCACGGTCCAGTGAGCTTCGATATGGTCAGGGGCAGTTTGTTCCACGTCGTGGAGATCTAGCTCAATAGAGGTGAAAAATAGCTGTCCGTGGAATCGTAGTGTCCAGTAGACGATGCGGTAACTGAGCTTCCCATTAAAAGTATTAATGGGGTCGGTAAAACAAATATCTTGAGAGTAGATGTCGTAGGAAATATCCCGCTCAAACAGCGGCGACAGATCCCGTTCCAGGGTCTCAACCATGTACTGAATTCTTTCCGGAGTAATGTTCTCCGTTGCAGAGGAATTTGATCCAATATTGTCTTCGGAAATTGCCATGTCTGTTACCGCTACGCCTCTTTCAATCCCTCGTAGGGTGGGCTCTGCCCACCATTTACTCGTTGTTATTGTCCACTAAATCCCCTCTGTTCAGAACAATAAGTTGTGGAGTGGAATGGCAGCACATTATGATTGATGGGCAGAGCCCACTCTACAACTGCCTCATCCATGGTACCCAGGGAACCGCGACCGTTGATGTGAGCCACACCCCGCTTGCTCAAGGCATTGCGGCAGGCCAGGTCGGTTACCGTCTCCCCATGGGCTGGCCCCATGACGCGGGTGTTGTAGATGGTGACATCCATGAACAGCTTATCCAGGTCAACATCCTGCTGGGAGTGAGTGTTGATCAGGTCGTGAAAGTGATGACCGGTCATGGCGAGCGCTAGGGCAAAGCCTGTTTTCAGGACAAACGTAACCTCGACACCACGCTACAACCCTAAAACTATGTAAACTCATGGCTCTGGGCTTTCCAGGTCGCTGGATAATGGAATTAGATGTCACGAGGCCGGTAAAATGAAACAGCAACGCCTCAAAGCTTATCTGGGACTGATTCAGGAATTACTCACCTGTCCCCAGGGGGAAGAGTGGATCAGGTTGCGACAGCATGAAGATCTGGTCGATGCAGGGCTCGTGCAAACTCTGGAGCAGGTAGCAACGACCCTGGCCCAGGAAAGCAGGCAACAGGAAGCGATCTTTCTGCATAATTGGGCAGGACAGTTACACCATATCCTGGCCCAACCCCTGCGGCAGGAACCCGAGAAAAATCTCTCCCAAGCCTACGTGGACTTCATTAACGCCCTGCTAGCAGCCACTCCCGAAGAACAACAAAACCTGATCGTTGCGAATCAGCATCTCGTAACGCCGGGTTTGGTACAAATGATGCGGCAAATAAGTGCCCAACTGGCGGCCCAGGGAGATTTGGAAACCTCTTCCTATCTCAATCGCCTGGCGGAGGAGTTGGGTAAATTGTGGTTGCACCATCACGAATTTGAATACCGCCCCCAATCTGAACAAGAAGAGCCTGTAGAAAAAGAGCCTCTCACCGGCAGATTCCAGCCGGCCCCGATGGTTGAGCAGGCCCCAGCACCGTCCCCCCTTAAAGCAGCGGCTCCGCTTGAGGAAAAAGCTCAATCTTCGGAACTGCCCGATCTATGGCGAGTACCTGCCCCAGAATCGGCGATGTTGGAAGAACTTAAAGAGCCGGTACCGCAACCCACCTCAACCTCCCCTGCTGGCCCTGCGGTTGGAGAAAGCCTGCCTGCCTCTACTCTGCAACGGGTTGAGTCTCATTTGTCGGCTATTGCAGCGGCGTTAACCCAATTGAATCAACATTTGGCCCGTTCAACGGTGCCAACTCATCCCCTGGAACATCTGGAAGCTCTAGAAAAGGCCCATCAATCGGGCTGGGTTTTAACCACAGAAGAAGTGGAAGCCCTGATTCATACCCATCCCAAGTGTTCGGGGCACGAAAATACTTTCGAAAGAGGCTGTTGGCGCTTTCGTAAAGCAGGAAAGATTGGCCAACAGATAGGCTGGAAAGTCGAGAAACTGGAGGTGACCTCCGATGTTACCGTAAGCGAACCTTTATAACAGAAGAACTCGAAATGTGATCGTGGGTTTCGGCACTGCCTAAGCTAGACAATAGGTGGCCTTCAGGTTTTTAATTTAGTGCAGCGTTCCAGGGCTTAATGCCGTTATTCGAGCCGCGAGGAGCGCTACTGCGATTTAGACCAGATTGAAACCCGCTCAACGGTGCTCGGGCACATTCAGCGCTCGGGGACCCCTGTCTCCTTTGACCGTCTGCTGGCAACGGCCTTTGGCAAAACAGCCGTTGACCTGGTTGCAGCTGAGGATTATGGCCAACTGGTGGCCTGGGAAGCCGGCCAGGTGCAAGCCAAGTCTCTAGATCAGGTGATTCGGGTGATTAAAGACAGACATGAGAAGCAAGTCTGTCCGAGCCCGGTTGCCCCCCAGGGCACGATGGTTCAGGTGGCCATGGCCCTGGGGATATATCTGGGGGATTCAGCCCATTTGGCCCATTTGATGGATGGGGACTGAATCCTAAAAGAGTCTCTGATATAGCGGTTCTCGATTCAGTAAGGGACAAGTTTGCTTAGCCTAGATCCCCCCAGTTTTTAGCTGTTTAAGCTATGTCCTTTACCCTCCTTTAATAAGCTATCCTTTACGCAAAAGTCGCCAAAACTCCTGCGCTGCCTAATTTTCCCTCTGCTACGTGCGGGCCGAGCCCTACCCCCTGCCTCCTTCGACAAGCTCAGGACATGCCTACTCCTAAAATGGGAGCAGGGGGGCCGGAAAGCCCTTTCTGGCCTCCCCCTCTACCATGTTGGGAGAAGGGGACTGAGGGGGTGAGGGGAGATCTTTACGATGTACCTGACCCAAGTGAAATCCGCTATATCTGCGTCTAAACAATGCCTACCCGTGGTCCATGCTCAAAAGCTGTCCGAACAAGAAGACCACTGCTGCTGGGTCTACTGGCAATCAGTTGTAGTCTGCTGTTGATGGCATCCCCTTTCTCCATGGCGTGGGGGCAGAATCCGAAGCTGCCAATCGCAGACCTAAATCTTGAACAAATCAACCGCTGGTTCGACTTACAGGGCACAGACTCCGACATTGAAACAGCGGTTTTAAGACTCGACGGACGACGTCTATTTGTGATTACGGCCCCCCCGGTTGGGGATGATGTGTCCGTAGACACGGCCCCGGTCGAGCAACGGGTGGCCGAAATTGAATCCAGGCTGGACCAATTTATCAGGGACGACTTTGATCCAGACTCCCTGGAGGTGACCTATCAAATCCAAAATGGGCTGCCGGTCATTTCTGCCAACGGTCAGGTGCTGTTAACGATAACCACTGAAGATGCCGCTATTTACGGAGTTGATCTAGAAACCCGAGTTGAGGTCGTCGCCGCACAACTTAAAGAGGCCCTAATTCGCGCTCAGCAGGAACGACAGCCCGGCTTTCTCCAGCGTCAGGTCCATCTCGCCTTCATTACCCTCATTAGCCTATTTGTCATCAGCTACCTGACTTTTTTAATTCAGCGGTGGGTTCAGAAGCGGCGGCGGCGGTTGGAAAAAGAAGCCAAGGCCCGTGTCACGGAATCGCTAAATAGCTCAGAACAGATGCCACCGGCAGCGATCAAAACAGCCCTTAAGCATTCTCCTAAACATAAATGGCAGCAGCTCCACGGGTTACAGCAAGAACTCCTGCGGGTTGGGCAGGCCGTGCTCTGGCTGGGAGGGGTGCTGTTTATTCTGGGGTTATTTCCTCAAACCCGCTGGCTCCAAGTATTTTTAACGAATGTCATACGACTGCCGCTGAATCTTTTGGGCATTGGCTTTGGATTTTATCTGATTATTCGGCTGAGCACCGTGTTGATTGACAGCTTCTTTAAACCCTTAGAACAGGGTGACTTTCTCAGCCCAGAAACCGCTCAAAAATTGCTGGAGCCAGACGTCGTTGAGCGTTTAGCGTTGAGGGTTTCAACCCTTTCCCAGGTGCTTAAAAATGTGGTGGTCATTGCCCTCAGTGTTGTGGCCATTCTGGTCATGCTAACGGTGCTGGGGGTGCCGTTAGGCCCCCTGATTGCCGGGGCGGGAATTCTGGGCCTGGCCGTTTCCTTCGCTTCTCAAAGTGTCCTCAAAGACAGCATTAACGGGTTCTTGATTTTTCTAGAAGACCAGTATGGTGTCGGTGATTGGATTACCGTGGGCGAATTATCTGGCCTGGTGGAGAAACTGGGGCTACGAATTACCCAATTGCGGGATATCGAAGGAGCCCTGATTACGATCCCGAATGGGGATATTAGAGCGGTCAAAAATCTATCCAAAAACTGGGCCAGGGTGGATATCAATGTCCCCATTGCTTACACCGCTAATTTGATGAAAGCCATGCAGCTGATGGACACCGTTGCCTGGGACATGCACCAGGATGCCGAGTGGCAGGAGATGATCTTAGAACCCCCGCAGCTGATGGGAGCCGACGATTTTGGCGATCAAGGGGTGATTGTCAAACTATGGATTAAAACGCGACCTCTGGAACAGTGGAGGGTAGCTCGGGAGTATCGCCGTCGTTTAAAGTTGGCGTTCGACCAGGCCGACATTCCCCTCCCCTTACCGCAGCAGGTGCTGTGGGTAAAATCTCCGTCTCCTTCGGAATGAAAGTACTCGTACTCTGCGGCATAAGTCGGCCAACTGTTCCTGAAACCTGATACTCGGCACTCAGTCCGCTCAGCAATGGTTGTCTTGTTTCTGCCAGCCAGTACTAGGGCAAATCATCCCGCGTAATCACGCCGAACAGAGAAATATGGTCCCAGTCCCCTTCTTCGATGGGCTCTCCCTGGTACTGAAACGTGACCCCTTCAATCCACTTTCCCCGAAATTCCGGCTGGAGCAGGGTGTAGACCAGGGTTTTTGAGGTGATCATCCCGCCGGCACTGCCCTGAAAGTAGTTGGTGCGCCAGCTGCTACCCGAACATCCGGGAAAGGTTACCGGATGTTCGGGGTCCTGGTTCCAGTCATGTTCAGCGAGGTTGATGGTCGCCACATCGTCTTCCAGGGCAATAACTTCAACCGGCAGGGCGCAGAAGTTATACCGCGATACTAAGGTCGTCAGTTTTTCCAACTGTTGCTGCTGGTTGAGTTCAGCGGCAAAGGTAACCCCAAACTGAGGTTCAATATCCGTAGCGTCGGCATTGCCCTCGTAAAGGGTCAACTCTGGCGACGGGCGGATGGGGCGCAGGGCATAACTAATGGCGACTCCGGCGAGCAACCCGACAATTCCAAAAGTCAGTAGCCTAAATTGCATCTTGCTAGCCATAGTGGGTTGACCTCCTGTCAAGACACCGTGGATAACGGAAACGTTGGGTTATACCCATTCTCTGATTTGCGACTACACATCTCGCCCCTTTGCTCCCCTGCTCCGATAAGTAGCCCTGACTAAGAGAAACGGTATTACAACCGGTCAGCGGCTTTTCGGTCTTGTGGGCCCACTGCCCCACTTGTTATTTTAATGGGAGTCAGAAGCCTTGCCCATGGGGCGTATTTAGCGGTTGGGGGAGTAGCGTATCGGCGGATCTGGAACATGGGGAAATAGGATAGGGTTTCGAAGCGCTGATTGACCCAAGCGAGTCGCAAGAGCAAGAGATGATTGAAGCCGTCCTCCCTCCAGCGCATGCCGACCCCCTTGAACCGTTGTTGAATCAGCCACTTGCAGGCACTTTCCACCATCCCGGAACCGAGGGGAATCTGCTGCTGGGCAAACTGTTGGTATTGCATATGCCGATAGTGGCGCTGAAAGTAGGCTTGTACCTGGATGAGGGTGTCCAAGGCCGCTCCGGAGAAGAGACCGGAATTTAGCAGTCCAGTCAACGTCCGAAGGACATCACGAGTGCGGCTATGGCGCAGGAGATGACGGCAGCGCCGAAACCAGGCCCGGGCTTGAGCAGAGCGCTTCTCTCCAAACAGGGCTTGGGTGGCTCGGGCGAGGTGATCCGCCGCATGAAAGAAATCCAGTACCGCCACCACGCCGGGGCTGAAGCAGTTGGGAGACCTCCTCTTGCGCCTGGGTGAGGCGGGTACCAAGAACCGCCAGAATTCCGACTTTGACCTCACGCCATCGGATTTTACCGGTCGTCGTTTTCGGGGTGGCGCGAAAGGGCGGGCTTAAAACGCTATGGCATTGCGGATCAGGTCTATCGCAATCGCAAACCGAACTTTGATGACAGGTCCATCTTCACAACGGCAGGACTCTGGAACGTTTACCTGATGGCGGCATAATAAAACGGGGGGGAGAGAGCCCTTGAAGAATCTTGCAGAGCAGTATTTCACAACATATCTATTGCCGCCAGCGAAAAGATAGCCAGGAAAGTTGCAGCTTTGTACCGAAAAAATAAGCTCTGTAACGACCGTCCTCTATCTGAGAATGGGCGGTTATATGAGTTGTTAGATTAATAGGGTAAGGCCCTTCCTTTGAGTAAAGAAGAGTCTTCCCGCCCTTACCCTGCAATGGCGGAAGGCTAGCATGAATCCTGTATGAAAAAACGACAAATCAAAGGATAAGCCCAGTTTTAAGGAAAAGCTAACTCTAGGAAGTGGCAAGATTATGGTCATTATCATGATTACTTCCATCGCTACCACCCGCCAATTGGTATCTATCCTTTACCCAAACTTGAGTTTTATTAACATCGAAGGTCTGGGGGAAGTCCTCAAAGTGGCAACAACCAATGCCCATCTAGATTGGTACGGACTCGCAAATCTTGCAGAAGATTCTCTCTGTGGCTATGTTCTAGCCGTTACACCCCAGGGACAGACAATTGCATGTCATTCGGTAAACAGCATTAGAAAAAATTCAGCCTGAACTGCCGACCACTTAAAAAAACAGGGGTGGATGAGCACCTTCATTGGCATCAGGTGAATGCCTTCCCATGTCATCCTAAAGCTCTGGACAGCCGCTGAGCCCAGGACTCAAAGCCCAAACCCGCTCAGCAGGCTACCCCTATTCCCTATTCCCTATTCCCTCCTCCCCATAGTGGTGCCACAAATCCCGCTGGGGGCGCCCAAAGGCAATGCCTTTTTCCTCCAGGGCGGTCTTGACCCGCAGGCGAAATTCCCGGGCCAGGGCCCACTGTTCGGCAGGTTTTGTTTTTATTTGGGTACGAATTTCTACCCCGGCATGGGACATGGACTCAATCCCCAATACCGTCGGCGGGTCAACCATAGCGGAACGAAATCGGGCATCCTCATACAGCGACTCAGCCACAGCCTGAACAATTGCCAGAGTCTTTTGCACATCGGCATTGGCGTCTACAAAGACGGTTTCATCTACCCTGGCCCAGAGGCGGGTGAGATTCACCACTCGACCAATTTGGCTGTTGGGTAAGGTAATTAGCCGCCCTTCCCCATCCCGCAGTTGGGTGATCCGCAGGTTAAGGTTCTCGACCAGGCCAGAGGTGTCGGCATCAATTTCAATCACATCGCCAATGGCATACTGGTCCTCTAGCAGCACCAGAAAGCCGTTGACCAGGTCGCGAATCACGTTCTGGGCCGCCAGGGACATGGCAAAACCGAGCAGCGCACCGAACGCCAGCAGAGAATTGGTGTTAAACCCCAGGGTGTTGAGGGAGAAAAAGATGGCTAGTAAGTAAATAATGACTGTTTTTAGCCCGCTGAGAACATTAAGGGTGGTGGAAATGCGCAACTGCCGCCGCTGCATCTCTTCTGAGGAATAGACCGTGGTGGTTTGCCAGAGGGTACTGGCCCGGGTCATGGTAAATTCCAGCAGGCGGTTGACCAACCCTGCCACAAACCAGACCAGCAAAATAATTTGGGGCCTCAATAACATATCCCAGGCGGTCAGCTGCACCAGTGGGAAGCGGTCGATCAAAAAGGCGATCACAATCACCCACAACAGCAGCATCGCCCACACCAGCAGCCAACCGCCAAAGTTCAGCAGGGCAATGCGCTGTTTCAGATCGGTGTTTTGCTTGAGTCGATTCAAAAAGGCAAACCGCTGGTCTGCCGTATCGGCCACCCCGGTGGGTAGGCTGTCGGGTCTCAAAACCGGAGGTATCGTTGTCTCGTCAATCTCCTCCCTTCTCTGGTGTTCCAGGTCGTGTTTAACCTGGGCCATGCGGCGATACAGTAGCCATGAAACGATGCTGAGAGTGGCTATTCCCAACAGGATAGAGACCGCCATGACACTCCAGAATTTGAGGGCCTGGGGCGAACGTTCCTGCAGGGCCTGGCTGAGGGCGCTCTGGATGCGATCGCGCCACAACTCTCCCACCTGGGTCTGGGTAAGCCCGTAATATTCTGCATCCGTATCGGTAACCGTTGCCAGTACCTGGGGTGCAGGGCGATTCTCGTCACTCGCTGTCACCACCGTTTGGCCGTTGAAAATGCTGACCTGCACGCTAAACGTATCCGGATCATAAACGGTGCGATAGTTCTGATCCTCCGGTCTCAAATTCGGATTAGTGAATGACACCACGTAATCCAGATCATCCTCAATCAGTTTTGCCCTGATCTCCACCGGCAGGGCTTCCCCTGGATTGTCTCGATTCAGCACCGAAGGAGAGGCCACCTCCAGCAGCAGTTGCCCCTGAAAGTACACCGGAGCGATCTCTGCACCGCCTATCCGACGCACCTCTGGCGGCAGTTGTTTGCCCTCTAAACCACTGGTCGACGGTAACACCAACTGAGCCTGGGCGAGCGACTGCAACCCACTGCCCGCTCCGACAACCGGCAGGAAACTCAACCCGACGACTAGCATCCATGACCATATCCCCAGCCTCAAACAGCGATGTAGTCTGCGAGGTTTTCCTGGCCTAAACAATGTCCAACCTCCTGATACTTCGACAACAGCAGCAGTTCCCTGGGCAACCGCCTGCCCAAGCACTAGCACTTAAATCTAAGGGTTAAGCATGGTTAGGTGGCCTTTGAAGGCAAACAGCAGCACCAGGGTGGTCAGCAGGGCGTTTACCGAAATCGGGCTGAGGTACTTCAAGAAAACGTTCTCGAAATAGTCTCCGCCTTTGTGCCGCAGAATCCAGGTGCGCGAGATCGCCCCTGCCAAAAGTGGCAAACCGACGTAGATCAGCACCGACAGCACAATGGTTTCCCAGGGTACGGCCAGGTTATTTGCAGCCAGTAACCAGCGACCCAGGGGGGCATAGAGAAACAGCATAGCCAGGGAATTAATCGCCACCATCACCAGGGTATGGCCCTGGTTGCTGAAGGACAGATAGCCAGCCCCACATCAGCAACCAGGGCGGTGCAGGGGGCAATGCCCGGCAGAATGCGACCGGCAATGGAGGAATCCGCCAGAGCGACTTCCACACCCCGAATCAGCTCAGTTCCGGCCAGCAGGGGAGGGCCAACCCGTGGGCCAGGGGCGAGCCGCCGCCGGGTGGCGTCTACGGCAATCTGGTGGACCGGTCCTTAGGGAAACATGGGTTTGACGTAGCGCCCCCGTTCCTGGGAAAAGATGACGCCCCGGCCTTCCTGCTTGGCCGTGGCGGCGATGGGCCGTTAAGACCGGGGTTTGCCTATCTCAGAAGCTGCCAATGGACAAACCATGGAAATTGTAAGAACTGGATTGAGCGTGTCATGTCACCGCTGATGAACCGTAGTTTCCCGACGACCAACCATTGCTCCACCCCAAGGAGCATGGTTCAGCAGCTGTTGATAAATGACCTGATGTCGATTAGTAATGGAATCCCAGGTGAAGGGCTGCCCAAAGGCATGACCCGCTTCCCTCAGACGCTGCTGCTCAGTGGGATTGTCCATTAAAGCGTTGATTGCTTCGGTCAAAGGACGAGCAGCGCGGGGAGTTGTCACTGGAGCAACGACGCACTGTTCCGTCAGCACTTGATCGGTTTCGTGGGTGCAGGTGGCAATGGTGGGCAGCCGATGGGCCAGCATCGCCAGCAGGGAACCACTCTTAAGGGAAACGCCAGGATTAAAGGGCAATACCCCCAGGTCAGAGCCAGACAGATAACGGGATGCCTGCTCGGCGTCGATGTAGCCAGTGCAATGGACATGAGCCGTTAAGTTCAGGTCCTGGACTTGCTGCTGGACCTTCTGCCAATACTTTGTGGCTTTTTGGCCTCCCAGGGCCAGGGTTTCTACACCCCCCATCAGCAACAGACGAGCGTTGGGAAAGCGGTTCACCACCTGGCAAAACCCCTGCACCAGCGGCTCAATGCCCTTGATGGGATGTAAAAAGCCGAAGAACGTCACCACCTGACTGTCTTCCGGCCAGCCGCAGTTCTGGCGAAGCTGTTGCCGGGCATCCGCTTTGTCAATCGGGGCAACGGTCAGGTTAGCGGCAATGGGGATGGTGTGCATGCGGTGGTGCAGGGTCGGCAACCGCTCCCGCATGATGGCAGTAATGTTCTCGTTGGTGGTGATGATGGCGTCGCTGCCGGTGAGCAAAAAGCCGTCTTCCCGGTCCCACCAGACCCGCTTTTGACCCCACTGCTTCAGGCTCTCCAACCAGGAGGAAGGGAACCAGTCTGGCTCCCACTCCCACCATCCGTACTCATGGGCAGTGGTGACAATGGGACGCCGATAGCCGACCATCCGCAGCAGCAGTGGCAGCAGAAAAACTGGCCGCTCAAATCGATAGCTGCCCGCCGCATGTTGGATGTGGAGGATGTCCGTAGGGGTTACCAAAATCTTGCGCACTAGAGGCAGAAGTTGGCGCAACTTCCATTCCGAAAGGGCACCGTGGACGGCAGGGGCTGCCACCGCCTGGGCTGAATCGTGGGTGGTGATGATTTCGGTGGAGATGTTGCGACGGGCCAGGTGATGGCGAAATTTCTCTAAGTAGTCGGCCACACCGTCTTGATCAGGTCGATAACTACCGGTAACAAAAGTAATGTGCATAGGGTGAATGGGTGGATGGTGGATGGGTAGGTGGGTAGGTGAGTAAACGTAGGATGGGTAAAGGGCTCTGCCCTTGCCCATCAGTCTTAATTCTTGGACCCACCCCACCCTATCGATCACCCCTCCGGGGAGGGGATTTAGCGGAGTAAGTCCAATCCGGCCTGGACGACTTCTTGGGGGGGGATGTCGAGGCATTCCAGGTCGTAGGGGCAGTCAAAGGCGTAGCAGGGGCTGCAGGAAGTGGGACGGTGGAGTAGATGGGCGCGGGTCTGGCGGGGCCGCCACTGGCGTTCCAACTCCGTGCCGGCAAAGAGGATGACGCTGGGGGTCTGGGTGGCATCGGCAATGTGCATAGTGGAGGTGTTGTTGGAGAGTATCAATTCTGCGTGGGCCACCAGGGTCACCAAATCCGGGAGGGAGGTTTTGCCGATCAGGTCAATGGCGTGGGAACCGAGGATTGCCAGCAGCGAGGCAGCATCGGTGCGGTTTTTGTCGGTGCCGGTGAGGACGACGGGGTAGCCGGTCTTTTCGGACAGAGTGCGGGCGGCGATCGCAAATCGTTCCAGGTCATACATGCGGGAGGGGCAGCTGGTCCAGGGGTTGAGGAGGATGTACGGGGCAGGAGGG
>CAZPYG010000084.1:0-22472 GCA_964590465.1 uncultured bacterium | reverse complement strand
GTGAAAGTGGCGCTGCTCGTAGGGACGATTCTGTTTACCATTAACCATGGTCCGGCCCTGCGTTCAGGCACCATGACCCAGCAGCGGTGGATGTCTGCCCTACTGACCTATCTGGTTCCCTATGGGGTGAATGTTCACGGACAGTACACCGCCCTGGCCAGGCATGGGCGGTCTTAGGGTCTTCTTTCAGAAAAAATATTTGAGGTGGAATGGCCTTGAATTTGGGCCATTCCCCTAAACCTAACTGACCAAAGAGCGACTTTGGGGCTTGGGGTGGGAAAAATCTGAAACTGGGGAACTCTTGGCCGGTGACCCTAGGGGGGTAATTCCTCCCAGGTCAAGAATTTGGGGAATTAAATCTTCCCGGCGCACCGCCATAATGTGGACCCCGTGGCAGATTTGTCGGGCGGCCCTGACCTGTTCCCCAGCAATTTTGATCCCCTCCTGGAGCGGATCTTCGGCCTGGGCCAGCCGTTCTACAATGGCTTCGGGAATTTGGGCCCCGGGCACGTTGCGGTTGATGAATTGGGCATTTTTAGCCGACTTCAGCAGAAAGATCCCGGCCAGCACGGGGCGATCGGCTCCGGCAGCAATGTCATCCATAAACTTAGCCAGACGATGGAAGTCGGTAATCAGCTGGCTCTGGAAAAATTGAGCCCCGGCCTTAACTTTGTTCTCAAACCGACGCTGCAACCCTGACCAACTGGGCGATTGGGGATCGACCGCCGCCCCTGGAAACAGGTCTAAAGCACCGTCCTTTAAGGGTTTGCCATTGCTGTCTTCGGCTCGGTTGAGCTGATGAATCAGCTTGAGCAAGCGTACCGATTCCAGGTCGAAGACACTTTTCGCATCTTTATGATCCCCCGCTTTGACGGGGTCGCCGGTCAGGGCCAGAATGTTGCGTAGCCCCAGGGCGTGGGCCCCCATCAGGTCCGCCTGCAGGGCAATGCGGTTGCGATCGCGGCAGGCCATCTGACAGATCGCCTCTACCCCTTCCCGCTGCAGCAGGGCAGAAGCCACCAGGGAAGACATGCGCATCACCGCCCGGCTACCGTCGGTGATGTTAACCGCATGAACTCGCCCTTTCAGCTGGTGCGCCATCGCTACCATATGCCCAGGGTCGCCCCCCTTAGGCGGCATGACTTCAGCCGTCACTAAGAAGTGACCCGCCTTAATGGCATCGCAGAGTCCGTAACCTAGGGCAGAAGGGGCCAAATAATCCTCCTCGGGATATCTCACAATGACTGGTAAATCAAGATGACTACCAAACTGCAGTCATTGGCCTGGGCCATAGCCGAGCCAGACGTTCGGCTAGTATATCGTGCCCTCCGTTACAAAGGATGGGAAAAGCCCAGGGCTTCTTTGACTTTTTGCAGAGTTTGCGAAGCAATGGCCCCAGCCTTTTCATTCCCCTGTTTCAAGAGCTGCTCTAAATAGGTGCGGTCTGCCATCAGCTCATGTAGCCGACTCTGGATTGGTCCCAGGGTCTCAACCGCCGTTTCCGCCAGCAGGGGCTTAAATTGGCCCCAGCCCATCTCCCGGCATTCTTTGGCCACCGCTTCCTTCGACTGGTCTGACAAAATCATGTAAAGGCTGAGCAGGTTGTGGCATTCGGGCCGCTCCGGGTCATCAAACCAGAGGCCCCGCTGGGGGTCGGTCTTTGCCCGCTTGATTTTTTTAGTGATCACCGCTGGGGGGTCCGTCAGGTCAATGCGGCTGCCCTCGGCAGGGTCAGACTTAGACATTTTTTTGGTGCCGTCGGTCAGGCTCATCACCCGAGCCCCAGCGGCCCGAATCATCGGTTCCGGCACTTTGAGCACGGGCTTTTCTTCGGTGCCGTACTGGAAATTCAGCCGGCTGGCAATGTCCCGGGTCAGCTCCAGGTGTTGCTTCTGGTCTTCCCCTACGGGCACCAGGTCCGGTTCGTAAAGCAAAATATCGGCGGCCTGGAGCACTGGATAATCCAGCAGGCCGATGCTGACGTTTTCCCCCTGCTTAACGGCTTTTTCTTTGAACTGGATCATCCGCTCTAACCAGTTGAGGGGGGTGATGCAGTTGAACAACCAGGCCAGTTCAGCATGGGCGGGCAGGTGAGACTGAACAAAAATTGTCGCCTTGTCAGGATCAATGCCGCAGGCAATGTAGGTGGCTGCCACCTGGTAAGTATTCTCTGCCAGCTGCTGCGGGTCATGGGGCACGGTAATGGCGTGCAGGTCGGCCATGAACAAGAATGCCTCGTATTCTTTCTGCAGCTCAACCCAGTTGCGAATGGCCCCCAGATAATTTCCCAGGTGCAGGTTGCCGGTGGGCTGAATACCAGAAAGAATGCGCTTTTTAACCATGACTAGGGGTTAGAGAGGGTGACTAGGACAACAGATTCCCTTAAGAATCTACCCTATCCTGGGCTCAGCAACAGCCCCAACTGGCCTCCAACCCTGAAGCGGAGTTGCCGAATCTTAATAAATTGTTTAGATTTATCCCAAGCCGTCACCTTTTCGTTTACGTGATCTTTTCCTGGGCGGTGAGCTGTTATTTTCCATCAGCTTTTTTATGACTACCACCCCTCTCTCCCTGGCCGATCGCCTACAGACCGCCATTGACCTGGCCCAGACGCTCGATCAGCACAGTCAGGCTCACATCGCGTTTCAAGACCTCCTGGCCGACTTACAGAGCCAAAACTCCCTGGCCGCTTCCCTGCTGGAACGTCTCTGGAAAGAATATTTGTCTTCCCAGCGCTCGTCTTTATTTTGGGAGCAGCTTTCCACCATAGAGAAGCAGCTCTCTGATCAACTAACCGAGAGCCACCTGCAGCTTAAACAGAATTATCTACGGCTGATTCAAGAACAGTAAACCTTCAATCCCAGGAAGCATTCCAATGCAGAGCATTGGAACGAGAGTGCGATGAGTTCTGTACCGGCGTTCTCGGGGATTGGCAGTAGACAGTCATGGCAGGTGGAGCACAGTTTGAACCGAGGCCAGCCCACTGGCCCTGGTAAAAATCTGGTTGAACTGCACGGAATCCTTTGAACCCGTTAAATATCTCCTTCTCCTTCAAATAAGGTTTCCAGGGGCATGGCTTCAATGGCCATGGTCTCGTTGAGATAGCGAGCGACCACCTCCGACTGCCCGTGGGTGACATAAACCGTTTCTGCCCGGGTATCTTTAACGGTTTGCATCAGGCTGGACCAGTCGGCATGATCTGACAGCACAAAACCCCGTTCGTACCCCCGCCGTCGTCGGGCACCGCGCACCGCCATCCACCCCGAGGCAAAGGCCGTTTGGGGATGCTGAAACCGCTTCATCCAGCTGGAACGATGGCCGGAGGGAGGAGCCAGCACCAGATCCCCGGCATACTTGTGGTCCCGGGGCATCTCTGAGGTAGCGAGGGTCGGCAACATCTGCACTCCCTGCTCTCGATAGATGTCCGTCAGGGCCTGAATGGCACCGTGGACGTAGACGGGGCGGTCGGTGAACTGGGTGAGTTCAGCCAGGATGCGCTGAGCCTTACCGAAGGCATAGCAAAATAAAATCGACGCCCTTTCCTGGTCTCCCTGCCACCAGTCGTAGATGCGGCGAGCGGTTTCGGCCCCCGGGTCCCAGCGGTAAATGGGTAAGCCAAAGGTGGCTTCAGTGATGAAGGTGTGGCAGGGGACTACCTCAAAGGGGGCGCAGGAGGGGTCGGCACAGCGTTTGTAGTCACCCGAAACCACCCACACCTGATCCCGGTGTTCCACCCGAATTTGGGCCGAACCGAGCACGTGCCCCGCCCCATGGAAAGAAACCCAGGTATTCCCCAGCTTCAGCTTTTCCCCGTATTCCACCCCCTGCAGGTTGATGGTGTGGCCCAGGCGCTTGCGCAAAATGCCCTCGGAAACCGCTGTAGCGATGTAACGGTTAGAGCCCGATCGGGCATGGTCCGAGTGGGCGTGGGTAATGAGCGCGGTATCCACCGGTCGCCAGGGATCGATGAAGAAGTCTCCCTTTTCGCAGTACAGCCCTTCCGGACGGACGGTGATTAACGCCATGGCCTTAAATAGAATCTCTGGTCTTAGTTTAAAGCCGTTTTTCCCTGTCGGGGTTTCCCCTGGAAGCCAGGGCAGGGGGGCAGGAAGTAATCCTGAACAAGACCCTCTCCCCTGCGATGTCCTGACAAAGTTTACCAGGGACATATTTCAGCGACACTTTTTGGAGCAACTGGACCCTGTCAAGTTCCGCATCCCCAATGGAATGGCAAGATTGAGAGAAGACCGAGCTGTTTCTGGGAGTGCCATGCAAAAACCGCCTGACCCAGCTACCGTTGCCATCCTAGACACCGTGTACGCAACCCTGCTGCCGGATTTACGGATTGAAAGCGTGCATCCATTTAACCCCGTGGTGGTGAATTTTTGCCCGCCTCCCTGGAAGCGTTTAGGGGCGGGAAACTATGCCGCTGTCTTTTACCATCCCCAGTTCCCTGAGCAGGTGGTGAAAGTTTATGCCCCCGGTCGCCCTGGCTTATCGGAAGAAGTTGAGGTCTATGGACGGTTGGGAACCCATCCGGCCTTCTCCCAGTGTCTTTGCAGTGGAGAGAACTTCCTGGTGCTGAAGCGGCTGCACGGCATGACCCTATACGATTGTCTGCATAAGGGAGTTCCCATTCCGGAACAGGTGATTCAAGACATTGACGCAGCCCTGGATTTTGCCCGCCGCCAGGGGCTGTTTCCCCACGATGTTCACGGGCGCAATGTAATGATGGCGGATCAGCGCGGAATCGTTGTGGATGTCTCAGACTTTTTGCATGAAGAACCCTGCAAAGCCTGGGAAGACGTGAAGAAAGCCTACCACCGGATTTACGTTCCCCTGATCCGCCCGCTGCGAATCCCCATTCCCTATGGGCTGCTGGATGGGGTGCGTCAGGTGTATCGCTGGTATCGCCAATTAGCCCGACGGTTTTGATCGGTCGATGGCCGCCCAATCCCAGACTGCTTTGGCTCATTGACACCAACTTGTGGTTAATCCAGCGGTCGTCCTGTGGGATGGGTACCTTGAATTAAGGCTGGTGGGCAGAGCCCATCCTAGAGCAGATCAAGATTTCTGGGGAGGGCTCTGGTGGGTCGGCTTGGGACCATCGCGAGAGTTGATTTTAGCTGATTTCAATGCCATTGCGCCCTGGGTTCTTTATCGCCGTTCGATGGCAGTAATTAAGCTGGTCAGGACACTATGGATAACATTTAAACCGTCAATCCAGCGGCGAGAATTCAATGTATAACAGCCGCTCGAACATGGGTTCCTGTTTCTATGGGAAGAACAGATGGGATATTTTCCATAGCTATGTCCCAAAGAAATTGACGGTAGCCATAACAGCCTTCGGATAATATTCAGATAAGATATAGTACAGAGTTTCTACCTAGCACCAGAAGCCGGGATGCCCCCAGACCCTCACCCCCTATCAACGCCTGAACTCACCGGTCGTATTCTCGACATGGCTCGGACGGGGGTCTACCGTGAGTCGGTGTTTGACGCTTTCCGCCCGATGGCGACCAAACGCCAGATTCGGGATGCCATTGCCCAGGCCAAGCAGTTTGGCCTGTACACCGTGCCTTCCCTGCGGGATGACGAGTTGGGTACCTACTACCAGGTGGAACCGGCGAAGTACCAGTCTTTTTTGGAGGCCGCCAAAACCGGCATCACTCTTCAGCCTTCTACAGACCTGGCGGAATATATGACCCAAACCCACCAGGCCATGCGCACCATGCTGACGGCAGTGGCGGGTTGTACGGTGGGCTTGGGCCTGGGCGGCGGGTGGTGTTTGTTATCGGGCCAGCTCCAGGCCGGCAGGATGCTCTGGCTGGGGGCCCTGGTCGCTGGCGGCCTATGGGGATTGCAGCGTACCATTGCTAAACGGGTGTTGTGAGAACGATTGCCCCCCTGGGTGAGCACTGGTCCCTCAGATGCCGGGTCTGCGGCCTGGGCCTGGGCTCCCTGCAGTAAACGAAGTTGACGGCTGCAGGCGAACCCGTTCAGCTCCGGCATCATGGCATCCATGAGTCCTGGCGATAGGTTCGTCATTAGCCAGGGGCAGTTGGGCCATTGCGGGGGAAGGGCCAGTTGATCCATCCAGCCTATGGCGGCTAAAACCGCAGAGGGAATTGCCGCCGCCGAGGCCGATGAGTCCTACAAAATTCAGGAACTTAAATTGGGGCGCATCCCTCTTTTGTCATCCTGTAGCTTGCTTCCCGCAGGATACGAAACGGCTTGCCGTGAAGGATTTCTGGCAGAGATTAGTAAATTTCCGCGGTTCAAAGAAAAATTTAAAAAGGTAATATTTTTTACGTAATTATGCGCAAAGTCTGAAGAGAAAACTGGAATCAGGTTCTACCATGGCCGCATAAATACTGATTTTTGATTGTTTTTTAGCTTTATTTCCGGTTCTTGATGATTGCGTTTAGAAAAGTATTTTAGAAGGCAATCATCTGTCAAGAACTCAAAATACATTAGAAGAAAAATGGCTAAACGATCGCTGAAGGCGTCTCAAGACGGCATTATCAGAGCAAAGCGAGCCTTTGACTTACGGGGCTGGACCCAGGAATACCTGGCGGCTGAAGTAGGTTTGCAAACCCGCCAGTCGATCTGGAAATTCTTTTCCGGGCGTCCGGTAGAACGCCATATTTTTATTGATATTTGTTTCACCCTCGATTTGGATTGGGAAGACATTGTCGATCGAACTGCCTTTGTTTCAGAAACGCCTGAGCCTGTTGCGGGGGAACCCCAGACCGCCGATTCATCTACTGCGGGGGACAAAGCAGGTGATCTGGCCGAAGCGAGATCGCACCTCATCACCCTGGCCCAATCCCAGTGCCAGCTGCTGGAGTTACCCCTCGACCTGCACCAGCCCATTACCCTGGCGCAGCTCTATACAGAAGCGTATTTACGTCCCCACCAACGGTTTGGAACATCTGGCAACATCGCGAAAACCCCTGCCACCGAGGCCATACAGTCCCACTCACGGGTGCTGGTTGTGGGGGGACCGGGGGCGGGTAAAACCACCCTGCTGCAGCATCTGGTTCTGGAAATTGGTGCCGACCGTTTGCCGGTCGATGGGACCTCTTACCTGCCGGTTTTTCTGCGTCTGCGCCAGCTGGCTCTGGTGCCTGAGACGGACATCAATGTGCAGCAGTACCTGAACCAGCGCTGGTTAGCCAGTGGTTTGAGCCCATCGCAAGTGGACCAGCTGTGGCAGCAGGGCAGGCTCTGGCTCCTGCTGGATGGATGGGATGAACTCCCTGCCGAGCAGCATCGGGCCATGATTCAGCAGATCCAGGCCCTATTGGATACCTACCCTGGTCTGCGGGTGCTGATCTCCGGGCGTAGCGGAGGTCCCCTGCCTCAGCTCAATGGCTTAGTTACCCTGGAGCTGACGGAATTTGCGCCCCAGCAGGTCGAAGCTTTTGTGTATAAATGGTTTGCGGCCAGCCATCCAGACCGGGGCGAGAGTTTGGCCAAAACCTTCTTGCAGGCCCTCAACCACCCCGAAAACGACCGCCTGCGGGAAATGGCCCTGACCCCCATCCTGCTGCATTTGATGTGTCTGGTCTTCCAGCGTTTTGGCCATTTCCCGGAGCAGCGCAGCAAGCTGTACCAGCAGGCGCTGGATTTGCTGCTGGGCCAGTGGGACCGGCAGCGGGGCATCCATCGTAATCAGCCGCTGCGGCATCTATCTCCCCTCGACCTGACCGGGATTCTGTGTGAAATCGCGACTCACAGCTTTCAGCAGGGCCGGGTAGTGCTGGAAGAGGCGGAACTGCTGGGTTTGATTGCCAGGAGCCTGGCTGGTCGGGGTGCCCAGGGCGACACCCTGGAGCGGCTGTGGGCCGACAGCAAAGCCATTCTGCAGGTTTTGATCGAACACTACGGCATTCTGACAGAGCGGGAGTTGGGCAGCTATGCCTTTGCCCACCTCAGCTTTCAGGAATACCTCACCGCCCGCAGATGGGCCTTAACGGCTCTAGCAAGACCCCAGGCTGATGACTGGGCCGACCTGGCCAGCCGCGTTGCCGAGCCCCGCTGGCGGGAAGTGATTCTCCTCACGGTCGAAATGGTGCCCCAGCCAGACGCCCTGTGGGCAGCCCTCTGGCAGCAGAGCCAGCAATATGTGCTCCCCCATCCCAAGCTAATGGCTGTGCTCGACTGGGCCCAGTGCCAGGCTGAAGCCGTTGCAGAGGCCCATCATCCCGCTGCCCTGCGGGGATTTTACCTGGGCCTGCGGTTAGAGCAGGGGATGGACCTGGCCACCGCTTTAGATGCCCGACTGGCGGTAGATTTGCCCCCCAGCTTAGCCCTGGATGAGGCCCTGATCCGCCTGCTGCACCAGGCTCGGCACTGGCTGGGTGAACCAGAGCTGCAGCGTGGCTTTGACCTGGTGTTGGCGATGGATCTACACCAGCGATTTTCCCTGGGGGATGACTTTGCCGACGCCCTGCTCCAGATCCAGACCCAGCTGCTGGATGCGCTGGAAGAGGATGGGGACTTGGCCACCTGGTGCGACTCCCACGGGACAGAGTGGTTGCAAGTCCTTCACCATGCCGTGCTCAGCTATCGTCAGTGGGGGAGAGATTGGGGCGATGGGTCGTCCGATCCGTCCCTGCAAACCTATTACCAGATGCAGCGGCTGCTGGTGGACTGTTTGCGGCACAACCGTTCCTTTGCCGCCGACACGATCCAAACCTTTGAACAATGCCTGTTAGTTCGAGAGGTGCAGTATGAGTCTGCCTAATCTCAATGGAACAACTCACTTTTTGGATTTAGTTTCCACCACGGCCCTGCGGCTATACCAGGCCGATAGCCTGAAGGAAATTCTGCAAAACACCGTGGATGATGTTCAACGGCTGCTGGGAACTGACCGGGTCGTAATCTACCAGCTGGATGCATCCGGCCAGGCTCAGTCTGCTGCTGTGCAAGCCAGGGCAACCCTGCCGCCCCTGCCGGAAAATTCCGTCGATCTCTCCCAGTGCCTGCAGCGATGGCTGGCTGAGGCAACCCTACAACAGCCCAGAGCCATTGATGACCTGACTGAGGCTGAGCTGACACCCTGCGAGCAGACCCTGCTCTCGGCTTTGGGCATCAAGGCCAGTGTGCTGGTGCCCATATACCTGAGTCTCGACTGGCAAAAGGCCTCGCAGTGGCAGGACGAGACGACTTCAGACCTTGAGGTTTGGGGATTTCTGGTGGCGCAGCAGAGCCATCCCCGCCACTGGAGTCCGCTGGAACTGTCATTTTTGCGGCAGCTCACCCAGCACCTGTTCCACGCCATTCAGCAGATGCAGCTGCGGCAATTTTCTGACCGGCTGATTGAAAGCGCGGTGGATGGCATTATTGCCCTGGATACGAACTTTCGCTATCAGGTCTGGAATGGGCCAATGGAAAAGCTGTCTGGTCTGTCTCGCAGAGAGGTGATCGGCCAGGTGGCCTGGGAGGTTTTTCCCTTCCTGAAAAACAAGGGGGAAGACAAACTGATGGCCATGGCCATGGCGGGGCATTCTGTTGTGGCCCAAAATCGAGCCTTTACCGTACCCGAAAGCGGGCAGAAGGGGGTTTTTGAAGCCCGCTACAGTCCTTTGACCGATCCATCCGGTAAGGTATTGGGCTGCCTGGGGCTGGTGCGGGACATCACCGAACAAAAGCAGACGGAACTGCAGCTGAGAAAGACCACGTCTCGCCTGACCACCCTGATTCAAAACCTGGAAGCTGGCATTCTGGTAGAGGACGAAAACCGCCGGATTCTGCTGGCCAACCAGACCTTCTGTGACATCTTTCGGCTGTCCCTGTCCCCTGAAGCCCTGCGGGGACCCGATTGTGAAAGCCTGCTGCGGCAGGCGGCGGCGTTATTCCAGGATGCGCAATCCGTCATCGAAGATATCCACCAAATTCTGCAGGACCGCCAACCTGTCATTGGCCGGGAAATTGAGTTGATCGACGGTCGCACCCTGGAGCGGGACTATATTCCCATTTTTATCGGCAACGACTACCAGGGGCACCTCTGGCAATACCGCGAGATTACCCAGCGCAAGCAGGTGCAGCAGCAGCTAGAGCAGGCCATTCGGTCTGCAGAGGCGGCAAATGAGGCCAAGACGAACTTTTTGGCCACCATGAGCCACGAAATTCGCACCCCCCTCAATGCCATCATTGGCCTGACAGACCTGCTGCGGCTTACTCGCCTGGATGACGAACAGCAGGATTTTGTCGATACCATTCACAACAGCGGCTCCATGCTGTTGGCGCTGATTAACGACATTCTGGACTTCTCTAAAATCGAGGCCGATAAGCTTGAACTAGAGCGTCGCGGCTTTGACCTGCATCGCTGCGTGCAGGATGTGGTGGATATGATGGCTTCCCTGGCGGAAGAGAAGGGGCTGGAATTGCGATCGCACATCGCCCCCGACGTCCCCTGCCGCATCATCGGCGACGTTACCCGGCTGCGGCAGGTGCTGCTCAACCTGGTCAGCAACGGGGTGAAATTTACCCAAAAAGGCAACGTCACCATCAAAGTAGCGGTCAAGCCCAGCCCAGCACCCCTGGATAACACCATCACCCTATCCTTTGCCGTTCAAGACACCGGCATTGGTATTTCCGACGAAACCTGCGATAGCTTATTTGAAGCCTTCAGTCAGCTCGATGCTTCTGTCGCCCGACGCTACGGCGGCACCGGGCTGGGGTTAGCCATCTGCAAAAAGCTGGTAGAAGCTATGGGGGGAAAAATTGGATTCCATACCCAACCCGGCATTGGTACCACCTTCCACTTCACCATTCAGGCCCCGCTGATGCCATCTCGACAGCATCCTGACGGTGCCGCATCCGTCGATGACGAGACCTCTACCCTGGTGAATGGCAAAACCAACTCCAACCAACTCCTGGGAGCCTCCTTACCCCTGAATATTCTGGTGGTCGATGACCTGCCCGTGAACCAGAAAGTTGCCGTCAAAATGCTGCAACGGCTGGGATACGACCCGGACTGCGTCAGCGATGGCCTATCTGCCTTTGACCGGGTGCAGCAGCAACCCTACGACCTGGTGCTGATGGATGTGCAAATGCCCGGCATGGATGGCTATGAAGCCACCGAACTGATTCGCCAACTGCCTTCCGTGACCACCGAGCAACCCTGGATTGTGGCCATGACGGCCCACTCGAACCAGCAGGATCGCCAGCGGTCATTGCAAACCGGCATGAACGACTTTCTCAGTAAGCCCATTCTGCTGCAATTCCTCACGGATTGTCTGGTGCGCTACGGACGGACCTACCACCCGAATAAAATGGCTCAGTTTTCGCTCCCTGCCTCTGACCAACCCGCTCAAACCACCCCTGACCCGGCTCAGTCCCTGGTGGATCGGGAAATGATTGACAGCATTCGGGTCATGGCGGGTGCAGAGGCTAACGTTCTGCTGGCTGAGTTAATCGCTAACTATCAAGAAGATGCCACCCGCTGTTTACAGCAGCTACACCAGGCCATTCACCACCAGGAGGAGAGCCAGATTCGCCACCAGGCCCATGCCCTGCGGTCCATGAGTTTGAACCTGGGGGCCCTATCCCTGGGGAACCTCTGCCAGGAACTGGAACTGCACTATACCCAGATGTCACCCGACGACCAGAAAACCGCTCTGGCTGAAATCGAGCACCTCTATGCCGAAGTTATGGTGGCCCTACAGTCCGAAGTTGTAGCCCAATCCCATATTTGATATGACCAATGCCAAACCTACGGTGCTGATTGTAGATGACGAACGCAACCTGCGCCGCCTGCTCACCCACGCCATTACCGTCGAAGGCTACCAGGTGGAAACCGCCAGCAATGGCAAAGCCTGCCTGAGCTTCTGCGAGCAACACCTACCCGACCTGATTTTGATGGATGCCCTCATGCCCGAGATGGATGGCTTCACCTGCTGCGAGACCCTGCAGGCGACCTTTGGCGACCGCTGCCCCCCGGTACTGATGATTACCGCCCTGTCGGATACTCCCTCGGTGGAACGGGCCTTTGCCGTGGGCGCAGTGGATTATGTCACCAAACCCATCCACTGGGCGGTTCTACGCCAGCGGGTGCGGCGGGTGTTGCAGACCTATTTGCTCAATCAAGATTTACTCGCGGCTCGGCAAACGATTAACGAACTGCAGGCTCAACTAAATTGTGGGAATAACTTCCAGCTTGCTGAAGTTCAGAATTAGGGAGTAAACCCTCCAACCCTAGACCGTCGGTTCAGAAACCCGGTTTCTACTCTGGGAAAGACCAAATTTGGGCATTATCCGAGAATAAACCGGGTTTTTAGCCATACTGTACCGATGCTCTAGACCCGGCTCGCCAGCTTTAAGGGATCTCTTCTTGAGAGCCTGGGCCGGGTTGCCGCTGTAGATAGTCCAAGGTTTTAAAGACTGGGAGGTAACACTACCAAGGGCCAGAATTGCCCCTTCCCCAACAGTGACTCCCGGCCCAATGACGGCTTTAGCGGCAATCCAGCTACCCGTTTCAATGTGGATAGGGCCAAGCCGCAGATCGAACGTAGGCTTACTCCAATCGTGGTTGCCCGTGCAGAGGTAAACTCCCTGAGACAGGCAAACCTGATCCTCAATCACCACTGGGGCTAAGTTATCAATCCACAGTCCCTCTCCAAGCCAGGTGTGGTTGCCTACCGTCAGTCGCCAGGGAAACTTTATTTTGACGTGGGGCTTTATCCGCACCCCCTGGCCAATGTGAGCGCCAAAGCCGCTGAGAATTGCGACCTTGAGGTTGGAAAAGGGTAATAGAGGCGTTTGTACGAGAAAATCTCCCAGGTAGAACCAGAGGAGCTGTTTGTAAACTGATGCTCCAGTGGTATAACTGCCTGCGGTGTACTGATCAAGACAAATTTGAACCATAGCCGTGATCTTAATTGTTGAAAAAGACGAATGTTCTTTAGCTGACCTATGGATTGAACGCGTGGGCTATTGATGTGTCCTAGCTTCAATCAACCGAATTGAAAGGATCAACTCCGCCACGATGCGCTGAAAGGCGTAGTACCAACCGGCCCAGCCATCGAGAAGACCGCCTTTGAGAATCAAGCAATAGGCCAGAATGATGGGAGCTGAAAGACCGGGAATGCGGCGGATGAGATCGCTCCACCCCAACTCCTTGGCGGGGGTACTCAGTTGCTTTTGCACTTCCAGCAGAGCATAGCGGTCCTGCGCCCACAGCCAGTGATTCAGAGTTTTGCGATCATCGTGCAGAATGGGACTTTTGAGATTAGCGGTGGTGCCCCAGCACCTCAGCAACTGGGTGTGGCCATCGTCAATGTAAGTCGCTTTATCCCGCCGAAACAGGGCGGCTCGCGGCGGCAGAATGTTGCCCCGCAACGGCTGGCCAAATACGCAATATTGGAAGGGAACCCTGTAGCAATCCGCTTCGCCTTCTGGCTCAAGGGTCATCAACTCGTCAATCAATTCGTCACTCAGGCCGTAGTCGGCATCCAGAGAGAGAACCCAGGGGGTTGTGACGAGAGATAAACCATAGTTCCACTGGGCTGCATGGGTGTCGAACTGGCGCTGGTACACCTCGACCTGGGGGTAGTTATCCACAATATCCAGGGTTTCGTCGGTGCTGAAACTGTCTATCACCACAATGCGATTGGCCCAGGTTAAGCGTTGCAATGTGCGACTGATGTTAGCTGCCTCGTTGTAAGTCAGGATGACTGGCGTGATGGAGGCCAGCATGGAGTGGGTGGTTTGGGTGGGAAGGGTTAGGGTTTGCATGGTTTTTGGATGGGTATTGGGTATTGGGTATCGGGTAGGTGGGGTAGGTGGGGTAGACCCGTAGGGTGGGCACTGCCCACCATCCCAAAAGCACTACCCTACGGGGAATAGAGCTGATTCCAGGATTCCTGGGACAGGAGGACTCGGGACGGTTCCGCAATCTCTGTAAGGGAGGCTTCTTCAGGTACCTGCTGGGTCAAGCGGGCATACTGCTCAATCAACCTGGCGGCCTGGGTGGGCCAACTGAACTGGGTTTCTACGAGGGTCTGGCCGTTCTGTCCATCCCTGCGAGCGAGTTCGGGATGGTGCAGATAGTGTTGAATTGCTGCTGCCAGGGAGGGGGGGGTATCGGTGACCAGGCCGGTTTGGTGGTGTTGGATCAGGGGTGCGATCGCAACCTCCGGCGTTGTCACCACCGGCAACCCTGCCGCCATCGCTTCCAGCACCGCAATTCCCAAATTTTCGGAGTAGGAGGGCAGCACAAACAGGTCAGATCCCTGCAGCAGGCAGTTTTTCCACTCGCCGCTGACAAAGCCAACTTGCCGGACCTGCCGGTTCAGTCCTGCTGTCTGGATGCGCTGGTTAATGGCGGTTTCATAGGCCGACTCGCCACTACCGGCAATCACCAGGGTAAATTTTCCGTCCGGCATTTGCGCCAGAGCGTCGATCAGATGCTCAATTCCTTTTTTGGGATGCAGCCGCGAGAGAAACAGCAGGATTCGGTGATCGGCGGGAATCTGCAGTTGTGCTTGCAATCGTTGACGAGCATCATCCAACTTGGCCGGCATTAGCACCCCGTGGGGCAGGATGAAGCTGGCTCCGTCGAATCCGGCCTCCAGCGCTTCCTGTCGTTCCTGGAGTGTCGTGAAATGGAGGGCATCGCTGGCTGCCAGCAATCCTCGACCGATGCTTTGCAAATATAGTTGTTTTTTCTTGCGGCCCTGTTCCAATGACCAGCGGCACAGGGAACCGATAGGACGCACGACGTAGGGCACGCCTCTGGCCTTCGCCATGACCATGCCTACCGTGGTGGGATAGTTAAAAATCGCGTGGATGTGCACCAGGTCGAAGTCCCTGACATGCCCCCACAGCCAGGGGGTCATCAATGGAGCAACGGCGAATTCCCGCAGTGCCGCCACCGGGGACAGCACCCTGGGAAACATCCAGACGGGAACTGAAGGGCCGATCAGCTCGGGAATGTAGCCGCTTTCAATACGCTGACCAAAGGGAGCAGAGAACGTTGTATCCCCGTGATCGTTCGTTGTAGCGACTACGGCATCAATGCCCTGCTGACGTTGGGCCTGCACCATTTCTAACAGGGCCTGACTGGGACCGCCACGGACGGGGGAGAGGGAGGGGATGATGTGGAGGATTTTCATGTGGGTGGATGGGTGAGGGGGTGGTGGATGAGGTAGGTGGGGTGGGTTTCAGCTGTTTGGAGAGGTGCCCTGCCAAAATTCGCTGAAATGTTTGCGGTCCAAATGCTTCGATGGTTTTTTGTCGGAGCCTTTGGGGCTCGTACATCAGGGAATTGGGGTGGGTGTCGGACAGAATTTGGGTGAGGGATTGGGCGATCGCTTCCACATCGTCTGGATTGACCAGGGCACCAAGCTCCCCTTGCTTGAGGGCATCCTGGCCGCCGTCGAATCCGGCCAGGACGGGTTTGCCACTGGCCATGGCTTCCAGGTAAACGATGCCGAAGCCTTCGAGCTGGCTGGGCATGGCGAATACGTCGCAGAGGGCATAGTGGTCGGGCAGTTCGTCGTCGGGGATGAAACCTGCCAGGGTGACGCAATCTTGCAGGTTACTGCTTGCAATCAGCCGCTCCAGTCGAGGGCGGTCGTCGCCTTTGCCGACAATCAGGTAATGCACCTTGGGTCGGGATTTGCGAATTTCGGGCAGGGCCGCCAAAATCTGGTCGTAGCTGTGGAAGGATTCCCCCGCTGCCAGGCGGTTTACGGTGAGGATGACGGGTTGCTCGGGTTGCAGACCATAGCGCTGGAGTAAATGGGCCGGTTTGTCCTTGATTTGAAAGCGACTGGCATCGAAAGTGTTAGGTAGAATGCCCAGGTTTTGGAGGGATTGGGACTGGCGGATGCGATCGCCGGTGAACCCACTCACCGCCAAAATCCGGTCTGCCGCTGCCATGCCCTGCCGTACCTGGGGCTTCTTCACCTCCCAGGCTTCAAACCCGTGGGCCACGCCCCAGTAGGGAATACCAGCGAGGCGTTTAAGGGCATGGGCAACCGGCGTGAAGTTGACATGGGTAGTGATGATTAAATCTGGCCGTTCCCATAGGGCAGCTTGAAAGGTGTGGGCAGCAAAGAATGCCGTTCGCCATCGGGGATGTACTTGCCCTGCCGTGTGAAAGCTGACTCGGGACAGAGGCTTCCGGGATAATCCTAAAGGCCGATCGTGCATGGTAAACACGCGCAGGGTAGCTGCCGGCAGGACGGTCTTTAATCCCTGTAGCAGGAAACCCGAGTAGGTTTGAATACCGCCTTTGAAGTCGAATAAACCGGGGGTCCAGAGGTGGATGGTTTGGGACATGGTTAGGGGGGTGATGGGTGGAGAGGTGAGGTGGGTGAGGGTGGGGAATGCAAAATGGAGAATGCAAAATTCAAAAAATGGGAGAAGCTGTAGCGTGGGTTAGGCCGTAGGTTAAACAGGCTTTAGGGCGGGGGACTGGGGATTGGCCGTAACCCACAGGAGAGTAATTCGCGGAAAGGGAGATGCGTAAAGTTTTTGCCAAGAAGGCTTGGCTTGATAGCTTTGGCGAAGCATCTTTGACCTGAGAGGTGATGGGAGCTTTTACTGACTCACCGAAGGTAAACCGGCGACGGTTTCCACTGGCTGGGGCCAGAGGGAGCGGATGGTTAGGGTGAATAAAGCCAGGTCTGTGCCGATGAACCACCAGCCAAAGTTCCTATGCAGCAGGGCTATGGCCCCCAGACCGGATAGCAGGGTAAGGCCGTAAACGCACCAGACCACAGTGGCTTTAGGAAATTGAGCGTGCATCAAACGATGGTGAATGTGGCGCTGGTCAGGGTAGAAGGGGGACTTGCGATCGCTCAGCCTTGCCCCAATCACCAGGGTCATGTCCAGAACGGGCACCAGGAGGACAACAAAGGGTAAGAGGGCGGCGGTGAAAGAGCTATCTGAAGGAAGGCCAACGGCTGCCATCGCCGCGAGGGAAAAACCCAGAAAGTAGGAACCGCCGTCTCCCATAAAGATGCGGGCGGGGGCCGCGTTGTATTTGAGGAAGCCCAGGGTCGCGCCGCAGAGACCCAGCGCCATCAGCGCAATGGCAGGGTGCAGGGTCCAGCTCATTGCGGCTAAAACAGCAGCGGCAACGGTGGTTGTGCCTGCAGCCAGGCCATCCATGCCGTCGAGCCAGTTGATGGCGTTGGCCATGCCCGCCAGCCAGAGGAAGGTTACCAGTAAACTCAGCCAGGCTGGCAGAGCTTCAGTCAGACCCGGCAGGGGCAGGGCGTCCAGCCGGATACCCAGGCTCCATACAGTGGCTGAAAGCATGGCCTGCATGCCCAACCGCACAAAGGGAGAAAGGTTGAACAGGTCATCCAGCAGACCGGTTACAAAAAAGCCCAGACCGCCCAGCAGCATTCCTAGAAAAATTGAGGCTTCTGATGTTGCGGGAAACAGTCTGCCAACCAGCAGCCAGGCCAGGAAGGTGCCTGCAAAAATGCCGACGCCACCAATACGAACGATGGGCTGCCGATGAATTTTGCGGGTGCCGGGGGAGTCGATGCAACCCAACTTTAGACCGATGCTTTGTACCAGCGGGGTGAGTCCTACAACGGTCAAAGCTGCAGTCCCCGGAACTATCAATTGCAACATAGTAATTGTGAGGATGTTTGATAGTTCTTAGTTTCAGGGGGCGGGGTTTGCGATCGCGTTTAGCGTCATGTTTGTGGATGTATGACTTTTGGTTTATAGGAATTTCCTGAGGAACGGGTACCCCAAGATTTCGAAAGGGCCGAGAGAGCCCCTAGTAATCCCTCTGTGGCATGGTGATAGCTGTAATTACTGATATGTTGTTGACCATTCTTTCCCCATGGTTCTAATTTTTGACCGCCGTCGCTGAATGCAGTTTGTAAGCTCCTGCTCAGGGCATCGACATCGCCAGCGGGAAAGACGAGTCCTGTTTTTTGGGGTATCACCAGGTCTGACGCACAACCGACATGATTGCTAACAATTACAGGCACGCCCAGGCAAAAGGCTTCGTTAACGGCTAATCCCCAGGTTTCGCCTGCACCATAGCTGGGTAGCACCATCACATCTCCAGCAGCGTAGGTGCGGGGCATCTGGCTTTGATTCTGAAATGGAGCAAAGTAGATGTGAGAATTACCGGACGATTGGGCCTGCTGTTTAAGGACGTTTTCTAATTCTCCAGAACCGACAAAGAGTAGGGACACATTGGACAATTTTGCCGTTAGAAATGCCTGTAGTAAATCTAAAGGGCGTTTTTTAGGAATCAATTTTCCAGCAAATAAAATTACCCGATGATCGTAGGGAATGCCCAGATCCTTCTTCCACGTTTTGGCTTCTAAGGAAGCAGCTTTAGCCTTCGGCGCAGAGTGCATCCCACTTTTGTAAGTTTCGCCCACCCTTCGGGAAGCGCACAGCTCTACATCCCCCAACCCCTTCTCCCAGAACGGGAGAAGGGGGGCCTTTTCAAAGTCCCTCGCCCTCTGGGAGAGGGATTTAGGGTGAGGGAGTGCAAAGTCGGGATGCACCCTCGACGCAAACCTTTCATTGTCAATAGCGTGAGGGGAGAAAAACAACCGTTCCTCCTCAACTCCGTGATATTGAAAATACTCTCGGTTAGCCTGGCCGACATAGAGACAGCCATCAAAACGGCGATAGACTTGGGTGATCCACTGCCGTTTCAGGGCAGCTTTTAAGCCCATTTCAGGGATGAGACGGTGGGAGTCCCCGCGAAACAGCAGCGGCGTGTATCGCCAGCAGGCTAAAAACCTGTAGAGGCTGGCGTAGTTGTAATTCATCATCAAAACAACGTCAGGTTGGAAGGCGTTTACCTGTTTAGTTAAGGTTGGATTCTGCAGGCCCCAAAAGTGTCCCGTTCCTGGTTGTTTACTCATGTTAGGGACAAATTCATAGTCGTAACCCTCCAATAAGGGGATATCCCATGGAGTGTTTCCCTTAAATTGGCGATCGGCCTGGTTCGTGACGGTGGAATCTAGCAAGTAAAAGACCCGCAGGTTTAAGTTTGTGTTTGTCTGCAGGTAACGAAACCAGGGCGCGTAGTATTGGATGGGATGGGAGGTAATAATAGCGAGACGGGACATGGGAATTAACCAAAACGAGTTTTATGGTAAAAATCAGCTCATTAATTGCCTGGTTGTTTCTCTTCTTTTGGGCTGTACCAGATAGGGATAATGACTCTGCCCTGGGGTCTTATGCTGTTTTCGATTCTGTAAATTAGGCCGATACACTTTCATAAAGACATACTTCATGCCGACGATGGGGACTGAAGATTGAAAAAGCGTGGCTGCGTAAACTCCTGCGGTCCATTCTGTGGAAGCCAGGGCCAAGCTCATCACCAGTACACAAAACATCATTCGAGCAGAGAACGGGGGAGTGCCAATGGCCGCCAGGGTAATGGTTCCGTAGAATGCGCCGAGAAGACCCCCAATTAGAATGCAGCCGAAATAGCCGAAGTTGGCGTAGGCTTCGGGTAGCAATCCCCAGGCGATGGTAGTTTTCCAGGTTTGTTGGTAGGTCTGCCGCCGCACATGCACATTCAGCATGTGGGTGCCCTCATGGCTGCGGAGCTTATTGGGGTTCAAAATTCTCGGTACCAGCAGCCCAGGAATAATGGCGTAGGTTTTCCCTTCTAAATAGGGATAGGGTTCTGGAATTTTTTCTTGAGCCATCATCAGCATGTGGATAACGCTGGAGCGTTCCACAAAAGACTCTTTTTCTTCTACTTTTTCCCACCGTTGGGGAACATGATTCTTGTTTTCCTGGGCATAGCTTTGCCATTCACTAAACCAGGCCGGATACTGCCAGGGCTGCACATAATGAGTAGTTTCACTTTCCCAGTACTTATGGCGCATTTCGTGTTTGCCATAGTGGAGAGGCAAAAGCAGAAAAATGCCCAGTAATAAACCCACCATAGGGAGCTTTTTCCCTCCAATGACATAGGCCATAACCGACAGCAGAAATAAAGTCAACGCTGTTTTGAGAATTAATCCGGCGGCGGCAGTAAAGATATTTGCGACCAGTGCTACGAAGAAAATGTACTGCTTAGGGCGTGGCATAGCATTCTGCCCGGCCCGGTAGGCCAGCACAAAAATTCCTAAAAAACTTAGTCCCAGGATGATGCCTCGTACAATGGTGAACAGCTTGTCGGGAATGCCGCTCCAGCCGCCGACCACATACATGTTTAAAAATGCTCCTGCCGCTACCATGGCAATGAAAACGTTATCCGCTGTATCTGTCTTCAATGCGCGAAAGGGTTTCTTGGCTGTTTCCGGGGTACGAACAATTTGCAGCCAAACGATGGTTCCGCTAATCAAAAAAAGCACGGTCGTTAGTGCAGCCTTAAGCTGAGCTTCTGGGCTGTAGGACAACACATTGGGATTACCGCTTAACAGGGGCAGGCAAAACGTCCATAAATAGGTCAGCGAGAAAAAAGGAAATACCGGCAACCCCTGCACCTGACCATCACACCAGAGATACACCGGAAACATGCAGGCTACCCCAATTGCCAAGGCCCCAACGGCTGTGGAGGGGGGCACACTCCGCAAGCTGTCCAGATTGGAGAACAGCAAAGCCGCCATGCCTGCCCAGAAGAGGAGGGTCATGGTTTGGGGGTTTGGGGCAGGGGGGAGGGTCATGGGTGATAGGGGGTAGGGAGTAGATGGGGGGATGGGTTGATGGGGTGGGGAATGCAAAAGGGAGAAGGCAAAATTCAAAAAATGGGAGAAGCTGTAGCGTGGGTTAGGCCGCAGGTTAATTCGGCTTTAGTCAGGTGAATTAGGGATTGGCCGTAACCCACAGGAGAGTAATTCGCGGAGGGTAATTTAGGAGGAAATGCAAAATGGAGAATGCAAAATTCAAAAAGCTGGAAGGGGCTGTAGCGTGGGTTAGGCCCCAACTCAATCTGGGTTGAAATACAGCTTGTTTGGAGAAGAGAGAACCGCCTGGTCAAAAACCTGGCATAGCGTCTTCGTCATAGTGTGGGCAGTGTAAGGGGCAAAGGCATCCCAATCTGTAGGCGGCAGAGTATTTTTGGGATGGGCCAGTAGCGTCTGCAGATGGGGAATCAATTGACCGGCAAGTTGTGCCGGAGAGGTGTGTTCATCAAACGTGACGGTTTTTCCAGCTTGGGTTTGGTGCAGAATGTCTACGACGGAACTGGCTTTGTGGAAAATTGCCAGAATGGGTTTCTTTGCCAGTACCGCCGGGTACAGCTTGGATGCGGTGTACTTGGGATCAGCGGAGCCGACGAGCAGGATGGCATCACTGTCGGTCAATAGCTTTTGGGCTTCGAAGTAGGGGACTCGTTGGGTGTGTTCTGTGACCAGATCATCCACTCCGCAGGCGGTGGCGATGGGTGCGATGGTTTTGGTGGCACGACCAGCAGGGGCATAGCTGGTGCCAATGAAGTGGAGATGGAGATGGTTGGTCAGGTTTGGGATTTGCGATCGCACCTCCCTCAACCCGAGGAATAATCCCCGCAAAGCTAGCGTCATATCAGGTCCTCCCCGGCCAACATAAACCCAGTGTTTGCGGCCATCTTGAGGATCAAAGTGAGTCTGATTGACAGGTAAGCGGGGCAACTGCTCGAAATCCGCTTCCGGGGCTGCAAAGGGAAGCACCGTCAGTTGGTCTACTTTTAGCCAGGGATAGCGTTTGCACAACGTTTCCGGATAAGCTGAAGAGACCGCAATAATCTGGCTTACCTGTTTCATCACCCTGGGTTCCCAAAAGGCGGCAAGAGCTTTATCAAAAGCATATTTGAGCCGTCCTCCGGGGCGGTGCTGTCCTGCCGGGGCGGCCTCTACTCGCCAGGGGTCCTGAAAATCCACCACATAGGGAACGTTAAACCGCTGCTGCCAGTAGGGACCCAGAATCATCACCGGAAAGATGGTGGTCGAGAAGACGACCAGGTCGAAGGATTTCTGAACCAGTAGTTGATTCCCGGCCTGGGCCAGGTAGGGTAAACCGCGCCAGCCCACATTTCCAAGTCCTATTATCCTGGTCAGCTTCTGAGGCAGTGCGTTGACTGTGTAGACGGGCAAGAATGCCGGTAAAGCCTGCTGCAACAGCACATCCTGGGGGTGAGGCACTTCTTGGGGGTTGATGGTGAGGATTTCGGCTTCCCAGCCAAATTCGGCTAAATAGGGCAGGGCAGTGCGAATGCGTTGATGGTCGGGCGCATTGACCGGCGGAAAGTGGGGGCTGACGATAAGTACACGACGACGGGATGATTTAGATGAAGAATCCCCCGAGGAAATGGGCTGGTTTGGGGTAGGACGGGAGAAGACGGAAGTCATGGGGATATCCGGTTCGAAATGATTCCCATGATGGTGGAGGGGTGTTTGCGATCGCGTTTGCGCAACGGACAGGCATCACCTGATTGCAAAATATCTTTCAAAGTTCCGGTTAGAGTACTCCCAGCAAGTAATTATCCAGTAATCACTTAAGATGTTTCGACTCCGCTTCGCTTCGTTGCT
>CAZPYG010000083.1:0-23666 GCA_964590465.1 uncultured bacterium | reverse complement strand
GACAGGGGCGGGATTTACCACCTCGGGCAGGGTCAGGCCGGGCAAAGGCAAATGGCAATATTACCCATTGTGGAATGTCGGGGGAATCTCCGGAAACCTCTAATGACCGGGTGCCAAATTACTTGGTGCCAAACAGACGGTCGCCCGCATCCCCTAAGCCAGGGAGAATATAACCGTGTTCATCGAGCTTGTCGTCAATGGCAGCGGTGTAGAGATCAATGTCAGGGTGTTCCCCGTGGAATTGCTCGATGCCCTCTGGGGCGGCTAGCAGGCACACAAACCGAATGGAGCGGGGCTTAGCCTGTTTGAGCTGGTGAACCGCCGCAATGGCGGAATTGCCGGTGGCAACCATCGGGTCTACCACCAGCACATCCCGGTCTTCCATGTCGTGGGGAACTTTGAAGTAGTACTCAATCACCCGCAGGGTTTGGGGATCTCGATACAGCCCAATATGGCCCACCCGGGCCGAGGGGATGAGTTCCAGAATGCCGTCCAAAATCCCCTGACCTGCCCGCATGATAGAAACCACAACAAGTTTCTTTTCCGCTGATAGGACTGGCGCTTCCATCCCCGCCAGGGGAGTTTGGATTGGTTCCAGCTTCAGGGGTAAATCTCGGGTGACCTCATAGGCCAGCAGCATGCTAATTTCCCGCAGTAAAGACCGAAATTTGGCGGTGCTGGTTTCGGCTCGACGCATCAGGGTGAGCTTGTGCTGAACCAGGGGGTGGGTAATGGTGTAAACGTTTTTCATACTTGCTTAGCCGTGCCCGCAGCAGAATGAATAAAAAAGTAGCTGAGTTAGCTTAACCCCAGCTACTTTATTGCTATGAAAACTACCAAAGACCTCAAGAACCTATCGGTTCATTACCGAAAGGCCAACTTTGGCCCAGGGAGTTCTTACATCAGACCAATTTGAGACAGAATTCCCTGACCGGTGACGAACTCGGTCGCAACGCCGATGACAAACCCAAGCATAGCCAGACGGCCATTCCAGGTTTCAGCGAAGGAAACAAAGCCGAACTTGGTTTCGTTGTTTTCCATGGTGATTAACTCCTAAGTGGGTAATGCGGTAAACATTTCAACAACCTTGTTACTTAAGTTAACATAACTTTCTTGTCTGGGGGGCAATAACCCATACGTTCTATCGATGTCAGCCATAGAGAACCCTAATTTATGGCGATTCATCCCTGCGATATTGAACGACTGCTGCCGCACCCCTGGCAGAATTCGATAGACTATGTAACGTTGGATGTACTCTCATAGATACTTAACTATCTCCTTAACCAATGAAGACTGCGGTTATGCATCGAGCGGTTTCGACTGGGACTGCCATAGCGCCTGAAAAAACACGCCAAACCACAAGCAAGCCGTATCCCAATTACAAAATTATTGTTCTAAACGACGACTTCAACACGTTTCAACATGTGGTGGAGTGTCTGGTTAAGTACATTCCCGGCATGACTAGCGATACCGCCTGGGATTTGGCCAACCAGATCCACCATGAGGGACAGGCCGTTGTTTGGGTGGGTCCCCTTGAGCAGGCCGAGCTTTACCACACTCAGCTCAGTCGGGCTGGGTTGACAATGGCACCCCTGGAAAAAGCTTAGCAAACCACTGTCAGAGAAGGGTTTTATGGGATCAGGTTCAGATTCCAACGCTATAAACGAACTATTTTTCTCTGACGGACGAATGAACGATCTTTGACTCCTCTAGCAGCTACACGAATTAGCCCATGTCAAGTGCCTCTGATGCTCGTATTGTCTGGAATCATTCCACCCATCTACCAGGCTTAATTCCAATTCTGGAAAAGCTGATTCAAAAACCAGGAATTGGCACGGTGACTCCCGGAGCGTTGGCCAATGTGAGGGCCAATTCTCCCCAACTGCGGATTAAGGTTTCTGTACCCATTCGGGGGGGCTTTAAGCTGATTGCCCGAAAAGGGAAAACGGTGCAAGAGGTGTTCGTATTAACCGATTTAGATAAGGTCAAGCTGGAAACTACCCTGGCTGAGGCCATTGAGGCGGCTGGATGATGTCGGCTTTTCCCTCCCCTGGGGTCCAGGAAGGCAAGGCTTGCTTCTCTACGGCAGGAGCGTTTTATCGCCCAAAAAGTAAAATTGCCCGGGATCTGGCAGTCTTAGCCGCGTTTCGGTACCGACAGGAAAAGGGACAGCTCAGGGTTCTGGATGCCATGACCGGCTGTGGCGTCAGGCCCCTGCGCTATGGGCTGGAGGCGGGGGCTGATTGGGTTTGGGCAAATGAGGGTAATCCTGATCTGGCGAACATCCTGGAGCAGAATTTGAGATCGCTGCCCCCCGACCGCATCCAAATCACCCATCAAAATGCCAGGGAAGTGCTGCTAACCTGCGGCGCCCAGGGTAAACGGTTTGACCTCATAGACGTCGATAATTTCGGTTCCCCGTCCTGTTTTATTCCCCTGGCCCTGGAAGCAATCCATCTGGAAGGATTGCTCTATCTCACCAGCACCGATGGTCGCTCCACGGGAGGCCGAGAGCCAGACATCAGTTTGAAAACCTTCGGGGCCTATGCCCGTTCCCATCCGGCGGTGCATGAACAGGGGCTAAGGTTGCTGATCGGCCAGGCGGCCCAGGGGGCAGCATCCATTGGCTTGGGCGTCGAGCCCTTATTTTCCCTGTTTACGGGGCAGGTGCATCGGGCCATGGTGCGGGTGGTCAAACATCCTACCATCACCCCGCAAATCTATGGTTTTGTGGCTTATTGTCACCGCTGTGGTCACTTTCAAACTGTGGAATGGCGTCATCTGGGACGGGTCAACTGCCCTGGCTGTAGCGCCATCCCAGACTCTACCCCAGTGGTGAGCGGCCCCCTCTGGTTAGGTCCCCTCCACAGCCCGTCGGCTATCGCTGCCATGATCCCCCTAGCAGAGGAATGGGGATGGAGAGATCAGGCCAAACTCCTAGAGGTTATGGCTGGAGAGGCTGACCTGCCCCCCTACTATTACCCCCTGGGGGCCATCGGGCGATTCGGCCATATGGACATTCCCAATCGGGATAGGTTAATTAGCGCCCTGCGGTGCAGGGGATATCGGGCGGCCATCACCCATGTGGACCCCCAGGCCGTAAAAACCAATGCCGGGTTTGGGGATTGTGTTGCCATCGCCAGATCCTGCAATCCATAGCCTGCAGTCCTGAAAAGGCTTACCACACTACTTGGTCACCCTGGCCCCAAAATCCGTTGTATTTAGTCACCGTGATATCCCCAAAAACCTGAGTTTGGCAGGCCAGCCGCAGGTCTCGATTGGCGTTGTGGGGTGGCAGAGAACGACGGGTCCGATCCTTCCAGTTCGCTTCGGAAACATCCCCCTCTATTTGTACAGCGCAGGTGCCACAGGAGCCGATGCCGCGGCAGTTGATCACCGTTGACTGGCCGTTATATAGCTCTATCCCGTTTGCTAGCAGCACCTTTCGCAAATTAGCCCCAGAGTCACAATGGAACGTCTTCCCCTGGGCATCCACCGTGGGCATTCGAAACCTCCTTTCTCATCCCAAACCCATGATCTCATTTTGCCGCCATCTTGTCGGCATCCCCGCCCATCCACTCCTGGGGCTCATCCCCATTCTCTGAGGCTGAACTACGAGTTGCGTCCCCTGATCTCCTGGGCTGCTGCCCCCATCAGGAGTGCTGGCGGGGGAAACGGCATAACAGTTCTCGCCTCAACAAATATGTACCTTTATGTCGCAATCCTGCTCCCCTCCAAACCCCTCCCAGTCCCCCGGTTAAGCTAAGTAATTGCACAGTCTTTCTAAAGCCACTTTCTAAATCCAGCTATGGTGTCGCCATCCCAGCAAACTTCTGCCGTGCGAAGTCTACAAATTTACGATACGACCCTGCGGGACGGTGCCCAGCGGGAGGGGTTGGCCCTTTCCACTGAGGATAAGCTGCGGATTGCCCAGCGCCTGGATGCCCTGGGCATTCCCTTCATTGAGGGGGGCTGGCCGGGGGCGAATCCTAAGGATGGGCAATTTTTTTGGCGGCTAAAAGAGACTCCCCTCACCCAGGCCCAAATTACCGCCTTTTGTTCCACCCGCCGTCCCGGCAGAAACGCCGCCGAGGACAGTATGCTGCAGCCCGTGCTGGCCGCCGGCACCACCTGGATTACCCTATTTGGCAAATCCTGGGATCTTCACGTCACCGCTGGGTTACAAACTACCCTGGCGGAAAACCTGGCCATGATTGACGACACCATTCGCTACTTTCGCAGCCAGGGGCGGCGCATTATCTATGACGCCGAACACTGGTTCGACGGCTACCACGCCAATCCCGAATATGCCCTGCAAACCCTCTCAACGGCGCTCAGGGCTGGAGCCGAATGGCTGGTGCTGTGCGACACCAACGGCGGCACTTTACCCCAGACCGTGGCCGCGCAGACGGGGGCGGTCAAGGATTGGTTGCAGGCAGAGCATTCCGCCCCCCTGGCGGCCATCGGCATTCATACCCATGACGATAGCGGCACCGCCGTAGCGAATGCCATGGCAGCGGTAGAAGCCGGAGCCACTATGGTTCAGGGCACCATCAACGGATTCGGGGAACGATGCGGCAATGCCAACCTCTGCACTCTGATGCCTAACCTCCAGCTGAAAATGGGGTACGACTGCATTCCTCCGGCCCGACTGGGAACCCTGGCCGAAACCAGCCGATTTGTGAGTGAGGTGGTCAATTTGGCCCCCGATGACCATGCTCCCTATGTCGGTCGTTCCGCATTTGCCCATAAGGGGGGCATTCACGTGAGTGCGGTGGAGCGCAATCCCAAAACCTACGAACACATTGATCCGGCTACTGTCGGCAATAGCCGCCGGATTGTGGTGTCTGACCAGGCCGGACTGAGTAACGTTCTGGCCAAAGCCCGCAGCTTTGGCCTTAACCTCGACCGTCATAATCCCGCCTCCCGGCAGTTGCTGCATCGCCTCAAAACCCTAGAAAACGAGGGCTATCAGTTTGAAGCTGCCGAAGCCAGCTTTGAATTGCTGATGCGCGAGGCCCTCGGAGAACGGCCCTCCTATTTTCAGCTCAAGGGGTTTCAGGTCACCTGTCAGCGTCACGCCTATGGGGCAGAATCCAGTACCCAGTCTTTAGCCACCATTAAAGTGGAGGTTGAGGGCCAGGATATTCTGGCGGCGGCTGAGGGCAATGGTCCGGTGGCGGCCCTGGATGCTGCCCTGCGCAAAGCGCTGCTGACGTTCTATCCCTCTATGGTCAATTTTCACCTGGCCGACTACAAAGTCCGGATTATCGACAGCGGTGCCGGCACCGCGGCTAAAACCCGAGTGCTGGTAGAGTCCACCAATGGTACGCTGCGCTGGTCTACCCTGGGGGTTTCCACCAATATCATTGAGGCGTCTTACCAGGCTGTCACCGAAGGCTTGGAATATGGCCTGATGCTGCAGGAAGCGAGTTGCCCCATTCCTTTCCTACAATCCCCCCAAATGGCATAGCCGGGAATCCGCCAGCCCAGGAGTCCGAGAGTCAGGATATGGCGAATGTCGCTGAAATAAGCTGAAATTGACCTGCGCAAATTGCCAGAAGCCTTGACCTGTCGTAGGGTGGGCTCTGCCCACCAACCTTAAATCAGTGACATTCGAGGATATGGTCGATGAAAGCTGCCGCCTCCCTGCCGCCATGGCGGATAGGAAACCCTGGACAGTACAGTAATGTCCTATTGAAGCAGGCTCCCGCTCTAGAATCTCTAAAAGCGGAGGACGGTTTCCCTGGGGGCAGAGGTCTCTGGTTTATGATACTACTGTTCCCTTCCTCAGGTGATTATGGATCGCTCAAAAATTGTGGCTATCATCACGGGGGCCATTTCCCTGCTGCTGGCTATCGGTTATCTGGTGCTGGTGCAGCTCCTGGATTTCAGAGGGGAAATGTTGCCAGCCCCAATGTCCTATGGTCATTACGAATCCGTTTTTTCTCTGATCATTTCGTAGAAAGACCGATGGAATGGCATTCCGGCCTTTAGTCCTGGGGCAGAATCAGGGGTAAATATTTAGGCTTACTCCATGGGTTCCGCGGTAGGGGGCTAGGTGCCCCGGCTCAACCCGCAGCCAGGAAATCCAGGATGAATTAAGATTTATTAAGTTTGTCGTAGTATTGTTGCGATTACCTTGAAAATCCTACAGCTCGAAAGCAAGAACCTGTTCCCGATGCAACAGCTAGAAGCAACTCCTGTCCTAGACAGTCAGAGTGATTCATCCAAAGATACCTGCAGCCGGATTCATGCACCTGTCATTGAAGGTGAGCAAGAGGCCCATCAAAACGATGACCAGCTAGCGGAAAGCCTGTCTGAGTTTAAAGATGAACTTCTGCCTTTAGCCAGGATGGAGAATTGCCATCAGAAAGGGTTCCACGGCTGTGGGAAAAAACGTTTATCCCCTAGAGGGTTCTGACCTAAAGGTACTGGCAATTGTTATTCTAGGATTCGCCCTGCCAGGGCACCGATGACCCCTTGGGGTCCCCTCAAACGGTTATGTTTCCGTTAAACTTTTTCGGTGACTCTCTCCGCACCTGCATTTGCCGAGTTTTGGTTAGGGTCTCGTGTTTCGTGTCAAATGTCGGATATGTTGAACCCTCCCCTTGGGCCATCTCCAGCTTGTTTAACCTTCGTTGACTTATTAAACTGGCGGGCCCAGCAGGCTGCCGACTGTTTGGCTTACCGATTTCTCTCAGACGGTACCCCCGAAACCGCCGAAATTATTACTTACCAGGGACTGCAGCAAAGAGCCCAGGCCATTGCCTACCTGCTCAGCGAGCTTCACTGTCAGGGGGAGCGGGTGCTGCTGCTGTTTCCTGCCGGGCTGGACTATATTGCCGCCTTTTTCGGTTGCCTCTACGCCGGGGCGGTGGCTGTGACGGCCTATCCTCCCCGCCCCAACCGTTCCCTGGACCGACTGGAGACCATGATTCAGGATGCCCAGGCCAAAATCGCCCTGACCGACCGCAACACCCTGGACAAAATGGAGAAACGGTTAGCCGAATCTCCTGCTCTAAAATCCCTGTACTGGCTCAGCACGGATGGGGTAGACGCCAGCCTGGCGAATCACTGGCAGCCTCTCCCGATCAAGCCGGATAGCCTGGCATTGTTACAGTACACCTCCGGTTCTACGGCGGCTCCCAAGGGGGTGATGATTAGCCATGGGAATTTGTTACACAACTCTGAGTTAATTCGTCAGTGTTTTCAAAGTCGGCCTGAATTCTGTGGGGTTTCATGGTTGCCTCCGTATCACGACATGGGGCTCGTGGGAGGGATCTTGCAACCCCTTTACATCGGGGCCGAAACCACGCTGATGGCTCCCGTTTCGTTTTTGCAGCGTCCGATGCGCTGGTTAGAGGCCATCGCCTACTACCGGGCTGGCATCAGTGGGGGGCCAAACTTTGCCTACGATCTCTGTCTCCAGAAAGTGACCGAGGAGGACCTTGAAACCCTGGATTTAAGCAGTTGGACTCTGGCTTTTACCGGGGCCGAACCGATTCATCAAAACACCCTGGAACGCTTTTCAGAAACCTTTGTCCCCTGTGGGTTTAAGGGTTCGGGCTTCTATCCCTGTTACGGGATGGCAGAAACCACCCTGATCATTACCGGTAAACCCCAGGCAGAGCCGCCCAAACACCTGACCGTCGACGGAGATCGGCTACAGCTCAATCAGGTAGCGGGGGCTACCTCTGATTCAGGGACCCCTGCCGTTGCTGCGGCAGCCCCTGAACGGCTTAAACCTGAGGGGTTACCCCTCCCATCCCCCATTCCAGCCGCGGCGAAAACGGAGACTGAGCCTCCGGGGCAGACTCGAGAAACTAATCATCGCACCCTGGTCAGTTGTGGGCAGCCTGCCATCCCTAATCAGGTCTGTATCGTTGACCCAGAAACTCAGAAAATCTGTCCTGAAGATACCATCGGTGAAATTTGGGTGCGCTGGTCTCCCAGTGTTGCCCAGGGTTACTGGCAGCGGCAGCAGGCCACCACCGAAACCTTTCAGGCAACCCTGGCGGATACCGGGGAAGGGCCATTTCTGCGGACGGGGGACCTGGGTTTTCTCTACGATGGCGAACTTTATGTCACCGGGCGTCTGAAAGACTTAATTATTATTCGGGGTCGAAACCACTATCCCCAGGACATTGAAGCAACGGTGGACCAGTGTCATCCGGCCCTGCGCCAGGGGGCTGGGGCCGCCTTTGCCATGGTCGAGGGAGACACCGAGCATCTGGTGGTAGTTCAGGAACTGGAACGCATGGCCCTGCGCCAGGAAAATCGAGATGAAGTCGTGACAGCCATTCGTCGGGCTATTGCCCAGGAGCATGAGCTCCAGGTGGGGGCTATTGGTTTATTGAAAACCAATGCTATTCCCAAGACCTCCAGCGGAAAAATCCAGCGAAATCGCTGCCGGTTAGCGTTTCTCCAGGGGCAACTTAATCTGGTTCATTGCTGGCAGGCCCCCCAGCAGGCAGCAGACCAGGCTGAGGTGCCCCTGGCTGACATCACGCCAGCCCAAACGGACAATGGCTCTGGTGCGATGACGCTCCCTGGGCCGGCTCAGCCCATCGAAACTGCAGCAGATTTGCCTGGAACCGGCTTGAACTCGCCCAAAGCGATTGAACACTGGATTGTGAGCTGGTTAGCGGCCAGTCTCAAGGTGCCGGTTACGGCCCTGGATGTGCGCAAGCCATTTGCCGACCATGGCCTGGATTCTCTCACCACCGTTGAACTGGCAGAAGCCCTGGAACAAGCCATTCAGGTACCCCTTTCGCCAACTTTGGCCTATGAATATCCCACTATCGAAGCCCTGTCGGGCTATCTGGCCAGGGCAAAAGGATATGGTCTGGAGGAACATCGGGAAAACCCCAGCATCCCTCAGGAAAATGCGGAATTGGCCCAACTCGTAAGAGAATTAGAACTGCTCTCAGATGCTGAAATTGAGCGATTAGTAGGCCCTGAGAGTATCGAGTGGAGCTAGGGAGTGGACGTGAACGATCTGTCAGAGCGGATTTCCAATCTGTCGCCGGAAGACAAACTGCTGCTAAAGGTACAGCTCGGTAAAAAAAGAGGGGTACCAGAACCGATCGCCATTGTGGGCATTGGCTGTCGATTTCCCGGGGCAGAGAATGTTCAGAAGTTCTGGCAGCTACTTCTGGACGGTCAAGATGCGATTCGGGAAATACCCGCCGACCGCTGGAATTTAGCTGAGTTTTACCACGATGACCCCGCACTACCCGGTAAGCATTACTGTCGTCAGGGGGGGTTTTTAGATCAGGTGGACCAGTTTGATCCTGAATTTTTTGGGATTACCCCCCGGGAAGCCGCCTACATTGACCCCCAGCAGCGGCTAATGCTGGAAGTGCTCTGGGCGGCGCTGGAGGATGCAGCCCTTCCCCCCGATCAGCTGAACGGCACCAAAACCGGCGTCTTTGTAGGAGCCTCAACCCTGGACTACGGGCAACTACTGCTGCAACAGCCGGAGGCCATTGCCCCCTACACCACCACCGGCCTGGCCTCTACCATGCTGGCCAACCGGATCTCCTACCTACTGAATTTTCAAGGGCCCAGCCTAACGGTGGATACCGCCTGTTCTTCCTCCCTGGTGGCGGTGCATTTAGCCTGCCAGAGCCTGCGCCAAGGGGAGTCTACGGTGGCTCTTGCCGGTGGCGTTAATTTGATGCTGACCCCGGCCCTGACCATTGGCTTTAGCAAGCTGACGGCTCTGTCTGCCGCGGGTCGGTGTAAAGCGTTTGATGCCGCTGCCGATGGATTTGTGCGCTCTGAGGGAGCCGGGGTGGTGGTCCTCAAGCCCCTATCCCGAGCGGTGGCAGATGGTGATCGCATCTACGCCCTGATTCGCGGCGGGGCCATCAACCAGGATGGCCGCACCAATGGTTTAACCGCCCCCAATCGAGAGGCCCAGGAGCAGGTGTTGCGGGATGCCTACCGCCAGGCCCGGGTCCCCCTGGCCCGGGTCAGCTACATCGAAGCCCACGGCACCGGTACCCTGTTGGGAGATCCGATTGAAGCCAAAGCCCTGGGCAACGTCTTCAGCCCAACCCACCGCCCGGAACGGCCCATCCGGGTGGGGTCAGTCAAAAGCAACATCGGCCACACCGAAGCCGCCGCCGGTATCGCCAGTCTGATCAAGGTGGCCCTGGCCCTGAAGCACAAACAACTGGTGCCCAGCCTGCATTTTCATACCCCTAACCCCTACATCCCCTTTGACCAGTTGCCCATTCAGGTCCAAGCGGAGCAGCATGATTGGCATGACTGGTCAGAGCAGACCATTGCCGGGGTTAGCTCCTTTGGCTTTGGGGGCAGTAATGCCCACATGGTGCTGCAGGCTCCCCCGGTGCTGACGCCGACGGTAGCGGCGGCTGACCAATCCCATCTGCTGACCCTATCGGCGACCAGTGGGGCGGCTCTGCGGGCCCTGGCAAAGGCCTATCTACCGGTACTGCAGAAGGTTCCGGACCAGGAGTTGGGCGCTGTCTGCCATACCGCCAACACCGGACGGACCCATTTCAACTATCGTTTGGCGGTTTCGGGTCAGGGTCAGGAACACCTGTATAACGCCCTATCGGCCTTTATCGAAAGCCGGCCGAATCCCTCCCTGCAGACGGCTCTGCCCGTCACCGGGGAAGCCCCCGGTGTGGTGTGGCTGTTTACCGGTCAGGGGTCCCAATATCCCCGCATGGGATGGGATCTGTACCAGACCCAGCCCGTATTTCGGGCTGCCCTCCACCGCTGTGATGATATCCTGCGGTCTTACCTGGACCTGCCCTTGCTGCAGGTGCTGTATCCCGAATCGCCCCAGGACCAGCGGTTGCACCAGACGGTTTACACCCAACCCGCGTTGTTTGCCCTGGAATATGCCCTGGCTGAGCTCTGGCAGTCCTGGGGGTTGCGTCCAGCGGCGGTAATGGGACACAGCGTTGGGGAATATGTTGCCGCCTGTGTGGCGGCAGTCTTTAGTCTGGAAGACGGGCTAAAGCTCATTGCCCAGCGGGGCAAGTTGATGCAGTCTCTGCCGAATACCGGCGCCATGGCGGCCATCCTGACCGATCCGGAAACGGTAGCGGAGGTGATTAAACCCTATGGAGAAGAGCTGGCGATTGCCACCCTGAATGGGCCAAAAAATACCGTCATTGCTGGTTTGCAGGGCACGGTCAAAACCGTGCTGCAGCAGTTTAAAGAGCAGGGTATTGCGGTCAACCCGTTAACGGTTTCCCATGCCTTTCATTCTCCTCTGATGGATCCCATCCTCAATGTATTTGAGCATGCGGCCCGGCAAATTTCCTGCCAACCTGCCCGCATTCCCCTGGTGACTAATCTGACGGGGGACTTTTTACCCCCCAGTGGAGTTCTCGATGCCTCCTACTGGCGACGTCATGCCCGCCAGCCCGTCCGCTTTGCCGAAGGCATCCGAACCCTGAATCAGCAAGGCTATACCCATTTTCTTGAAATTGGTCCCCACCCCGTTCTCAGTGCTATGGGGCGACGCTGCCTTAAAGGAATAGATGGGACCTGGCTACCCTCCCTGCGGCGCGGACAAGATCCCTGGCAGACCCTAACCCAGAGCCTGGGGACGCTTTATTGTCAGGGCCGGGAGATCAACTGGTCGGGCCTGTATCCCCCTGGAACAGGCCCAAAAATTTCGTTACCCACCTATCCCTTCCAACGCCAGCGCCATTGGATAGATCTGCCGGGCCGGCGTCCGTCCCCGGGACAACCGGTTGGGGCTGCCGTCGGTGCCGCCTATGCCATCACCTGGCTGCCCCGGCATGGGGCGAACCCGAACCCGCAGCGGGAAGCCCAAACCTGGCTGGTGGTGTGCGATCGCGATCCCCTATGGCAGTCTCTGAGCCGCGCCCTGAGGCAGCGGGGTATTTCACCGATTCGGGTGACATGGGGGCCAACCTTCGCCCAGATCCACCCCCACCATTTCCAGGTAAATCCTGACCAGGAGCACCCCTTTCATCCCCTTCTGGCTGACCTATTCGGGGGGGCCGGGAGCACCGTAGGGGAGATCCTTTATCTGGCACCAACACCCTCTGCTTTAGCCTCTATTCCTCCAGTTCTGTTGGCCCTGATCCAGGCGTTAGCCGACCCGACCCTGGCCCATCCGCCCCGGCTCTGGTTACTGACAACCCGAGCCCAGACCGTGTTTCCCATGGATGATCGGGTGGACCCCGGTGCCACCTGCCTGTGGGGTTTGGGTCGCACCCTGCGGCTGGAGCATCCCGAATTCTGGGGGGGCCTGATTGATCTACCTCAGTGGCCCACGGACGATAGGTTTAAAACAGCGGCGGCTTTAGGGGAGTCCGTAGTCACCCATATCCTGACGGCAGATGGAGAAGATGAAGTCGCCCTGCGCCAGCATCGACGATGGGTGGCCCGGCTACAACCCCTTGACCTGGCCTCCCATTCTTCCCAGACCGGCATGGCCGACATCCCAATCCACCCAGATGCAACCTATCTGATTACCGGGGGCACGGGGGGATTGGGCCAACAGATTGTTCCCTGGTTAGTGGGTAAGGGGGCTCGTCATCTGGTCCTCCTCAGTCGTCGGGGCCCCAATGCCCGTCTGGAAACCTGGCTAGCTCCCCTGCGACAACAGGGAGCCACCATCTGGGTGGAAGCGGTAGACGTGGCCGATGCCGATGCCGTGGCTCGCCTGCTCGACCGGGTGCAACAACACTTACCACCCCTGAAAGGAATTCTCCATGGCGCTGGAGTATTGGCGGATGGCTTTTTAATTCATCAAACCCCGGAGCAGTTTCAGCGGGTGATGGCGGCGAAACTGCAGGGGGCCTGGAATCTACATCAGCTAACCCAATCCCTCGACCTGGACTGGTTTGTGCTGTTCTCGTCGATTGCTTCGCAGCTGGGTTCTCCGGGCCAGGGAAACTACAGTGCGGCAAATGCCGGCCTTGATGGTCTGGCCTGGCAGCGGTGGCAACAGGGCTTACCAACCCTCAGCATCAGCTGGGGTCCCTGGCAGGAAGCCGGCATGGCGGTGGATCATCAGCCCACCCCGGATGCCTGGTCCCAACGGGGGATGGCCTCTTTACCCGTAAGCGAGGGAGTAAGCTGGCTGGCCCTGCTGCTGGGTATGCTGCCCCAGCAGTCTGCCCCCCACATTGGGGTGGCCGGGGTGGACTGGCAGCGGCTGCAGCATTACCTGCCGGTCAGTCCCCCGGTGCTGGAAACCGTTGTCGTAGAGTCCTCTCCTGCCCCTGCCGGGGGACCGGCCCAAACCACCCCCGATCAGGAGCATGGAGATGCCTCTGCCTTCGATCTGCCATCTCTGCTGACGTTACCAGAACCCGATCGGGTCAGGGCCCTGCAAGCCTATTTCCAGGCCCAGGTGGCCCAGGTAACCGGGCTGCAGGAAACGATTCCCCTGGACCGTCCCCTACTCGATTTAGGGCTTGACTCCCTCATGATCATGGACCTGTTAGCCCAGTGCAAACAAGATTTGCAGCTGGTGCTGTACCCCCGGGAGGTGATGGCGCATCCCACCGTTACGGCCCTGGCAAATTACGTGGCCAGGGAACTGGTCCGGGTCCATCAGCCCCAGACTCTGCTAATCCAGACGGCTGAGGCGAAGGGTGGCGATGGGGCCCAGGATGGGAAAATATCCCTCACTTTACCCCACCATCCCTGGCAACCGGACGCCTTCCCACTCCTGGAGGGGGACAAACCTAACCCGAGAATGGTTTTTCTGCTTTCGGCTCCCCGCTCTGGCTCCACCCTGCTGCGGGTCATGCTGGCGGGTCACAGGGATTTATTCTGCCCGCCGGAACTGCATCTTCTGCCTTTTAATACCCTGGAGTCTCAGCAAAAGGCGTTGGGCAGCAGCTATCTACAGGAAGGGCTACAGCGGGCCCTGATGGAACTACTGCAGCTTGATGCCGATCAGTCTCGCACCCTGCTGGAGAAATGGGTACAGCATCAGCTGACGGTGCCAGAGGTGTACAACAAACTGCAGCAAACCGCTGCACCACGCCTGCTGGTAGATAAGTCGCCCACCTACGGCTTCAGTCTGGATACCCTGAAACGGGCCGAGCAAATGTTCGCGGGGGCACAGTACATCCATCTGGTGCGTCATCCCTACGGCGTGATTGATTCCTTTGTGCGCAACCGCATGCACAAGATCTTTGACATCACCACGGCGGATTCTTACGATCTGGCGGAGCAGGTCTGGTACACCAGCAACCATAATATCTCTCGCTTCCTGGAGGGAATTGAACCTGCCCGCCAGTTCCGGCTGCGGTACGAAGATCTGGTAGCCGATCCCGAAACCTTGATGGAGCAACTCTGCAATTTCCTGGGGCTGGCCTTTGACCCGGCGGTACTAACGCCCTACCAGGGCAGCCGCATGACCGATGGGGTACGGGCCCAGTCCCTGGCGGTGGATGATCCAAACTTTCGCCAGCGGGATCGCATCGATCCAGCCCTGGCCCAGGTTTGGCAGTCTATCCAGCTGCCCCAGCGCCTCTCCCCCGCCGGCCAGACCCTGGCCCAAAGCTTTGATTACCCGCTGCCGCGAGAAGCCCCAACCCGTCAGCGTAATTTGGCATCAGAGGCCCTTGAGGCTGCCCCAACCCCCTCAACCTATAGGCCCTTTGCCCACCTGCGGGAAGAGCAGATCACCGTGGGGGGTCGGGATACGGCAGTCTGCCACTGGGGACCTGAGGATGGCCCCAGGGTACTGTGCCTCCACGGCATTCTGGAGCAGGGGGCGGCCTGGGATGGGGTGGCCGATCCCCTGCTCCAGCAGGGCTGCCATATCATCGCGCCGGATTTGCGGGGGCATGGCCATTCCGCCCATGCTGGGCCCGATGGTGGCTACCAGTTGGTAGACTTTCTGGGGGATATGGACAGTTTTACCCAGGGACTCAATGCTGACTCTCAACCGCTGGTGCTGGTGGGCCATTCTATGGGGGCGGTGCTGAGTGCCGTACTGGCCAGCCTGCGCCCTGATCGGTTTAGACACCTGGTGCTGGTCGAGCCCGTGGTACCTGCAGCCGATCAGCCCGATGCCACTGCCCAGCAACTCACGGCCCATTTAGACTACCTAAAAACTCCTCCTAGCCCGGTCATTTTTCCTACCCTTGAGGCCGCCGTACAGCGGATGCGAGCCCTCAAGCCAGAGCTACCGCCCCAGGCGGCCGAGAAGCTGACGCAACGGCTCATTCGGTCCGTGGACGGCGGATTTTGCTGGCGATGGGACCCCCGTCTGCAGGCTCGGACTACCCTGAGCCTGGGGGGAGGGCTGATTAATCGGCAGGGCTATGGCCAGCTGTTGAACAATATTGCCCTGCCCACTACCGTAATCCTGGGCAATGGCAGCCAGTTTAATCGGGCTGAAGACTTGAGCTTTCTGATTCAGCACCTGCCCCGGGCCCAACGGTTGACCCTGTCCGGGGGCCACGATTTGCCCTCAGAGACTCCAGGGGAGCTAGCTCACATTATCCAGACTCTGATTTAAACCCTTTAATCTAAAAGGAGCATTGCTCATGTCCCTGGTGTCTAACCTGGCTGTTTTATGGGAATTGCCCCTGGGCATGGTGTCCTTTCTATTTTCTCGGGCCGTAAAGTGGACGCTAACCTTTGTCAGTGGGTACTACAATCCAGTCGATACTCAAGCCAAGCCTCAATGGGACGTAGTTTCCACTGAATTTTTGCAGTCCCCCATCAAGCTGCTCTGGACCATGAGCCGGGCTCGCTGGAACCTGCATGCCCTGATTGCCATTGGGGGGCCGTTTACGGTGGAACGCTCCCTCACCCTGGATAGTAAATCCCTCTGGCAGTCAGCCCCCTCCTGGACGGCGGTGGTATACACCCTGAAGGGCTACAAAACCATCGCCAGTATTGGATCCCTGGAAACCCCCGCAGACCAGGCCACCGTTACCCTTGACCTGCCCCCAGGGCGGTATCTGGTGGGCCTCCGATACTACAACTGGCGTAACCCTGTAGAACTACCGGCCATTGCGGTGGATGGTGTACCTGCTCTGAAGGCTCAAACCCTGGTGGCACCTCCTGATTTCAACCAGTTCTACCGAAAACTGGTCAACCGCCGGGGCCTGATCTACAGCTGTCTGAACTTCTATGTGTATCCTTTGCTGCGATGGCTGAAATGGCTGCCCGAAACCATCGTAAAACCTATTTTTCTACCGGTTCCCAATCCTGAAACCCATTGGTTTTATGGTGCTTTAGACCGGGGAGAACAACTCTCCATCGACCTGCCGACGGGGTTGCTGGATACCCATCGCCTTTACTTCAGCCTCTACAGTCGGGACTGCTTCCCCATGGACTGGTATCCCATTATGGCAAACTCCCATGTCACCGCTCCCATGCCAGAACAGGGGGTTTACATCCTGCGGGTACATCCCAAAACCCCGGAAGCTATGAAGTCTGCAAAACCTTCCATAAATTTTTCTGTTAGATGTTAACGGTAAAAAAATCGATGAATGTCATCTCAATAAAATTTCATTAGAATCTAAGCGGTGAATGTTAACTCAACACCAATAATCCCTTCTATATTGTGTCGTAGGTATTTGGCTCTGGTATGGCTAAATAATCGATCAAGCTTGGTTGATTTTGAAAATGCAGCGTTTACTGTTTCAAGGTCCTCGAAGACTCTGAAACTATAGATTGGACTTTATCCATTGAGTTTTCATTAACCTTTAATATCAGCGCAGTTTGGCATTAAAGAATGGTTTATATTCTCTATTGAGAAATACAAAATCTATTCATGGCCTCTGTTCTTCTCAATCAACCGATTCGTTAACTAATCTTTCAGAGCGAAAAACAAAAATGAGACAATATTCTCAGCTCACATTTAGTCTTTATCGAGCTAGTCAGATACTGCCGATCATCTATCATGTCGGGTCATTGCTCGTTTTAGTAACGGGTTTGTCATGGGGTTCTGTTTTATGGATAGTTGTTTTGTATTTTAGCCGAGTCATGGCAACAACTAGCGTTTATCATCGCCTGTTAACTCACAAATCTTATCAGGCTCCTGCTTTAGTGTTGTATGTAGGGAGTATTGTGGCGGCGTCAGCAGGACAAATGGGACCAAGTTGGTGGAAAGCCCACCATTTAAGCCATCATCAGTACACTGAGCAAGATCTAGATCCTCATTCTCCTCATTCTCCAACTTCGGGGTTCAAAGGATTTTTTTGGTCTCACTGGGGGTGGTTGTTAACGGCTCGATACTTTCCTACAAAACTACCCAGTGACGTTGAGAATGATAAAGTCTTAAAGCTGATTGATCGTTTACACTTTGTCCCTTTTATTGCCCTTGGAGCAATCTCTTACTGGCTTGGAGGACTGGAATATCTTGGCGCTTTCTTTCTTAGTACTACTCTTCTGTTTCATAGTACTCAAACCGTCAACTCTCTCGCCCATATCTTTGGCGATCAACCCTTTACCACCGATGATCAGAGCCGAAACAATGGCCTTGTGGCGTTTCTGACAGTAGGCGAAGGCTGGCATAACCTGCATCATGCTTTTCAATTTTCCAGTCGACACGGCATCACCATTCGCGATGGCAAAGTTGTCTATCTTCCAGACCCTACCTTTTGGTTTTTAAAACTACTGGAATTCCTGGGTATTGCCTCAAAGCTGAATGTACCAACAGAGACCGCTCTGCTAGCCCGAGCTAGACAGTAAATCCCTCAGTCCTTGGTTTTGCGAGGGGATGCGATGGGGACATCTTACAAGTTGGAGCCATCGAAATTACCGAAGAACTGCTCGCTGATGGGCGGGAAATTTTCTTTGATCGGGGCATTGGAGACATGTTCTGAGTCCAGCGGGTATTGGGATTTCGAAAGGGGGTTTTTCGGTTGCTGCCGGAATTTTTCCTGGCCGTATTGCGTCAGGGGTTTCGCCCCACCAGTGACCTGACCATTTATCCGCTCAGACCAATTCACCTGGGGGCTACAAGACCCTGCCCCTGCGGGCACTGTATTTAAGTGCTCCTTACCTGCACGATGGCGGAGTGGCCGTGGGCAAAAAAGCCTTGCTGATTAATTCCGATGGCACTTTCGCAGTGGTTAAACCGGACCAGTTAGGTCTGATGGGGACCTTAGCTCGAGGGGATCTCCCGGACCCGGCTAATAGCCTGCGGGCCCTGGTTGACAAAGATTTAAGGGAGCAGGTGGTTGCTGCAAACCAGAACTCCCCCGAGTTGTTAAACAGCAATTTAGACGGCAGAGGACACCCTTACTATGTCGATGCCACCACCGGTTTTAGTCCCCAGGAGCAGGCCGACCTGGTCAATTCCCTATTGTCCCTGGACGATAACCCAGGGGAATTTTAGGGGAGATCACCATGGCCACAGTGCAGGTCCAGGGCATAGACATCCATATTCGTGAACAGGGACAGGGACCACCGGTTCTGTTTCTCCACGGCAATCCTGACTCGGGGGCCGTTTGGGATCAGGTGGTGGCCCTAATGGCCCCACAGTTTCAGTGTATTGCCCCGGATTTGCCAGGGTTTGGCGAATCTGGCCCCGGCGACAGGTTCGATCCGGCCCTGGCCAACCTGGCCCCTCAACTCAGTCGGGATCAAATTAATCAAATGTTTGATAATTTTGACCTACCCATGAAACGCATGATTTTGAGGTTCTACCGGGCAACGGATCCGGAAAACTTTCAAGGGTGGGAAGACGAACTGGCAAGCCTGTTGCAGACTAAACCGGCCCTGGTCCTGTGGGGTGACCAAGATCCCTTTATCCCGCCTCAGTTTGCCGCAAAGTTGGGGGCCCAAACGGTCAAACAGTTTCCCGACCAGGGCCACTGGCCCATGCCGGAGGATCCCCAAATGGTGGCGACCCACTTGATCGAGCTGTTTATACCGAATCCGGCTTAAAAAAACTAATTAAAGCGGTTATCCCGTAGGGGCAAACGACCGTTTGCCCCTACAAACCGGCGGTATACGCAACAGGGATTTGGTATTAGCTCCAAATCACGTAAAACAAAAGGAGCGCCTTGCGGCACTCCCTGGTTGCAGTTAAATGGGTCAGGAGCAAACTTGCTCAATTCAGGGAAATCCCCGACTAGCGAGCATTCCCCTGAATTGAGCCGGCCTTTAGTTCAGCCACTCCAGCACGGCTTCGTCTTTGGTGTTGGTGTTCCGGGAAGGAGTCTCCCGGTCGAAGGTCATGTGAATAGACCGGGTTTGCTCACCATCCGCCGCCACCGCCATGATGGGGAAGTCGATATTGCCATCCTGGAAGGACATCTGGAAGCGGAAGGTGCCATCGGGATTGAGCTTGATGGGCTTACCGCCAATGGTTACCGTCGCATCGGGCTCGGTGGCACCATAGACAATCAGTTCAGCGTCGGCAATCAGCCAGAACTTGCGGGGACGAATCGGCGGCGCAGAGGCAGAGAAGCCTACACCGGACATGGTCAGGCCAGACATGGTTAGCCCAGACATGGTAGGTACACCAGGTACCCCGGGAATCGCTCCCATGCCAGCCCACATGCCAACCCCAGAGGGGAACACATAGGAACTGACGGCTTGCTCTGGAGCCATGGAACCGGGCACATGCTGCATGGAACCGAACAGAGATCCCGCTACCCGCTGGGCCTCTGCGGATTCGGCCAGGCCGAAAATGTTGTCGTAAATAGGACTGCCCTGGGCCGCGGCCCGCTGGCTGGGATGACGCAGGTTCATCAGGGTCTTGCCGCGCAGGTCTTCCTGCCAATCGACGGTCATGAAGTGGTCTTCAATCCAGTCGGAAGGATAGACGGGAGGAATGTGAACCGGGATTGATCGAGCCAGCACCAGCCAGCGTCCATCGTTGCAAAGGTAGCCAATTTCTACCACATAGTCACGATCGCTGACCGGGATGGGCAAATACCATTCCCGTGCCATTTCATCACATTCGTACTGCTGCAGACTGTGGGGAGACTGATAACCGAGGTCGATTTCGGTCACGTCATAGAACCGCAGGGCCAGACGAGCACCGCCCTGACGCCGCAACTCTTCTTTGTGGCTGTGGGGAATATCCCAGTAAGCGTAGGCCCATTGAGGATCCCGGGGCATCAATACGATGCGACTTTCGCCATAGCCCCCGGGGAGGTCGGGCAACCCTTCATCAACCGTAGCCAACACTTCCGGACTGGAAGGGGAAGGGACGCTGTACTTCGAGGCTTCTACCTGGGTTTGCCCAACCATCGCAGGGGCGGGGGCGACAGCAGGAGCTTCAGGAACCTGACCCCGCTGGGCATCAATGGTGCGGATTGCCTCAATTAACTCGACCTTGCGCATGCGGCTATAGCGAGAGACTTCATACTCGCTGGCAACTTTGCGCAGCTGCCGCAGGGTCATTTCCTCTAAGGGTGGGCGTTGAGATGTCATAACCATTGGCCTCCATGGGTAACGTTAAAAGCCCTGCTCATTTTCCCGTTGGATAGTTTTCTGAATTCCCCCGGCTTGGGGATCAAATTTATCTCGGGGATCAATGGTGGGGATCGCTTGCTTGCCCGTACTATGCCAAAAAAAAACTTTGGGATCAACTGCCTGACAAGGCTTTTCTGGCCCTGCCATTGATAGATCAAGGGTTGCGGGGATCAAAAAGTCAGGAAGTCATAACATTGCGATCCCCAGCCTGCGGATTGTCAGGAAACTTCAATATTTTGATCCCCTCAGCTCTAGCCGGCTTTCTGTTAAGGTCGGAAGGAGGTGGCCCTACCAGGGGCGACCTGATCGTGGTGGGAGTGTTCAGCTTTGTCAAATTCTTTAGAGTCAACGGCAGTTAATCCAGCAGAAGAACGGGGCGGCAGCCGACTGATCAGTCGCGTCCTGCCTCCGGCGGTGAGGTTATGGATTCAGTCTCAGCTTGACCATGTCGAGAACCTGGAGTTCCGGTTGGAGGGTAAAGACTGGCAGCTGCTGTCGGGCTACGTGCCCCAGGTGGGTTTGTCTGCCTGTAAGGCGGTTTATCAGGGTCTGCACCTGAGCCAGGTGAGGGCGGCGGCCAGTGAAATTCGCATTAACCTGGGTCAAATCCTGCGGGGCAAGCCCCTGCGATTGCAGCAACCCTTTCCGGTGCAGGGGCAGGTTTGTTTATTCGCCGAAGATTTGCGGGCTTCACTTCATTCCAGGCTGCTGGCTCAGGGACTGCAGGATGTGCTGCTACGGTTGGTCAATGCCCATCCAACGTTGTTTCCCGAAACCAGCCACTTACGGCAACTGATCGCCGATTTTTCTCAAGCCCACGCCACCACGACCATCGCCCTGGCAGCTAATCAACTCACGTTGACCTGGACGGCAGAACACCCATCAGAAGAAACGGTTACTTTAGTGACAGGTTTGCATATCCGGGCTGGGCATTGGTTGTGTTTGGCTCACCCCAGGGTCATGGTCGATCAAAATCAGGAGGATGCTTCGGAGCCCATCCTTTTGGATGACTTTGTGATTGATTTAGGCTCTGAAGTAGACATTCAGACCCTGACGATAAAACCTGATGTAATTGAGGTGCAGGGGACGGTGCGAGTTGTGCCGTAAACCTGATGGAATAACAGCAATCTTGGCTGCTCCCTGAAGTTCCTCTCTTCGCTGGTGGAGGTTCGGTGATAGGCGTTTAAAGGTGTTGAAGCTATGGTCATTGAATGGCTGACCTTCGAGGTCGATCCGAAAAACCGAGAAAAGTTCATCCAGCTTGATGACGAAATCTGGACAGCGGCCCTGAGCCAATATCCGGGTTTTATTTCTAAAGAGGTTTGGATATCCCCCAACCAACTGGGGCAGGTGGTGTTTGTGGTTCACTGGCAAACCCGGGAGCAGTGGAAGTCGATTCCCCAGGATGAGCTCGACGCGGTCGAGGAGCGATTCCATGGGGCTGTCGAATTTGACTACACCATGGTCGATTCCCGGGAATACCAGGTGCGTCGTTATCCCCACAACTAGTGCGCTAGGATACGGTCAGTGTTGTGGGAAGTCCTATGCTGTCGTGCCCTCGCTGCCAGGCAACCATCGAACCAACCGCCATCCAGTGCCCTCGCTGTCGGTTAACGCTTAAAGCGTTTGGACATCCCGGTATTCCCCTACATCGCACCGAGGGAGAAGCATCCCTCTGCATGACCTGTGTTTACCATGCTGACAACACCTGTAATTTTCCCCAACGCCCCGATGCCCAAACCTGCACCCTGTATCGGTCGGTAAATGCGGAACCAGAGCTAGAACCTTTTACCCCTTCCCTGGGGCAAAAAATTCGTTTCTGGGTCCGAGCTAACACCGGGTTTGTGGCCCTAGTGATTCTGCTGCTGGTGAGTATGTTACTGGTTTTGGCCAACAGCTAGGGAACACCTTCTGGCCTTAGTTCAAGCCCTTGATGGCTGTGGTCACTGACATCAGGACATCGCTGTACAGCGCTGCGGTACGGAAATGACTTTTCATACCGCCATGTTCTGGCGAAATTGGCGATATCTATAGCTACACCTAGCTGCTGGCTGGATCGCAGCGGATTTCTACCATGAATCCGTCCGGGTCGTAGAAGTAGACCCCCCGTCCGGTGGGGCGAGTTACGGGGCCATGGGCAATCGTGATAGAGTTTTGCCTCAGCACTTCAACCGCCGGGTCAAACTGATCTGGAGCAATGTCAAAGGCCAGGTGATAAGCCCGGGTAAAGGATTTTTCAGGATCGGCATCTGGGGGCTCTAAATCGGGGGCGTAGAACAGATCCAGGATTAACCCATCCGGGGTGATGAAGTTGGCCACTTTTCCCGACTCCACCAGTGCTTTCAGGGTTTCGGGAACCTCCTGGCCGGTCAACTCTTTTAACCCCAGTAAACCTCCATAGAACTGGCGCGAGGCTTCCATATCCTTGACGTTCAGCGCAATGTGGTGAACACAGCGCAGGGTACCGGCGGCAAGAGAGGTTTCAAAGTGCTGAGCTAGGGCTGGTGTCATGGTTTACGACCTGGCATTTATCCCGACTTATAGGTGATTATTTAAGTGAAGATTAACGGGGGGTAATGTCAGTGGGTATTTCACATCAGTTTAGACGCAGACAGTTTATTCAGTACGGGTCTCTGTTTTTGGGGGCGGGGGCGATCGCAGCTTGTGGCGGTAATCGCAGTGCTAACACCGAACCATCCGCTACCGCTACGGTGGAGGCAACCACTGAACTCCAGCCCGTACGCTTTGGCACCAATTGGTACGCCCAGGCCGAGCACGGCGGGTTTTACCAGGCCTTAGCCACCGGCATTTATGAAGATCACGGACTAGACGTCACCATCGCTATGGGGGGACCCCAGGTGAATGGCACCCAGCTTCTGATGGGGGGCAATGTGGACTTCTTTATGGGATATGGAGCCGATGCCCTGCAAGCGGTTCAGGAAGACATTCCCAAAGTCACCGTGGCCTCCATTTTCCAAAAAGATCCCCAAATTCTGATTGCCCATCCTGACCAGGGCATTAAATCCCTGGAAGACCTTCAGGGTAGACCTATCTATATTTCGGCGGCGGCCAACGTCACCTACTGGCCCTTCCTGGCCGCTAAGTATGGGTTTACCGACGACCAGAAGCGCCCCTACAACTTTAATCCTGGTCCCTTTTTAGCCAACAAAGACTCGGCCCAGCAGGGCTACCTCAGTTCTGAACCGCTGAAAATTCAAAAGGAAGGCGGGTTCGAG
>CAZPYG010000082.1:0-23951 GCA_964590465.1 uncultured bacterium | reverse complement strand
AAGCCGATGGCGGGATTTGAACCCGCGACCGCTCGATTACGAATCGAGTGCTCTACCACTGAGCCACATCGGCGATAGATATTCACAGTCAACCAGTATAACAGCGCATCGGCAGTTACCCATCAAAGAATAGCCTCAATAATGAGTAGGGTGCCAATGAGAGGCGTACCTGCATGTAATTCGACACAGCTCAGCGGCAGGCTATTTCAGCCTCTGAGGCGATTTCTCATGCCCTCACCTTAAGCTGAATGGCTACTGGGTTTAGCAATTACGGTTCTGGTTTCAGTCCTGGTAAAGCCGACAATGGCTAAAGTCTATTTGAGGTCCTGTAGAGGCGTGGACCAGGCTGCGTCCTGAGGCCAGAGCGTCTTTACTGGTGGAGTGAAACTCCCCATCGTTCAACACCTCCAGTTCTGGATTGATGACCCAACAGAGGTAACCTGCAGAAACGCGATGAGTCACCCCGACAATCCAGTCGGAGCACCCTACAAGTTCCGTTATGCTGCTCTTGGCCATAAGTTCTTCCTCCCTAACCCTGTGGAGGCTCTACATCGGTTATAACCGACAAATTCAAAACCACCTAGTTCAGCTTAGTGCAATCGTACTATACTGATTGTCAGTCGGCAACTGGCTTCGGCTAGACTCCTTTGATGCTTATTCATAACGAGGTTTCACCATGGCCAAGAAAGGCAGCGAACAAACCGAGAAGCAGAAAGCCCTTTCAATGGTGCTAAACCAAATTGAGCGGAACTTTGGCAAAGGCGCCATTATGAGGCTTGGGGATGCGGCCCGCATGAAGGTGGAGACCATTTCCACAGGTGCCCTCACTCTAGACCTGGCCCTTGGTGGCGGGTTGCCCAAAGGGCGAGTCATCGAAATCTACGGTCCAGAGAGTTCAGGTAAAACCACCCTCGCGCTTCATGCTTTGGCTGAAGTCCAAAAGATAGGAGGTGTTGCCGCTATTGTTGACGCTGAGCATGCTCTTGATCCGGTTTACGCCAAAGCGTTGGGAGTTAACATCGACGAACTGCTTGTCTCCCAACCGGATACCGGAGAAATGGGACTGGAAGTGGTCGATCAACTGGTGCGGTCCGCTGCGGTTGACCTGGTAGTGGTGGATTCGGTTGCGGCTCTGGTACCCCGGGCTGAAATTGAAGGGGAAATGGGAGATGCCCATGTGGGTCTGCAGGCCAGGTTGATGAGCCAGGCCCTACGAAAAATTACCGGCAGCATCGGGAAGTCTCAATGTACTGTCATCTTTCTAAACCAGCTTCGCCAGAAGATTGGCATTTCCTACGGCAATCCGGAGGTGACGACTGGCGGTAATGCGCTCAAGTTCTATGCCTCTGTACGCCTGGACATCCGACGTATCCAGACGCTGAAGAAGGGAACTGAGGAATATGGCATCCGAGCTAAGGTGAAGGTGGCCAAGAACAAGGTGGCTCCTCCGTTCCGCATTGGGGAATTTGACATCCTCTTCGGCCAGGGAATTTCCACCATGGGCTGCTTGCTGGACCTGGCAGAGCAAGAAGGCGTTGTCATTCGAAAAGGGGCCTGGTACAGCTACGACGGCGATAACGTCGGTCAAGGACGCGACAATACAGTGCAACGCCTGCTTGAAGATCCAGAGTTTGCGGCTAAGGTTGAAGTCCAGGTCAAAGAGAAGCTTTCAATTGGCGGCTACGGAGGGGAGACAGCTCCTGGACGCGATGAAGATGAGCTGGATATTGAAGATAGTGCCACCACTGAAGAAGAGTAAGCCCACTGTTTACAGGACAGTGCGATGGATGGGTTGGGTTAGCCTAAAACCCCTATGACGAGGATGCTGCGAAGGTGGAAAGCTGTCATTCAGAAAATCGTTCCTGCACCAGGCGATGGATGAACTGGTAGCGTCCGCCAACCCGCTGCAGCAGATGGAGATCGCAACAACCGTCAAGAAATCGAGCATAGTTCCAGGGGATAGCTTTGGCCCAAAACAGCACCAGCCGCAGGGCCAGATGTTGGGCACAGGCCAGGGCACTGTCAAAGATGGTGGCCCAGAGGGATATCGCGGCAATTACCCCAAACAGATGCAATACCCCGGTCGCATCTACGTCAAGTGGGCCTGCCAGTTTACCAGACCAGAACAGGGGAGTAATTTTGATGACCATTAAAAGCGGCAAAAACATCGCCACCGTTCTGAGAACATAGAGCAGCGTTGCCTGAATGCTCTGGTTCGGCTTGGTTTGAATGGCAATATCTGCTTCTAGAAAATGATTTATTTTGGAGACAAAACTGCCAATTAGCAAGCTGGGCAGGGCAAATATCAATCTCACCAGCAAGCCTGCCAATAAAGCCATGACAAGGAGAAAAATATAGCTGTCGATTCCCTCTGCAATAAAAGCAAAAACTATGGCGGCGGTGGCAAGAAAAAAGAGGAGTGGATTAAGCTGCCGCACAAAGATAAACTGCATCAGGCTTCTGGTGGTCGGCTTGGTATCAATGGCCATGATGGCATCATTGCCCCGTCTGGCAATAAACAGGGTGACAATAATAGAGGTGACAAATAAGCCAGCTCCATGGTTAATAAATAGACCAAAAACCAACCCGCCTATCAGGCCAAAAATCAGCCCTCCCAGCACGCTATACCGGATGATTTGCCGGCGATGGCTCAGGAGAGTGGGCTGCAGATTTTCAATCAGAAATTCATGCTCCGACTGTTCATTAATGTGTTTGCCTAACCAGACCAACCAGTGTCGGGTTTGCTGCGCTGTGGGTTGGGGTTTGTCGGGGATATTAGCGGTAAGGGGCTGATGGAGTTGCTGGATAATAAAGGTATCCAGCAGATGGTTCTGTCGCTCCTGGAAGGTTTTCACCCTCTTCCAGGCAGTGAAGTCGAGGCTATCCCTCGTTAAAATGGCCAGATTCAACCATAGGGGCACTCGTACCAGGTCAAGCCACTCTGGGGACCGTTGCAACTGTGTCCAGAGGTCATGAAACTGCAGGGATGTCAGATATTGCTCAAGCTGTTCAGGAGTTAGTGGTTCCAGTTCAAGGGTGCCGTTCAGGGCCAGGGGGACAGAGGACCAGTCGTCATTTCCGGAACGGCAACACATGACTAAAGGCCCCGGAGTATCGACCAGCCACTGGTTGATCTTCTGCACCGCCTCATCCTGACGGTGGGGGGCCAGTTCATCCAGGCCATCCAGCAGCGGGAACAGAACATTGGCCTCCAACCACTGGTTACCCAGCGTTTTGGAGACTCCGTACTTGACCCGCAACTCTGTCCGCAGCCAATCTTCAAAGGATTGCTGTTCAACAGCCCAGGAGGATAGGTGAAAGATCACCGGCATGGGTTGTTCAGGATCATGAGTTGCCCGCTGGACTAACTTAGCTGCCAACTCCAGCAGTGCAGTGGTTTTGCCAATCCCGATAGGACCCGAAATTAGCAATCTACCATTGAGAATGGGCTGGTCAAAAAGAGCGTAGATTGGAGCCTCTGAGGAAAGGGATTGATGGCTACCATCAGTAAGGCGTAATTGTCCCTGCCGGGGAAGAGCTGTGGCAAAAGCAGGATCAGCTTTACCCAGGGCAAGCAGCACAGTGGAATGAAAGGATTGGGCCGTGCGATCGCTAACCTCCCTCCCCACCACATCCAGCAGAATCTGCTCATTACGGTCTTGCCGCCCAGGGGGTGGACTAAAGTCTAATAGCAAATCCTCCTCCATAAATTTTGTACAGCACCTGCACCTCACTATTTGCCCTTAATCTCGAGTAAACAAGTCATGGGCTGGTATCTGCCAGACCCAAGGAAGCGGGTCTTAGCTTAAACCCCTGTCTATTTTAATCCCCAGGCTGTTTCCGGAGCATTGCCGATAAAGCTCTGCCCCCATAAAAAGAAGACACTGAGCTGATGCCCGTTCAGCCCCACACTCTATTTTTTGATGCGGATGAGGAAATATTAGTTCAGTCCACCTCAAGATAATTGGGCACAGGAAAAACCAGCTCTAAGTCTTATTGTCAGAGGATTTCACGGATTTGTATGTAGGGTTTTGAGCCCCTAGGTCAACCTGTCCTTATGCTTTCCTTAGATTCTCGTGCTAGTTTAATAACCAATGTTATTTAGAGGGTTACTACGATTCAATCATAATCAATAAAAACTTATTGCACAGCAGCCTAACTTAGCCCTCACTAAGATTAGGTTTATTAGATTTGACGAAAAACATCTTTAAAGCTCTCGACAGCTTACAAAATTCAGCTCAGTTACAAATTTTTCTATCTCCCCAGGGGCTTCATTATAAGTCCCTCGATTTTGAAACAAAATCTACCAAATTCTCTAGAAACTTCATTGTTAAGTGTTCATGTTTTTTGCGTTGTAAAAAATCTTGACCTAGGTTGTCGTTAATTCCAGTTTGCCTTCTTTAAAGTTTCGGGTGCCATAGTTTTTTCCGTATTCATTTCTTCAGTGTACCCAGTTTATTTTTTTGACAAATGGGAATCAAATCCATTCAGTCAAGTGATTTTAGAGGCTATCTGTTTGGTCCATTAGCGGACGGTAGTTTTAATGTCTTTGACCCCAGTTCAGGTGAAGTAAAGCTCAATATCTTCCTGGATGCCGACCATGATCAAAGACTTCAGGTTAACTCAAAACCCCCTGGGAGTAGCAATTATAGTAAGCAATTTCCTGATCATCGCCAGTTTTTAGGGCGTGGGGCAGAGATTGCACAGATTTTCTACTCTCTTTCGAGGGGTAGAAATATTCAACTGTGTGGTCCAGAAGGAATTGGAAAAGACTTTCTGGTATGGCATTTTATAACTCAATATCATTCGCAACTGGTAGTTAACTTCCCCCATGGCATCCTCTATCCGCACCTCTTTGAGGAATTAAGTATTGAGGACATCCTGGTATACCTATTCAATTATTTTTTTGAGCCCCATAGATCCTACAAGCCTTCCCTAGACATCATCAAAAAGCTTTTGGCACCCCAAAAGGCACTATTTATCATTGATCTGCGGGTTAGGAAACTTAAGAGTCATGAATTCCAGCTTTTAGTAGACTGTTTGCCCAACAGCCAGTTTTTGTTCATTTCTCATCAAATCAACGACTGCATAAATGCACAAACGATCTCGTTGTCAGGTTTATGCCAAGAGGACTGTATACGTATCATTAATCAGTACTTGAGTTGTGATTTGGGCCCTACTGAGAAAAGCACTGCTGAAGACTTTTGTAGGCTATTACAGGAAAATCCCCGAGATATTATTCAGTCTTTGACGCCGGTTAGAACCAGGTCAACCAGTTTTCTTCAAGCTTATCAGCGAGTACGCGTCGCCCATTACGATCGCAACTATACGCTCAGGAATTTTGTAGAGGATAAAGACAGGGTTCATGAAAAAATACTGGCAATCTTATCAATTTTTGAAAGTTTTGGCCTTACAGAAGAACAGTTGGCTTCTATCTTAGGAATCCCTGATTTAAAGGTTGAACTAAGCAAGTTACTCCAAAAAGCTTATATCAAAATCACGAATCCTTCCTTACTAGATAGGGAAAGCCAGAACTGTCATGCGAGGAAATATCGTTACCAGTTGAGCTCCAATATCGCCAAAACTTTGAAAGACCATGACTTTTATACATTTAACTTGATCCCCAGCATTAACTATTTTTTGAAGTTTAATTGCCAAGATAATACCCCATCTTTTAATAATTTATTAGAGCAGCTAGGTCCTTGCCTGTTATTATTCAAGCAAGCTCAAAAGCAGAACCTGAACTACTCAGTTCTTGCCCTTGGCAAGGCTATATCTGATATAGCTTCATCTCTTGGGTTTTGGGAGTTGAGGAAGCAGATCCTTTCAGATACGGCGAAATTAACTTTTCTTGATACTAATAAAACTCGGTTGTTTTCTATTATTGGTCTACAAGAAATTTGTATGGCTAACTTTGAAAATAGTCTGCGCTACTTTGAGTTGGCAAGCCAGACAAGGCCTGTCAAGGGAAGCTCAAACAGTCCCGATCTTCTCAACTACTACAAACAATTAGCTTCCCAGGGAGCAAAGAAGCTAGATCGTTATACTAAATTTATTAATAGCCACTGTGAGGATAACAGGTATCAATCTGCCCCTCGAAATTCAAACCTAGGTACGACCTATTCCCCTCCATCTAAGGAGCGAAAATGTCTGGGTTCTAAAGCAAGTCGTTCCTTTTTCTACACTTCATTGAGGTGGGCAGGAGCGGTTATTGGTACCATCGGTCTAATTTATCTATGGCTAGTTTTTATGCAACAACAAATACAGGGCAATAGTCAAGTGCCTCTGAAGCAGGATAAAACGATTCAAACGGGGAAGTTTAACGGTTCTCCAAATTCGCTGAAACACATTGGACCTGACATAACGTCTACCTTTTATACCCTTAATGAAAGGACTTCTCTCCTGTCAGATGAATCTTTTTCTAAAGCTGAAAGTCAGGAGATTACTAGCAGGCTACCGGTGATAACTGAAAGTCGTGTTACGACTAACCAACCTGCTGAAATTACTCAGGAACGTCTTTCCCAGTCATTCCGAAGGAATACAACCATGTCTTCTTCAAAGCAAACTTCAGCCCTTCCCAGGGTAGAACAGTCTAATTCGCCTTTGCCTTCAGAACAGGATGCTACGGCTGTTCGCAATCTAGAAATTGCTCCTCAAGATTTAACCTCTGAAGAAAATAATAATTCAACCGACTCCAGTCTTTCCGACAATTCCACAAATACTCTAAATCACGTTATGATCTCAAATAATGTTCCCCTGGTAAATTCAATTATCTACGAAACGCAAGGGGAACAACCTCAAAACCTTGCTGATGTTAATAGATCAGAGGATAACTTATCAGAGTCAATGTGCTCTTTTTTAATTTCAGAACTTAACCTGGCAAAATTAAACTCCAACCAAAACCCTGCAATCTATAGGAGGTTAATAGAAGACGGTAACTGTCAGACTGAGAAATAATTCTGTTTATTCCTGGGCAACGACAAAATTTTGATATTAGAACCAGGAATTGGAGTGCACCTACCCTAAGTTAATTAGCTCTCGTTCCTTGTCGTCTCTTAAGATTTAATTTCAGTTATGTTTTGGCATAAAAAGAAATCCTCCTCTTCCAGCAGCATTGGTCAAAAAATGGAAGTCCATGGAGATCTCTACCTGGACGAAGATATGCATGCAGAAGGTATTATCCATGGTTCTGTGGAAAGTTATGGTTTCCTGGAGATCTCAGCTTCTGGATTAATTGAAGGAAAACAGGTGAAGGCCAAAAAAATCATAGTGAGAGGTATTTTAAAGGCAGACACAATTTATGCAGAAGATTTGTTAGTGATTACTCGCACCGGAAAAGTTGAAGGCAAAATTATTGCCGGATCTGTCTCCGTGGAAGAAGGAGCAATCCTGAATGCCTCAGTACAGTCCCAAGAATTAGTACAGTCCCAAGAAGTAGCCGTACCGGAATTTGCTCCCTCAGCCAGGCAACTTGAAAGTTCTCTCAGTTTAGATGCCAACTTAATTTCCTCGATCACCCGTGACTGGTGTAGGGATGATTTTATTATTCCCGACTAGTTACACTCCCTCACTTTTTACTACCCCCTAGAGATTGTCAACTTTATCTGTCCCGTGGTAGCGGCATAGTCTCTTCATTCTCTAGGGGTTGGAGCATGTCTTCCTCAAAAGGATTAAATCTTGAACTATCAAGGGAGGCAGGAGGGTTTTCCGTTGGGGGAGACATCAAGTTTCGGTCTTGTAGTTCTGGAGATGGTAAATCTTCTGGAAACAGAGGTCCCTCTCCTTCTAACTCTGGACTGGCTTCCTCAAAAAGGGTAGAAAGTACCCTGAATAAAATGGCTAAATCCTCTTTTGTGACCAGTTGGTCAATACGTCCTTGAATTTGGGAATCATAGTTGCTGAGGCAGGCATAGAGACCAGCCGCAAACTGATAGCGGGTTAGCGCTGTCTCTCCCTGGAATGTACCGTCTGGGAAGCCTTCCAGGCATCCATATCGCTCGTTTAAGTAACGGATTGAGTCAGCGGCCCAAATACTAGAATCTACATCTGGAAAGTCGATAGCCTGGTTAGGAGAGGCTTGTCGATCCTGGGCTAAGGCTGGCACAGAGGTTGAAATGAGCAGTAAACTCACTAACCCTAAGTTAACTGACGATTTCAAGCTGGCAATGCTTGTCTTAATTGCAGAATATTGTTTTTTCATGGGACTATATTGACAGTGAAAATTTCATGGTTTGAACCGATAAGCCTTTTATTCTAATCTTAATCTACAAGCATAAGATCCAAGTTTTTCCGTAAAGTTTGCACTGCTTCAGAACGGCGAACATCCCCCTGACTGGAGTACAAGGCTAGAGCCTCATCCAGGGCTTGCTGAGCTTCATAATATCGTCCTTGGTTTACTAGCGCTACACCCAAATAATGCAGGGCCTCTGGATTTCCGGGAGCTTGTTCCGTCCAGATATGAAAATACGAAATCGCCCTTAAATAATCTCGCTGCTGCATATAAAGCGTACCAAGTCTGGGGGCCAATTCTACGGAAAGATGCTCCGAGGCCATGGCGACTGTATAGTTTTCTAGAGCCAGATCGTGCTTACCTGATAGACGGTAGATATCGCCCTGGTACATCCATGCTACCGCGTTGCCTGGTTCTACAGTGATGACCTCTTCCAGGTAGCTTTGGGCCAAATCAATGTTGTCGGCTTGAATTAAGATCTTCACTCTCTCCAGGTCAATAGAGGGGATGGATCCATGAAGCTGTTCTGCTCTACTTAAAAGGTCTAGGGCCAGTTGATAATTTTTGACCCTCAAATATATGTTGCTTAAGCTGAAGTAGACATCCAAATTTTGAGGGTTGAGGGTCAGCGCTACCAGGTAGGCGGCAATAGCCCTCCTGGGTTCTCCCCGTTGGAGGTGAAGGTAGCCCTGGTGAGCAAAAAAATCATCCCTGAATTCACCCTCAGGCCTAATTTGGTAAACTTGCTGGGCTGAAGGGACAACATCACCTTCACCCTGATAGGTCTGGGAAATAGGCCGAGCTAGAGTCAAAAGCAACCTACTGGCAACCGTCTCGGCTTCTGCATGGGTATGGGTTAAAAAGGAATTTTGCCTGCTGACAGATGTTCCCAGGAGACCTTCCTGAGAGCTATTATCAGGTGGCAACGGAGCAGTCGATTTTTCCGATCTTAGCCGTGAAGAGTCAATTGCTTTAAGAGATTGATTCGGAAAAATGAGCAGGAATACAAGGGCGAGCACCACGGCAATTGCTGGTTCATGGTTAGCAAAAGGATAAACCTGCAGCCGTCCAGCTAATGTCTTTCTAAGAAAAATACGTTTCGGCATAACCCTGCTAAATCCCAGGAAAAATATTTCAGGACGGGATGGAATTTTCGTATCTCAGCATACTATTTAAGCTTTCATTGTTTGGCTTGAGCATTGAACTGTAGGTGAATGGCACTGATTTAAGGCTGGTGGGCACTGCCCACCCTACCGTAGATCAAGGCTTCCGGCCATTTGCGAGGGTTGATTTCAGCTTATTTCAGTGCCATTCAACTGTAGGTATCAATCCGCAAACCGCAAGGGTCTGCAAGGTTTCTTGGGTGACGGCTACATCACCTTCGTTGAAATTGCTCTGGCGGCAGTTGGTGGGCGTAAAATGCGGTGCAATATCCAGCTTCCCCAGTGCAACCCCACCACCGTCCACAGGGAGCCAGTGATCAGGTAGATGCCCGTGGCAAGCATCCCCAATACCAGGGAGAGAAACAGGTGGCGGCTGCGACTTCCTTTCAGGTGCAGGAACCTGGCCCTCAACCCACGATAGGCCATGAACAGCCCCAGACTGATGACGGACCAGATCACCGCCGTCATCGGTTGCACCCCTTCGGTGGGGTGGGGTAAGAGCAGGACGCGAAACACCAGTTCCTGCCACAGGGCCGGGATAAACAAAGCCCCAAGGGCAGATTTTAAGGATAGGGGAGAAATGGCCTCCGCTCCATGACCTCGCAACAGGAGCACAACCAACGCAAAAGCTCCCAGGCCCAGGGCCATGATCCCGATTCCTGCCAGGTTGGGGAACTTCAAGGACTCAATCAACCGGGAAAAAGCCACCGGAATCACCACGAAATCCCCAAACAACTCCGTAGGAGCCAGGGGCAGCATGGTGGGATCTGCTCCCCCTACCTGGTTGGTACGCAGAAACCACAGTTCCCCGCCATGGTTTAACAAAATCGCCGCGATGTTGTCGTGGGCCACGCGGGGAATCACCGTACGCCAACTCAGCAGATTGTTGACCAGATTAGTTTCGTTGCCTAAGTCCGGCTGGCCCTCGACCGCTGCCTCCTCAATGCCGGTGAGGACGGAGGCATTCTGGCGCCAGTCGGGCCGGGCGATGCCCAGGGGAACCAGTTGCCCCTGCAGCCGTTGCCCCAGGGACACCAGATCTTGAAATAATAGGGTTTGGGGGTCGTTGGGATGCTCCACCAGCCAGGCCTGGGCCTGGGGTGCATCGGCCACCTCGGTACGAATGGCCTGAATGGTTTCGTAAAGGGCCTGGTTAGAATCCTGCACACAGGATTGGGCCGGGGTGACAATGGATGCCCCGGTGCCATCCCCCGTGCGGTACCGACCCATCATCACCCGGAGTTCTCGCTGCAGTTGTTTGAGGGGAGATAGGGTGAAGTCGCCAAACCGATAGGTGTGGTTCAGTGCCGGAATATTTACGACTACATCGGAAATGGGGCGGGTACCCTGCCAGCCTCGTTGTAGATTACCGCTGTATTCGGCCCACAGGGTTCTCCCGGCGACAATGCCCAGGGGACTGTGGGAGTACACCTGGTCGTAAATGACTTGCAGTCGCGGTTCTTGAGTGAAGGGATCGGTGACCACCTGCCCCTGACCAAAGGCGAAGTGTCCATTGACTGTCCCCGGTACCGATCGCGGTTCCGCCAGTTCGCCGCCGATGCCGCCAAACAGGTGAATCACCAGCATCGAATCGCCCTCAGTCCAGGTGGGCTGCTGGCCTGCCCTGGCGTCGGACTGCACCAGCACGGATTGGAGGGTGCCCTTACGGTCAGGGGTATCGCGCCAGTTGCCGAAGTTGATGTAGTTGAGGCCGGTTTGAGTGCCGGAAAGGGTTTCCTGGGGCTCCATCTGGAACAGGCGACGGGGCACAATCGCCCGTGTCACGAAGGTTCCCTCGGTATTCTTTGCGCCGTAGATGTACCATCCGGCCTCCCCGGCGGGAGAGTTGGCCAGATTCTGGGAGGTGGATTGAAATACGCCCGTTTTGGCCGGGGGCACCTGGGGAATTCGCACCGTTTCCATCGCCCCGTCAAAGGCTTGACTGGCGAGATTGTAGTGCTGCACCCGCATATAGTCGCTGGCGCAGGGCTGGTTACCGGGGCAGAGTTCCGGCGCCGGTCGCGTCTCATCTGGCCCCAGCACCTGCACCAGACTGTAGAAGCGCTCGGGGATTTGAATCGGGTCATCCTCAATTTCGATGACGGGTTCTCCATCCATCATGAGAAAGACGGCATCGGGCAGCGCCACGATCAGGTCGTCCTGGGGGCGAGTTCCGGCCAGGGATTGCAGTGGCCCGACCCTGGTCCATCCATCCAGTCGGGTGGGAAGAACGATACCTTTTTCGAGGCTCTCCAGGGCCGCCTGGTCAAATTCAATCCCCCGCGTCACCAGACCCAGAAAAGTTTGATTTTCGGGTGTATCCCGCCACTGCAGCCGCAGCCGCTGGCCAATCAACTCGTCGTTAGGACTGGTCAACACCTCCATCCACACCCAATCCCGTGCATCGGCTGCCACCGCCGCCCGCTCCGGCAAAATCAGCCGCCCCGCCCAATCCGCCACGGGCAAATAGCCCTCACCCGGAGATTGTTCCGCCGGATACTGAGCCGGGTCGGCAAAAGCGAGTTGGGAGGGTTGCTCCTGGGCCAGAATGCGGGGAGCCAATGACCAGCCGATGAAAAGACAGGTCAGCAAAGCCAGTATGGCCAGCCAGCCGTAGCGATAGATTCTTTGCCACCCCATGGGACCTGTCCTTTGGTTATTCAAAAATGCGACTTAGCTCCAGCACAAATCCTGGCAATACTCCTTCTCCAGATAAGGTATTTGGAGAAGCTAAAATTTCAACAGATTGCCCCTGACGATACACTTCAACCCGTCGAGTTTTGGGGTCAATTAACCAACCTAAAACAACGCCGTTGTTAATGTACTCCTGCATCTTGGCATGAAGCATGGCTAAGTCATCGGTTTCTGATCGAAGTTCGATTACAAAATCAGGCGCAATGGGTGGAAATTTTCGTTTTTGCTCGGGTGTCAACCCATCCCATCGTTCTTGTTTGACCCAGGCCGCATCGGGCGATCGATCGGCACCATTGGGTAACTTAAAACCGGAAGAAGGACTGAAAACCACTCCTAAATTACGTTGGCGGTTCCAACTCACCAACTCGAAAGTTAAGTCTGCTTCCCGCCTGCCGCCTTCTCCTCCCACCGGGGACATAATCACAAGTTCTCCAGCCGCCGTCCGTTCAAATTTGATATCAGGGTTGCTCTGACACAGCCGAAAAAAAGCCTCATCGGTTAACTCAAAAGGAGGAGAAAGATTAACAACAACATTCACCATAGCGACTTCACCAGAACTCTTTCTAACCTAACCTTTTTGCCGCGAAATGCTCTACAACTCTCCCAGACCCCTCTCAGAATGGTGCATTGCTGCGCTAATGCACCCTACAGCTAATCCTCAAAATTCAAAATTCAAAACTCAAAACTCAAAACTCAAAACTCAAAATTCAAAACTCACCCCCCCATCTACCCACCTAACTCCATCGGCAAATTCACAAACTGCCCGTCATCTTTAATCTCAGCCTGCTGCTGAATGGCGTTGCGGTAGACATCGGTCATATGGTTTGGGGCCACATCTCCATGGTGGGACAGAAATGACCACTGCTCGCCGCCATGGACAAAGTCGACACTCAGCAGATTGCTCTGGGGGGTCATGGGCACAAGATCCGCCAGGTTGACCACACGATAGTGGTTCGGCACCAACTGGCTGTGGGCTTCTACAAAGTCGCGATTGCCCACCCGAGGCGTGCCGTAGGTATAAATATGCAGGTTGGGTTTTAGCTCGGGTCGATGAATCGCCAGATCAATGGCTGCCAGGTTGGCCATGGCACCCCCCAGGCTGTGCCCCGCAATCACCAGGGGTTTGGCGGGGTCTAAACCCTGCACCGCCTGCCGAACACCATCGGCTAACTGTTCAGAATAGAGCAAGTAGAACCCTAAATGCACCTGGCCGAGCGTCTCCTCGGTCCGAGGGTTAATATAAACCCTTTGCAGGGTCAACAAATCCTTAAGATATTCAAACTTGCGTTGGGTACCCCGAAACACCAGCAGGTGATAGTCATCGGAGGTCAGCAGAAAGCCGTAATACACCGGAATGGCCTGGGTTATTTGAACTACCTGCTCAACCTGTTGTTCGATGGCATCACGGGTGCGATCCAACTGCCCTTGCAGGTCAGATAAATCCCCGGAAATCTCCATCAGTTTAGCCAGGGGAACTTCAAACTGGATTCGCTCCTGCACCTGCTCCAACCCTTTGAAAGATGCTACCTGCTGAAACCCTTCAAACCCGGCACCTTGATAGGCCGGTAAGACGTTAATGCTGCCGTCGTAATCGGCCTGGTACTTGCCCTGAAGATATTGCAGCGTCGACAGCTTGGCCGCCATGATCAGTTGCTTTGACCAGGCCCGGTTATAGGGCACAGTGGGGGGGTTGAGTTGAGCACTGGTCTGCCTCACCGCCAGGTTTTGCACCGCCTCCACATCCGCCTGGTAGGCTTCTTCCACCAGGGTTTGGGGATCGTACAGGGCCTGTAGCTCGGCCTGCTCGGCCTCTGCCGCCCGACGCTCTACGGTGTTGCGCCCCAGTACGGTGGCAACGGTGGCGGCCAACCCACCCCAGAGAGCCTGTCGTCGTTTAAGTTTCATCTTGCTGATCCACTAAATAGGGCTTTTCGGTAACGCCAGGCAACCCACTTACATAGCATTGTTTGATAGCCTGCCCAACCCCCCAGAAGAGAGCAAAAACGGCAAATCCGGGGGCCAAACCCGCCAGCCAGGGGACCGTAACTCCCAGGGCAACTCCCCCTAACCATGCCAACACCCCCAGCAGCATACCGCCAGCCAGGCCGACGAACAAACTCAGCTTGGCCACCACATCGGGTTTGTACCCCTGCCAGAGGCGCAGAATTCGTTTCACCAGCAGCCCCAGCAGCACCGGCACAATGATAATTTTCAAAAAGATGGTGTAGGGAATAGGAATTAGGGCTACAATCGCAGCCCCCAGGGCAAAATCGAGAATTACCCCCCTGGTCTGGCGATTTAAGGTGGTTGGGCTGGGCCTCATCATGGGATTAGCTACCGGTGGAAGGAACATGATCGTCACCAAGAATAAGGCCGATCGCCTGGTCAATCACAGCGTTTTGCTCGACCCTCTGCGCCAATTCTGCCGCTTCATAGCGACCTTCAAAAGTTTCCAGGGCCGCCTGCCGTAAAGCAGAACTGAAGGCGTCTTCAAGGGTTTCCCGCAGTTCCTCTACGGTCAGGTAGGTGCCCCCGGCCTTGCGTCGTTGATTGGTGCGCTGAATTTGTTTGACCGCATTGAAAATAGACGTTTCCCAGGAGCGGGTGGAGCGTTGTTCTGCCGCCTGTTTGATTAGATGCAGGAGCAGGATGACCCCAAAGCTGAAGATCTTGTTGAGTTTGTCATCCTTGCTCATTTCGGTCATTTCCTCGACCAGGATCAAGGCATCGGCGACCCGATCAGCCAGCAATAGTTCCCGCAGTTCCAGCAGCTCTTCCATCATGACTCCACGCATAACTGGTCTACGAAATCCTGATGTTCAGGAGATTGCAAACCGGCTTGCAACACCGCTAACACCGGGGCCATGTCCCCCGACAGCATGGCATCCACTGCCAGCCACAGCCCTGGAAACCGGCGACTACGAATAATGCCATCGTCATCGACGGGCAGGTTCTGGTAATCACCATCGGTGAGGGCATACCAATCAATTTTGTTCTCGAAGACCTGCCAGACCAGATACTCAGCCACTCCATTACGCCGATAGGCTTGCTGCTTATCCCCCAGGTCAATGGCGGCACTGCTGGCGGCGATCTCAATCACCAACTCCGGCGCACCTTCTAAATATCCGTCGTCACTCAACCGAGTTTGTCCCCCCGCCTCTGGATTCACCAGCAGCACGATGTCCGGCTGGGGCTCATTATCCAGGTCAAGGCGCACGGTCGGTTCAATGCCTGAACGAGTACCGGGAGTAAACGCAACATAGGTGCCTAACCAGGTATCTAACCGGCTGTGGGGTTCGGCGTGTTGTTGAAACCGCAGGGGCGAGGCCACGTAGACAACTCCTTCAATCAGTTCGGCTTTGGTTACAGCGGCAGCGGCATAGCGGCGCTCAAACTCAGGCCTAGTCAGGCGATCGCCACTTTCTAATGGAGGCGTTTGGTCAGAGACTGATGGGGCGGAACCGAGCTGAGAGGTTGTCATAAACTTGGCATCGGTAAGGTATTTCTATGGTAAGTCGAAAATTTGCTGCGCAAAAATTCGGTCTCGTGAGTCGGGCATAGTCAATTATCCCCTTAGGAATGGGAATCGAATAAGTTCTAAATTTTGAGTTTTGAGTTAAGCGGTCCATTCAAAATTCAAAACTAAGAACTTAAAACTCATTCCTTCCTTAGCTGGGGAACGCATTACGGGCCAGGTCACTGTCGATGAATCGACCAGCATCGCCAGTTTTGGCGTAATGGTAGAGAGAAGCCTGGAATATCCCGTTGATGGCTCCCGTGATCAGGGCGATGGCACTAAAGGCCACAATCCCCAGCAGCACCGCCAGAACGATCAGAGGCACCGAGCCTAGGGCAAAGGCCCCAACCACCAGCGCCACAATCACGATCCCCAGCAGCAACTGCACCAGAAAGCCCACCCCAGAAATGGCGGCTCGCCCGGTGAACCCCTCCCCCCAGGTTTGCTTAAACAACTCCCAACTGCGGCGAATGGCGGCAATTGGCCCGACATTTTCCACCACGTAGATAGGAACGGCGAAAAACACCACCACGCTCCACACCCCCTGCACCAGACTGCCCACGACGGCGGCCAGAATACTCGCAATGCCGTTGTTAGAATCCCTGGCGGAATTTCTGCCAGCCTGGGCCAGGGTGCCGATGGTGGCTGAAACCAGAGCAAAGCCGAGAATTTGCCCCAGACGGCCCATGGCAATGGCGATACCATCGCCCACCGTGGCTTTATCTCCCTGCAGCAGCTTCATACTTACCCCTACCAGGGCGGTGTTAGAGAAGATGATCACCGTGTAGCAAACAAAGTAGAACAGAAACGCCATCACCGTCAGAAACACCCACTCTGCGGTGGTGATCTCTTCCTCGGTGGGAATTTGGCCGCCGCTGAGCAATAAGCCTCCGGCGACGGTGGGAATGGCAAAGGCTACACCGACCAGCAGTAAAGCAATGCCCGACAGCAGCGGAAATATCATCAGCTGAGGATTTTGCTTCAGTGCCTGCCAGCATTGTTTGGTGAGTTGCAAACCATTGACAATTTTACGGGCCATCGGGGTTCTCCTAATGAGCGTGATTGAGGGTTTAATTGCAGTCAATGAGTTAAGGTTGGTGGGCGGTGCCCAACCTACAGGGCATAAGGCTTTTGGGGGTCTGTAACAGGTTATTTCAGGATCATTTAACCAAGTTTACGACTTCCACTCTTCCCAGTCTTCGTTGAAGATTGAGGGTTTGGGGTAAATGCGCGATCGCTACCAGCCCGGATTCCACTCATCCCAATCTGTGTTGAAGATAGAGGTGTTGGGGAAGCTGACGGGGTTTCCGGATGCGGCAATTTCAGCTTGCAACTGCTCGAGTTGGGGGTCGCGGTTGGGCAGATTGTCGACCAGCTCGTAGGGCATGACGCCATTGCGCAGGGCAAAGTCAAGGGTATGAGCGGCTCCCGTCCCGACCGCCCACTCAAAGGAATGTACCCGATAGGATGCGGTCACGATGTAGCTGGCGGCGATACTCTTGCCGGCCACGAGCAGGTTGTCGATCTGTTGGGGAATCAGCGCTCTCAGCGGAATCTGCCCTGGGTAGGCGGGACCGTGGGCCTGCCGGACCCCTGGCCGTTCGATATTTCCTAGTTTTTCCACAGGGGTATCTACCATGCAGGGGTGGAAGTCGATGGCATACTGGGCAATGCCGACCGAGTCCGGGAAAATGCGGGCTCGAGTTCGCTGAGAAATTTCGCCAGCGGGTGTGTCCTCAGCGATGGCAGCCGTGGCATCCTGGCGAGCCAGTTCTAGCCTTAAGCGACGGTAGGTCTCGGGATCGAGGGTTTCGCGATAGTAGGAATCTTCACTGTAGTCCTTCCAGGAAATATCGACTTCGTTCATCTGGAAGCCTGACCTATAACCCGGGGCGGGACGACCGATAATGCGCCGCCCTTCCCGAATGTAGGGATACTTGGAAAGACCATGTTCCGTCCCCATGGGAGAATCCAGTCCTTGCAGGTAGAGATGGTAAGGGTCGGGATCTTTTAAGCTGTCATCTCTAATGGCATTGCTGTCGCCCAGTACCAGCCAGTAGAAATACCCCATCGCCATTTCCTCCCCTTTACGGAGGGCTTCGGTCCGTAAGCCGCCCATCCAGCCACCGGGAGCGAGTTGCCCAGCGGTGATTAACTGGTCATGGGTGAGAATAAAAAAGTTGGACCAATCTTCGGCAGTTTCGAGATAGTCGCGCCCTTCATCCCAACTGTAGTAGGGTGCATAGGTTTCGTAAAAATCCGGCACGTCATAGGTTTGGCGATCTGCTGTTCGCTGCATCGCAAAGGTATAGGTATAGCCCTGGGTACAGTAAGGATCGCGCTCGGTGACGGGGGAGGAGGGATTCAGATGAGAGCGTGGATCGAGCCCTAGCTGGTAGGGGACATCCGCTAAAGCGATCAGTTCACCCGTCTCCGTGGCTTCTACCACATACCAGTCAGCCGGACGGGGAACGCTGGCTGCGCCTGCCCCTGCCTCTACTTCAATGGGTATAAATTGAATCACGGTTTTGGTGAGACGGGCTGAGTCTTCGTAGGTGTAAGCGTCGTCAATGATTTGGGAGAGGCGATCGCTATTCAAAGGCGCAGTCCCCGGAGCCGGGCTGTGTTGAATCGCCACCAAACTGGTAATCTGATTCCCCGGCCCATTGAGACTCACCTCCTTCACCACAGTGTTAGGAAACCATTTCAGCTCGCCGCCCCCTTTCGCTTCAGCGTCAGCCAGCATGTCCCTCAAAATATCGTTGGCGTCGTCAGGCATGAAGCATGACACGCTGACCCAACACTCCCCAGGATTAAGCGTGCCATAACGGGCTTCAACCCGCTCCCGCAGTTCGATATAGCCCTGAGGGTAATACAGTAAGCTGCGCTGCATCGGATACTCATCCAGGGCCGTGGTGCCCTGGGAGGAAATCTGCCCCCCCACCCAATCGGTGATTTCGGTCATGCAGACGGTGCGCCCGGCCAGCAAGCTTTCGTATGCGGTGGCGGTCCCGGCCAGGCCCCCGCCCACAATCATGATTTCGCAGTCAACCACGGCGTCGGGGGTGGGCATCGCCTGGGCGATGACGGTCGGGCTGTCCTGGGCGGAGGCGGCGATCGCGCTCCAGGGCAGGGTACTGCTGAGGGCGGTAGAGGCTAAAACGGGGATGGCAACAAATCGAGCAATAGAATCCATAGTCGGTGTCTAAACCTAAGGAATAAGGGGGTTGTGGGCAGGCCAGCCACTGAATTCAGGCGGGTGGGCACCGCCCACCCTACAGCTCCTTTCGGGATGGAGTTTAGGGAATTAATCAGGCATCTATTCTTCAGGCACTGGCTCAGAGGGGTTGATAATATCCTCATCGATTTCGCTGAGCACGGGGGTCAGGTCGACCTGGTCGGTCCAGCTTTCCAGGGTTATGCCCACCGTCTGCTCTAGCTGGGCAATGGCGTTAAGGAAAGCAATCTCGGCGGTTAATTCCGCATTTTGAGCATCCACCAGATCATCTTCCCTTTGGAGTAAATCGAACTGGGTCAGTTGTCCGCGCCCCAGGCGAAACTGGGTACGGGCCGCTTCCAGCTGTTGTTCAGCATTTTCGGTGGCCCGGACGGCAGCCCTGACTCGCAGCAGGTTTGCCCGCACACTTTCTAGACCGGCGATGACGTCATTGCGAATTTCTTCTTCTAACTGGGCCAGGTTGTTGTCTTGCTGTTCTAGAGCCACTTCGCTGCTGACCAGGCTGGTTTGAAGCTGGGGCTGATCAAAGGTGCGGGTGGCAAACAGGCCCACCGTGGTTTCAGAAAAGTCTCCTAAATTTCCCCTTGCCCTGGCGTCAAGCTGCCAGCGCAGGCCATCCCTGGCCAACAGCAGGTTGAGTTCAAGGTTCTGACGTGCAAGCTGAGCCTGGCGATAGTCAGGACGTTGTTGCAGGGCCAGGGCAATCAGTTCTTCCTGGTCATAGGTTTCGGCCCGGGCAACGGCATTTTCAAAGAGCTGAATCACCGTTTCTGTAGAGGCTACGAAAACCAGATTCTGGTCAGTGCCAATCTGGTTGAGGATGGCGTTATTGGCCTGGATCAGCTGATTTCGGGCATTGGCTAAGTCCCGCTGGGCATTGGCGACGGAGGTCTCGTTGTCGAACAAATCTGACCGGGCCCTGCGACCGGCCTCAATCAGAGCCCTCTCCACTTCGAGCTCCTGCTGTCGACGATCCAGAGCCCGCTCCTGGATGGAGACACTTCTCTGCTGCTGAATCAAAGTCGTGTAATTGGTAATGGCCGTGTTTATTGTGTTTATGGTGGTGGTTTGCAGGTCCAACTGATTACCCCTCTCCGTGAGCCGGGCCTGTTCTACCGGGGCTTCGTTGACGGCCTGACCGAAACCCCGTAGTAGCGGCTGGGTGACATTAAACTGAAAGGGCTGGGTGTTGTCAAAGGGATCGACTCCCACCGAGACCCTGGTACCCTGGCGGGTGTTCAGTTCCGTTGTCAGCAGGGCCTGTTCTTCAATATCGGCAATATCGCCAAAGAGCTGTAGGCCATCATCGGTATCGATAATTTCACCATTACCCCTGGCGGAGAGGCTACGGGTGGCATCGACCCTCAGCTCAGGGGTAAACCGGGGGTCAAACGCCTGTTCGGCCTCATTTAACTGCTGACGCTGCACAATGCGGTCCAAAATATCGTTGCGCAGGTCGCGGTTGCCCTGCAGGGTGAGGGTGATCAAATCGGGCAGGGTGAGGTTAACGACCCGGGCACCGGACTCGGTTACGGTATCATTGCCCTCTAAAAGAGAGTCCAATGAGTTCTCGGTGGCTGGTTCTGACTCGGTAGAAGCCGGTGGCTCAGAGGTTTCAGGCAGGGCTTCTTGATCGGGTAGCGCCTCTTGATTGGGCAGGGGCTCTTCACCGAAAGGTAGGGGTTCGTCATCGAAAGGCAGGGTGTCCTCGGTTTCTGCTGGAGCCTGGGCCAGGGAAAACGGTGCCAGGGAAAAGAGTTCCCTGCGATTATCGATACTGGTGTGAGTTTCACCCTCTAGCCGATACCGAGAGGACGCAGGCTGCCCAGCCCTCAGCCCTGAAGAGCTGTTTATGCCTGACCAGCCAGTCTCCACTACATTCCAATCAGGAACTACAGCATCTTGTTGATTCAGGGAGACCTCCGTTGACGAGGTCTGGGGTGATTTCCAGGCCGTTGCCAGATTTGCCCTGGCAGAGGCCCCCAGAGCCGCCAGGGCCACAACGGCAGACACCTGGAGCAGCAGACCCTTTTGCCAAGTCGATTTATCAACCATAGAAATCCCTTTAGAGGCTGTAGCCAATTAATCTGTCAATTGAAGACCAGTCAACTCGCGTTTAAGTTCAGATCTTATATCGCATCTAAGTTTAGAATCAGACCCTGGCTCAGGGCAAGCTAAACTTCTCTGTCTGCCATGGGTATCTGGAGAACTAAACTTAGTCGGTACAACGACAAAAACGGTGATAAAAGCTATAAAAGTTAGAAAAGTAAGTTACTAAAATTCTTCATTGAGTGAGTTGGCTTCAGTGGCGACGGCCCAGTCTGGCTACGGTTGGGGCTTAAACCCCTGAAGCTGGTACTCTGGGGCAAGCCGTTGCCGGATAAATCAGAAGCCCCAGACGCTTGAAAATTCGAATATTTTTAGGGTAAGCTTCAACCTGAGCAGCCGGTTTGCTTGTACTTTGGAAATTTATGATCTTTTAATCCTTTAAGGTATGAACAAATCCTGTTTTGTGCAAAATTAATGCGTTATGGTAATCCCTTGATGGGGGTTAAGCCTTAAGTCATGAGAATAAGTGCAGATCCCAAATATGATTGGAATCTGTGATTGAGTTGAAGTTTATAGATTGTGCTGAACAGACAGGAGTGAGCATTGCTGATGGCCCCTTCTCTATCGTCAGAGCCCCACAGCAGACCAGGGGGACAAGATGTCGATAAACCCGTCATTGCCCTGGAAAATATTTCGCGCATTTTTGGCAGCGGGGAGGCGGCGGTCAGGGCCTGCGATCGCGTCAGCCTTTCCATCTACCAGGGCCAGTACTGCTCCATCATGGGTCAGTCGGGGTCGGGCAAATCCACCCTGATGAACATCATCGGCTGTCTCGATCGCCCCACCTCAGGGCGCTACCTGCTCGACGGGGTCGATGTTTCCAGCCTGGGGAAAAGCCCCCTATCCCGCATTCGCAACCGCAAAATTGGCTTTGTGTTTCAGCGCTATGAACTGCTGTCTAACCTGACTTCCCTGGAAAACGTGATTCTGCCCATGATGTATGCCGGCATCGGGACGGCCCAGCGGCGCAAGCGGGCAGAAGTTGCCCTCACCCGCGTCGGTCTGGCCCACCGCATGGATAAGCGCCCCTCCCAGCTATCGGGTGGTCAACAGCAGCGGGTGGCCATTGCTCGGGCCATCGTCAACCGTCCGGTGCTGATTCTGGCCGACGAACCCACCGGTGCCCTCGACACCCATTCCACCGAAGATGTGATGGAGATTTTTGATGAGCTACACCAGAGCGGCATCACAATTGTCATGGTCACCCACTCCTTTGAAGTCGCCGCCCGCAGCAAGCGCATCATTATGATGAGCGACGGCAAAATGACCCACGCCAACATGACCCCCGAAGACCTGCATTCCCTCACCCCCATGTAGATAGATGTCCTATGTACAGGCTTCTTTTTGCAAATTTTGAGTGTTGAATTTTGAGTGTTGAGTTAGGGAGCAATTCAAAACTTAAAACTTAAAACTCAAAACTCTCCCCCACCCCTCCATCTACCCAAAAACCGTGACCCCCGACTCCCAACCCCTAACTGACCCAACAGCCACCAAGCCTGACGACACCGAAGGGCTGTCGGACCTGTTCGAAGATGACCCGCCCGAACGTAAGTTCGGGGGCGGGCTGAAATGGATTCTGGCCTCTGGGCTGCTGCTGGCGGTGGCCCTGGGGGGCTGGTGGGCCTATACCACCTGGCAACGACGGTCGGTAGACCCCACCACCGTGGCTACGGCCTCCCCCCTGCGCGACACCCTGGAAACTCGGGTCGATACCTCCGGGGTGATGACCCTGGGGAATCAGCAAACCCTCACCGCTCCAGGGGATGTCACCGTAGAAGAGGTGCTGGTAACAGAAAACCAGGAAGTTGCCGCCGGTACCGTACTGCTGCGACTGCGGGCCAGGGATCTGGAGAAGGAGCTGGAAGATGCCCAAATTCAGCAGTCGATTGATGAAATAAACTACCAGCGCAAGCAGGAGGTGGTGCAGGAAAACCTGCGGGAGGTGCGGCGGGCAGAGGAACGCCTGGCCGAATCCCGGCAACTGCTGGACCAGGGATACATCTCTCAAGATGAGTATGAACGCGATCGCGATGCCCTGGAACAGGCCCAGTCCGCGCTGCGCACTGCCCAGGTGGACCTGCAAACAGCCGAAATGGAACGCCAGAAAAAGCAGGTTGCCATGGCCAATCTGGAGGCCCAACTGGCTGACAACAGCCTGGTGGCCCCTTTCGACGCCGTGGTGCTGAGCATTCAGGCCCAGGCTGGCGACGGTATTTCCCGCGAAGGGGAACTGCTTACCATCGGCGACCCCAGCCGGGAAGTGGTAGAGTTTGACCTGCAAACCCTGGATGCCGGTAACGTGTCGGTTAACATGCCGGTGCGGGTCAGCGTAGCTGGCCCCAACCCGCAGCAGTATCCTGGGCGAGTGATCAGCATTGCCCCCCAGGCCGTTGCCGCTGAAGGCGGGGCAATTGGGGGCGGGGGGCAAACTGTAAAAGCCGTAGCCGAGCTAGACCAACCCAGCGGCGTTCTCATTCCTGGTAGCAACGTTAACCTTACAATCATCCTGGACCAGGAAGAAAATGCCATCGCTGTTCCCCCCACCGCCCTGCAGGAAGGTCCCGAAGGGCCTTTCGTCTGGGTTGTAGACGAAAACAACAGAGTCGAACAGCGCTCCGTCATCGTTGGACTCCAGACCCTGGATGCCATCGCCATTACCTCGGGACTGACCGAAACCGACACCATCGTCATGGCCCCTCCCCTCGACGAACCCCTAAGCAAAGGCATGGAGATTGTGCCCGCCGGAGGGGAGATGCCGCCGGGTGAGGGGTAGTGGGTGGGGTGGGTGGATGGGTAGGAGGTACCAGGTGCCAGGTGCCAGCATTTGCTGTAAGGGCGAAGCATCTGGGAGGAAATTGACGTAACTGTTCCAATAATTTTTGGCCAGATGCTTCGCCCCTCCGGCTGGTAACTTTTTTCTCATAGATCTCCTAATCCCCACAACCAGACACCCTCCCACTCACCCACCTCACCCACCCCACCTACCTCACCCACTCACCC
>CAZPYG010000081.1:0-24393 GCA_964590465.1 uncultured bacterium | reverse complement strand
TTCAAACAACCTCCCAGCAGGTTTCAGTCAATTATCTTCTTCACCTCTGCCTTGATATTTTCGACGGTGTGCTGAACCTTGGCCTCTGCTTGCTTTTCTTTGCCTTCGGCCTGGTTCCTGGGATCTCCCATGAGATCTCCTACCGCTTCTTGAGCTTTACCTTCAATATTTTTGGCCGTTGCCTGGGCTCTATCTTTTAAGCTCATGATTTATGCCTCAGCGAATAAAAGGACTACTTGAGCTGGCACAAAGTTATGCCGACAAGCTTAATGCTGACAGGCCATGGGTTCTTTCTATGAGTGAGTTGTTTGAGTTGTTCGAGTTTGATGGTAAACGTAATAGAGCACATAAGTGATTGACGGATCTTGCCCGCCTCATCTTCATTCCCACTCTCGGTCTTCGAGTTCTCTCTGGGATAGGAATAATGTGCTTTCAATTTCCTCGCGAATGGCGGCGGTGACTTCGCAGTTACTATTCAAGCAATCCACCAGCAGTTGATTGGCGCTGTAGTAGTGCTTCAAGGTTTGTTCTTGCTCGGGGGTGAACTGCCAGGGATGATGGATGTTGCGGTAATGGGCGATTGTGGTTTTGAGTTGGGCCACCCAGGGTATGTAGTTGGCTTGCCACCAGGCTTGTTGCCGTTCTTCAGTGTGCTGGGGCGACGGCAGTTGCGCCTGGAGTTGTTGCAATGCTTTATAAAGGCCCGCATCCTGAACCATGGCCAAAATGGCCGTGAGGGCCTGACGACAGGTGTGGGCATAGGCCACATCCTGGCTGTGGTCGGTGGCCAGGGCTTGCAGCAGGTTCTCCAGGGCCGCGTCTAACACAATGCCCTGATCCAGGGTTGCCGCCAGGGTAAAGTCCGCTGCCACTGGCAGGGGCTGGGCCAGGGCCAGGTAAAAGGCTCGGGTGGTGGCGAGTTTAGGCTCCTGGGGGATGGTCTGAGATTTTTGGTTGGCCCACTGCAAAAAGTCTTGCAGGTAGGGGTCTGGGGCCACCAGGGCATCAATCTCCTGCTTCATCAGTTGAACCAGGGAATCAGCACTGCGCAGCATCGCCACCGTCAGCAAAAAGACCTCGTGCCAGTGGGGATCGGTAATATGGCTGACCAACCCTCCCAGGGTCTGTTCGAGCGATCGCAGGTTATGGGTGGCGACAATTTTCCGCGCGGTCAAATATTCTTGAAACGCCAGGTAAGAAAACGAAAAGATGCCTCGGGCTCGTTCGATCAGGAGTCCGTGTTGGGCCTCGATCGCCTTCAGGATTGCCTCGCTTTCCAGCTGCAGTTCTTCGGGGGGCAGGGTTGGCTCTGACAAGTCCTGCAGATAATCTTCGATGTAGCGTTCAATGGTGCGCTGCTCAAAAAAGTATTGCCCTTGATCAAAGGTGTCGGCGGCGAGCTGGCTGAGCAGGCGCATCTTTTGGGGCAGTAAAAAGCCCCGATAGACGTTATCCCGTTCCACCCCTTTGGTTTCATCCCATTGGCCCAAGAGCAGATCCAGCCCTTTTTTATAAAAGGCCGTTCGCTTGCTGGGAAAGGTTTCTTCCCCCTGAAACATCCAGCAGGCCAGGTGCAAAAACAATGGGGTGACCACCAGCTGACGAAACTGCCAGTTTTCCGGCAGGTCCAGGGTTTGCATAAACTGAGCCGCTGGCGTTGGGCCGGACGGCGTTCCGGCTGGGCTCAAGGCCATGAACCACTTGTGGGCAAAGGTCTGGATCTGCGCCGGGGTAAAGGGGGCGATTTCCACATCGGTAAAGCCCCGCAGACAGAACTTTTTGGCCGCCGTGCGACAGGACACCACAAACCGATTGCGATAATATTTGTCGGCAAAGCTGCGGATTTCATTCACCACCGGAGTGATATCCGGGTTAGGCACTTCGTCCATGCCATCCAGCAACACCAGCACCCGTCCCGCTTGCAGCAGGGTTTCCAGGGTCGTTGAGTCGGCCAGGCCCGAGGTGGGAAAGGTCTGTTGAATATAGCTGAAGAGACTGAAGCTCCCCTGACGTTTGGCCGCCTCGGCGAATTCTCTCAAAGCCAGAAAAATCGGCACCTGCTCTGCCGCAAATTCCCCCCGGTTACACTGCACGGCTAAATGCTGCAAGAAGGTGGTTTTGCCCACCCCTGGCTTACCCAGCACCCGCAGTTTGGTGTAGGTTTCCACCGCTTCTATGCCGGGGATTTGCGATCGCTCAACGGTTCCGACTCCAACGCGATCAAACTCGGTGAGGGCTAAGTCGTTGAGGGTCGTAAGTTCGCCCCACTGCTGGCTGGCCAGGTCTTCTAGAATGTTGACATCGACATAGATGTCATCCAGATTGACCGGGTGATGAATATCGAGGAGTTGTAAAATGCCGCACCGCTGCTGAATGGTGTCTCGATGCTGCGATCGCACTGCGGCCACCCATGCGTCAATATCGGGCTCGTCAGGCTCTGGCAAAATCGGCTCCGATGATTCGTCAGGGTCAGGAAAGTCTTCCGGCGGATTGCTGGCAATCTCTCGCCAGTCCAAATCCAGGATCTGGCACACATCCATAAAAATCTGTCGATCCACCGGCTGTCCGGTAAACAAGCGCCAGATCGGCTGACGGGTTTTGAGATTGACCTCTCCCGCCAGGTTTTCCTGGGTCCACCCCTTCAGGGCAAAGGCCCGCTTAGCCCGTTGGATACCCACGGGAGCGGCCTGCAGCGATCGCTTGGCCATGACACAAAAAGCTCATCTTAAAATCAGGATGTAAAGAATTGAAAAACCGGGCATTTTATCATCACTTCTCATCTCTTATTTTAGATAAGTCTGCCAAAACAAAATCATCCCATTGCCAGAGGTTTCGATGTAGAATCCTAAACTTAGATTTCTAGAAAATTTAATCCTGAATATTATTTGGGGTGTCTGGCAAGGTAGGGAACTCTTCCTTTTTTGGGCCAGGTTCACTGCCGGTTAACGGATACCCAACCAAAAAGCGTTGACAGCTCGCAGGTCAGGTGAAATACAGTGAAATCCTTGGACCTGTTGGGTGCTGCTGCCACGCCTGTTCAACCTACTCAGGAAATGGGTCAGGCTGTTGGGGTTGGCTGTCTTTGGTCATCCGTTATCCTAAAATTACTTCGCCAAAGCAGTTCTACACCTCAATTACTACCCGCAGGTTGCCCCGCTTGCGCACCACGCGGCAGGCGGTGGCCTCCTGGGACCGTTCAAACTCCAGGTCTAACAATGTATGGCCGATTTTGAAATTTTTTAGCGACAAATAGCTGACCGATTCGGGCAGGGTGGGTTGCACAATGCGCAGGCAGTTATTGGGCACATCGGGCACCAGATTCACCATGATTTGCAAGAGCTGGAATACCGTGCCCGTGGCCCAGGCCTGGGGGGAACAGGCCACCGGATAGCGCACAGGGCGATTGGTGGGGGTGCGCTCAAAGCCGCAAAACAGCTCTGGCGGGCACTGGTAGGGCTGCACGCTGGTCATATCAAAAATGCCTTTGGCAATTTCCAGCGCCTGGTCGGTGTGGCCCAGCGATCGCAGCCCCGCCGCAATCAGTCCGTTGTCATGGGGCCATACGGAGCCGACGTGGTAGCCCATGGGGTTATAGGCCGGAGAAGCACTACTGAGGGTACGAATGCCCCAACCGCTGAACATATCGGGAGCCCGGAGCCGTTCAGCAACGCTGCGGGCTTTTTCTGGCGAGAAAAGTCCTAACCCCAGGCAATGCCCCGGATTGGAGGTGATGCTATCGACCGGGTGACCATTGCCATCTAAGGCCAGGGCAAAATAGCCCTCGTCTGCCAGCCAGAAGTCGCGCTCGAACCGGGCTTTGAGGCTGGCCGCTTCAGTTTGCCAGCGTTCGCTCAAGTCGGGTCGATCTTGCAGGCGGGCCAGCTGACTCAGCCGCACCTTCGCCGCATAGACATAGCCCTGCACTTCCGATAGGGCGATTGCCCCGGCGGCAATGTGACCCCCGGCATCGACAATGCAGTCCCCCGAATCTTTCCAGCCCTGGTTGCGCAAGCCCCCCGACGACTTACAGTCGTAGGTGATGTAGCCGGTTTTCTCGCAGCTGCGGTCAATCCAGTCCATGGCCGCCAGGGCATTGGGCCAGAGTCGATCGAGCAGGGCGCGATCGCCCTTCCAGGCGTAGTAGTCGGCGTAGAGCATCAGCCACAGGGGGGTGGCATCCACCGTGCCGTAGTAGGGGGTGTGGGGCACTTCCCCCGCCCGCGACATTTCCCCAAACCGCATCTCATGGAGGATTTTGCCCGGCGATTCCTCTCGCCAGTCATCCTCCACCTGGCCCTGGTACTCGGCCAGCACGGTCAGGGTTTGGCGGGCCAGGGCGGGGTCAAACATCAGGGTCTGCATGGCCGCAATCAGCGAATCGCGCCCAAACAACGTGGCAAACCAGGGAATCCCCGCCGACAAAATTTTGTCTTCCCCAAAGGTTTGCCCCAGCAGATAGATATCCTGCTCCGCCCGCTCAATAATTTGGTTCAGCGCCCGGTTGTCGGTGCGAATGCAGGTCACCCCTTCGCGCCACTGCTGTTCCTCCATGGTTTCCGCCGCCAGCGCCTGACTCAGGGTGGCTGGCAGGCCCACCTGGGAGGTGGGGGCATTGTCTAAAAAGGGCTGGAGGCGATAGCCCAAGGTCTCGCTGCCGTGGGGCGGTAGGGTGACGTGCCAGATCGCTGTATAGCCCTTGAGCTGATCCGGTCGCCGTTGATAAAACTGAATTCGCGATTCCATCAGCAGTTGGTCGACCCCCTGATAGGCCAGGGTCAGCTCGCCCCCTTCACCGCTCATCAGGCCATCATTAAAGACGGGAATCGGCTCCGGGGTTTCTGCCACCAGGCGCACCGGACGCAGAATTTTGCCCGTTTGCTGCCGCACTTTGCCCCGAATTTCGAACAGGTCGGCAAAATCGGCATCAAAGCTGAGACTCAGCTCAAAGCTGACGGGTTGGGTATTGTAGTTGGTCAGGATGAGTTCTTCGAAGAGCCCGCCTTGCAGCACCAGGTCCCGCTGGATGCCGATGGTTTCGGCTCGAATTTCTGGGCGCTCGCCCGCTGCCGGGATGTAGGGGTTGGCACAGAGGGCCGACAGGGCAAAGCCCCGCTGGGCCGTGCTGCTGAGTAAGATCGGCGGTTGTCCCTCAAACTGCAGTTCCAGACGGCTGAGAAACCGCGTGTCGCGACAAAAGAGGCCCAGACTGGAGGTGATCTGGTCGTCCTGGCAGCCGACAATATTCCCCAGGGTGTCGGTGATGAGAAACAAATCGTTGTCTTTGAGGGTAAGGGAGGGCTGCTGCCGCTTAGTCGTGGTGCAGGGCCACTCGGGAATGGGTACCTGTTGAGCAGGGGCGAAGATGCGCCCATCCAGTTCAACAAGGGTTAAAGGGCTGGGGGCTGGGTTCACGCTCTGCGCACCCGGGTTAGAAAAATCAGTGGTGGTCATATTGCTCCAGAGATAAGGTGAGATCAACGCTTTACGGGTCAATCTGCACGGGCTTTGGTCGTCGGGGTCGACTATCGACAGTGCGGTCGTGGGTCTCATTCCCGAGGAAAGCACAATGGTTCTCTAGGGCCGGGCTGGAATCATGGCTGAGTCGCTCGTTGATCAGCTGCCGGTAGACCGCTTCATAGCCATCCACCATGCGTCCCACCCCAAAATTAAGGGCCACATGGTCGCGACAGTCCTGCCGACGGATTGACGAAATCCTGGCCACCGCCTCGATGCAGTCCTCAACGGTGTGACAGAGAAACCCGGTTTTGCCATCCACCACAATCTCTGGGGCTGAGCCCATGGCCATGGCAATCACAGGGGTGCCGCAGGCCATCGATTCGGGCATCACTAACCCAAAGGGTTCGGGCCAGGTAATGGGAAATAGCGTGGCCGTCGCCTGCCCCATTAGGGCTCGCTTCTCAGCCTGGCTGACCTCGCCCAAAAACTGAATCTGCTGCCCATCAATGTGGGGGGCCACCTGCTGATCGAAAAAGGTTTTGTTATCAAAGTCGATTTTTCCGGCCATTTTCAGCGGCCAACCGCTGCGCTTAGCAATCTCAATCGCCAGGTGCGGGCCTTTTTCTACCGACATGCGTCCCAGAAACACCAGATAGGGGGGCGCGGCAGGCTGGGGATGGAATTCAAACTGGCTGGAGTCGATGGCGTTATACACCGTGGCCACATAGTTAAGCCCCAGGTCATCTCGCCGCTGGGAGTTGGAAATACTGACAAAGTTTTCCCGGCGATACTGGCCGAAGAGCTTGCCCGTCACTGCCGTCAAAATGCCGTGAACCGTATGCACCACAGGTGTCAAACTCCGCTCCCCATAGGACAGTGCGGTCAGATCCATGTGGGAATGGATCACATCAAATTCTGCGGTGCGGTCAAAGATTTTGTCCAGCTGACGCTCTTCATACCGGGCATACTCCGGTGGTAGCATTCCCAGGGGACGCAGGGCGCGATCGCACCCCGCCTCCAGGTGGGCCAGGGTGGTTGAGTCACCGGAGGCAAACAGGGTGACCTGATGCCCACGGCGGACCAGTTCTTCGGTTAATAAACTGACGACCGTTTCCGTGCCGCCATAACCTACGGGGGGAACCTGTTCCCATAAAGGAGTAACCTGGGCAACTCGCATCTAAACTCCTCGATATCTTTATCTTTCTTCTGAATTGTTTTTAAGCATTGTTCAAATCCAGACCTGGAATTTTCCCTTAGAAAACCCCCCGTTGCTGGACTGAATCTTGGTGTAGGGTTGCCCTCTAAAACTTTGCCCAGACTGCCATGTCAGCACGGCAGTGACTACAGCGCCAGCCCACGCTGCCCTGGCTGACATGACGTAGCAATACAGAAGAACAACAGGGACAGGGATGCCGACTGGTCATGCGTTGATCAAACTTGATCTGAACCGGCGGAGCGTTATCGAGAATAGGCAGACCAATAGGCCGCAGGGATAATTTAATTAGAGCTAGCATTTCAATTTTTATGATTAGGACAACGGTGACGGAGGCGATATCGATGGGGTCTTCAACTTTGAAAGCTTGGTTCGGGCTGGAAGGTACCGCTCACGATATTGGTTTCTCCCATAGCACCAGCGGTACGTTATGCCTGACTTTGGACAGCCGTGACGGCTATCCCACAGGATTGAATTTCCATTCCTTAGTCACTCTGGCAATGAGGACTTTGAAAAGTTGAAGACCTCAGATTGCAGGTATTAGAATTCATCCCCAAAAAAATGTCACTTAAATCAAGTGCAGGGGTTCCTTCCCCTTTAGATTCGAAACAGGTTTAGATTTCTTAAAGAAATCTGGCTAAGAACTTTATCGGCACCCACCGGGATTGCCTCGCAACGGGTAGCGTCGTCGCTGTTTATATCTCTATTCTAGTCGGTCGTGATCGGCTTTCACCAAATCTGGATTAACCATACCCACTCACCCCTTTATTTCAGACGGATTTTCACCGGACTGCAGCGTTTCATGGTGGCGTTCACTCCGGCCTACGGACCCCCTAGTCATGGCAAAACACAAAACAATTGCTAGAATGTAACCATTGATACAGAAAATAAAACGTTCACTTTTTTGCCTGCATGGCGTGACACCGTGGGTGGCGAAGAGACGGAAGTAAGGGACAGCCCTGAAGGAACGCGCCTCAACCCATTCGTTCGCTTCATGGAGGCAACATTATGCAACTGACCCACCAAAACATCAGCCCAGACCTGACCAATACCGCCCAGGTCAGCAATCCGGTGACCGCTCTATCTAGAGATTTGTTCATCCGTCGGCATCAGCAAATGCGCCGTCGCGAACAAGGCATGATGATGCGGTTGGCTTCTGAGATTGGCCTATCCAATGGCAAGGAAGGTCATTATGAAAGCCACATTCAGGGGAAAATACCCCACAACTTCTCAGGCTATGGCCGTAGCGCTGCCACCATGAGTTAGCCTGTCGGCCATGGCTTTTGCTCGGAAAACCTCTCGATCCCCACGAAGGCTTTCCGAGTATGCTATAGTTCCCCTTAGAGATCTAAATATCGGTTAGCAGCATTTGTTTATAGCATTAACGAGTTTTCACGTTTTTCCATTGACAGATTTCTCTCCGAAACTTTACTCTCCACATCCTTTAGTTTTTTGGAAAAATCTATGTCAATCTATGTAGGCAACCTCTCTTACGACGTTACGGATGCCGACCTCACTCAGGTCTTTGCTGAGTACGGTTCTGTAAAGCGGGTTCAGCTTCCCACCGACCGCGAAACCGGCCGCATGCGCGGTTTTGGCTTCGTAGAAATGAGTGAAGAAGCTGAGGAAGACGCAGCCATTGAAGCACTGGACGGTGCCGAGTGGATGGGTCGTGACCTGAAAGTCAACAAGGCCAAGCCTCGCGAAAACCGAGGTGGTTCCTCCGGTGGCGGACGTAACAATAGAGACGGCTTCTCCCGTAGTTACTAGATCCCATCGGTGAATCAGCGATTTGGTAAGTTGGTGATTTGCCTGTAGGGTTTACATACAATTCAATAGCAAGAGGGGGGTGAGCAGTTTTGCTCACCCCCCTCTTGCAATGGAGTCAGGGAAAAATCAAGATTCTCGGGGAGGCTCTGCAAAATCTCGGCAATCTACCGCCGCTTCCGTCAAAACCTCAACCGGATTCACAGCGCACTGCAGCAGTACGTCTCCTGTGTAGTAACGGCAGCGACTACAGGGATACCGACGACTGGTGCGTTGTAGCCTCTGCCGTTGTAGAACCTTTCTCAAACCTGCATCAGCCCAAACCCCTACCAATACGACGATGCCGAATATATAAAATGCTAAATAAATGAAGCAAGCTAATCGGGTTGGAGAGTTCATCTTGTCATTCCCGCGTAGGCGGGAATCCAGCACCAGAGTTTCTTGATGGTGGGTATCTTCTTTTCCAGAGAACGCCTAGGGAGAATTCCAGAAAAGTAAATACCCCGACTAGGGGCGCAGGCCCTGGGCCTTGGGTAACACCCCATGGGTAATTTCGCTTCAAGAGATCTCCTAAAGTCCCATTTCCGACTTAATTTGCGCACACCAGGTCTTAATGCGCTCTTCGGTTTTATCGGACTCGTTGTCATCATCCAGGGCGAGGCCACAAAACTTGCCGTTGCGGATAGCTTTTGATTCGCTATGGTCGTAGCCCTCTGCCGACCAGTAGCCTACCGTTTTGCCACCGAGGCTGGCAATTTTTTCTTCCAAAATGCCCATGGCATCTTGAAAGTTTTCAGCGTAACCAATCTGGTCACCAGTCCCAAAGTAAGCGACTGTTTTACCGCTGAAGTTGACATCATCCAGATCATCCAGTATGGCGTCCCAGTCATCCTGCACATCGCCAATATTCCAGGTGGGGCACCCGATAATTAAATAGTCATATTCGGCCAGATCAGCCGCTTCTTTATCGCTGATGTCAAAGACGTCAACAACGGCATCTCCACCCAGGGCAGACTGAATCGCTTCAGCCGCATCGGCGGTTTTACCAGTAGTTGAGCCGTAAAATAATCCAACTTTTGCCATGGTTTTCCTTTCAAGATTTCAACAGGGTAGGTATAGATGAGAGAGGGATAGGTTAACTGGATAGCTGGCAACCTATTTGCCTGGCAACGCTCCTCAGGCTACGACGACAGCATCTGTCGGAGCGAGATGCAACTATCAAGATATTTTCTCAATAGAAAACACCACTTCGACAGAATATCGCCCAAAATTCATTGATAAAAAAGCCTTCAACCTAAGCCAGGCCGGGAAATAGAGCCAATGAGCAACAGGGCTTATTGATTATATTTCTCAACAGCCTGTTTTGATGGTACTACACAATTAGATGAGAATCTATGTCATTAGTAGATTTTTTGTTTCCCTAATCTGCGATAGGAAAAATGAAAGTCATCAACCCCTGAAGGTTATAGCGATGGGTTATCCAATGTCGTTTTGGGTTGGATCGGCTAAAGAGAACTGGCACTGAAATAAGCGGAAATCAACCCTCGCAGTTCGCCGAAACCCTTGATCTGCCGTAGGGTGGGCACTGCCCACCAGCCTTAACTCAGTGACATTCGGCTAAAGAGAACTGTTCGTTCCTGTTTTGCAAGACCAGTCGGGGATCCATTGGACCATTAGTCCAGGCCAGAGCCGGTAGGTGCCAAAGTAAACCTGGTTAGCTTGGGTGGCCAAACAGGATTGGGAGATCGCATTCTCCTGCCAAACCGCTGGCGGTACCCAGATTGTGCTCAGGACACGATGACCGCAATGTTACCCAGGGAAAAAATACCTCCCCCATGGCAATGCACCAGTTACCGCAAATCTTTGCGTCCGCCGAAGATTCCTGCAGGTTAAAGAATTCCCTGGTTAACCATTAAGTAATGGCTGTTTATTGGACTTTAAGCGCGTTCGGTTTTGGGCCAGATTTGTGTAGCCTTTAAGAATGTAGGTTACTAGAATGGGTGAAAAGCTTGCCCCCTACAGTCATTTAGCCCCTTAGTTTGTCCAATGTACTCGTGAGTTTATGACTTTTGGTGATCGGAATTTGGGTTGGCAGGAAGACCTGGCTGTGTCTGAGGAGGCTTTATTTTTTAACCTGTCTATTGACCTGCTGGCGATTGTAAAGGGCAACGGCTATTTCCATCGGGTAAATTTTGCCTGGACCAGAACCCTGGGGTATTCAGAAGCTGAACTCTTGGCCCAGCCATTGACTGAGCTGGTGCATCCAGAGGATCGCCCCACGACCCTGGTTGAGCTGGAACGATTGAAAACCGGTATCCCAACGGATAATTTTGACCATCGCTATCGGGCCAAGGATGGTTCCTATCGCTGGCTGTCTTGGTCTGCAACCCCACACCCGCAGCGCCAGGAGTTTTATTGCATTGCCCGGGATGTGACCCGGCAAAGGGAAATGGCCCATGCCCTCAGGGCAGCGCAACACCCCAACCAGCCAGCTCCACCAGAGACGACCCCGCTGGAGCTGGCCCAACGTATCCATATCCTGGAAACGGCCAACCGGAGCCTCCGGGACCGGGAAATGTGGTTTCGAGCGGCCCTGGACCACATTCCCGATGTCTTCGTGATTTATGACCCCCAACGGCGGATTCAGTTCATTAATGCCGCAGGACCCCCATTAACCCATCGCCCCGTGGAAGATTTTTTGGGCCGCACCGATGAAGAGATTCACCCTCCAGAAGTCACCTCAGCCTACCTGCCCCTGCTGTTACGGGCGGTGGAAACGAAACAGTACCAGACGGGGGAATGCACCATTACCCTGCCGGGGAGTGCTACTTACACCATCGTTGTGCAGTATGTGCCGCTGCTGAATGGGCAGGGAGACATTCGACAAATTTTGGGGATTACCCACGATATCACCGCTCGAAAGGACACGGAAGCGGCCCTGGCCAGAAGCGAGGATCATAATCGGGCGCTGCTGGCGGCAATCCCCGACCTGATGGTACGGATCGGCATTGATGGCATCTACCGTGGGTCAGTGGCCGAGCGGCGAGAGTTTGACCTGCTTCCCCCAAGCCTGGACAAAGCCGGTGTGGCGATGGCCGATGTGTTACCTCCAGACCTGGCCCAGCGCAAACTGCATTACCTGCGGCAGGCCTTTGAAACCGGAGAAGTGCAGGTTTTTGAGCAGCAGGTGCAGAACGGTGACCGGCTGCAGTACGAAGAAGTCAGGGCGGTTCGCTGCGGAGTCGACGAAGTTCTGTTTATTATTCGGGATATTAGTGAGCAAAAACAGGCGGCAGCTGACCGCCTGGCGACCACCCAGATCCACCAGGAACTGAGCCTGTTGGAAGACATTTTTGACCTGATTCTGGCCGGTTACTGGGATTGGGATATTCCAGGCCATCGGGAATACTACAGCTCTGGCTTCAAGCGTATGTTGGGGTATGCCGATCATGAGTTGCCCAATGCCCCGGGAACCTGGCAGCAGCTAATCTTCCCCGAGGATCTGCCCGATGCCCTGGCCCGGTTAGAGCAGCACTTTGCCAGTCGGGGGCAGGAGCCTTACTACCACGAGGTCAGATACCGCCACAAAGATGGCTCAACGGTCTGGGTCATCTGCTCGGGGCAGGTAATTGAGTGGGATGATGACGGGCACCCCCTGCGGATGATTGGCTGTCATGTCAACATCAGCGATCGCAAAGGGGCCGAAATCCAGCTCAGCGCCAGCGAAGAGAAATTCCGCAACTTTGTCGAGCATGTCAATGCCATCATCTACACCCTCTCCCCCGGTGGTGAATTTACTTATGTTTCACCAAGCTGGAAAACGATCTTGGGCCATGGAATAAACGAGGTGGTTGGCCAATCTTTTCTGCCCTTTGTGCACCCTGAAGACCGCGATAGGTGCCTTGAATTTCTTCATAATATCGTAGCTGAGGGTGGCACCCAATCCGGCCCTGAGTATCGGGTCAGGCATAAACATGGGGAATGGCGGTGGCACGCCTCCCAGGGCACGCCCCAGCGCGATCAGGAGGGTCAGGTCGTGGGGTATTTAGGCGTTGCCTACGACATTACCGCTCGCAAACAGGCCGAGGCCCGGCTGCACCAGGCGAACCAGGCCCTGGAACGGGCAACCCGCCTCAAAGACGAATTTCTGGCCAACATGAGCCACGAGCTACGCACCCCCCTCAACGCCATTTTGGGAATGAGCGAGGGCTTGCAGGAAGGGGTATTCGGCAGCCTCAACGAACGCCAGATTAAAGCCCTCAGAACCATTGAAAGCAGCGGTACCCATCTCCTGGCTTTGATCAACGATATTTTGGATTTATCTAAAATCGAGGCAGGACGGGTGGAGCTGAACCTCGCCCCCATGGATTTGAGGCAACTTTGCTGGGATAGTTTGGCCTTTGTACAGCAGCAGGCCATGAAAAAGCGCCTGAAGTTGGATCTGGATTTGCCCTCCCCGTTGCCCGTCCCTTGTCTGGATGAGCGCCGCATTCGTCAGGTGCTCATTAATCTGTTGATGAATGCGGTGAAGTTTACTCCCGAGGGGGGGCGCATTACCCTGGCCGTGTCCTGGGATAATCCCTGCACCTCAGGGAGCACAGTGGGGTTTTTGCATTTGTCGGTGACGGATACGGGGATTGGCATTGCTCCCGAAAACCTCTCCGGGTTGTTTGAGCCCTTTATCCAGATTGACAGCGCCCTCAACCGAAAATACGAGGGCACCGGATTGGGGTTAGCCCTGGTGAAGCACATTGTTGAGCTGCACGGAGGACAGGTGGCAGTTTCCAGCGAAGTCAACAGGGGCAGTTGTTTCAGGGTCGATTTGCCCTACAGTTTTCTGGATTCATCTCCACCGATGACCACCCCCAGGGGAATGCTGCCCCCCTGCAACGAACCCGACGGAGAGGATGGCTCCCCAGGGGGGCCATTAATTCTGCTGGCGGAAGATAATGAGGCTAATATTCTGACCCTTTGCAGCTATCTCGAGGCCAAGGGCTATCGGCTGCTGCAGGCCAGAAATGGTCAAGAGGCGGTTGACCTGGCCACTCAGGAATCGCCCCATTTGATTCTAATGGATATTCAGATGCCTGAGATGAATGGCCTTGAAGCTATTCAGACCCTGCGCCAGATCCCTCACCTGGCGGCACTGCCCATTATTGCCCTGACGGCCCTGGCCATGGAGGGAGACCGCGATCGCTGCCTGGCGGCTGGAGCCACAGACTACCTGAGTAAGCCCCTGCAGCTCAAAACCCTGGTCGCCAAAATCGAAGAGCTCTTGATCAAAACGGGATGCTAGACCTCTAGCCTGTCTGCAGACGACGGAGGCAGCTACCTTCTTGCGGTGCCGTCCTTAGAATGCCGGTTTCTACCCCAGGAAAGGCCAGGTCCCATGGGCTATCCGATGAAGAAACCGGGTTTTTAGCCATACTGTACCGAGGCTCTAGGGCTCATAGTCGTCTTCGCTGGTGTACAAAATCTGCATGACCCGGGAACCCGGTTCACTCAAAGCATCCCGGGCGATGGTGGCGACTTCCCCCGCAACATCGGTGCGATATTCTGCCACCACGTCCCCAAAGGCGTTGCGCTGCAGGGCCACAAGCTGGCCGGGGGTGACTTTTTCTTTGATATTGACCAGCATTTCCAGAAACCCCCCCGTGGTGGAACGAATGGTTTCGAACCGGTTGCCACAAAAGGTGTCCACATCCTCCGCGGTACGGCCCAACGGTCCCGGAATCATCTGGTGATGCTTGAGCACATTCAGGGTACCCTCCACCGCCAGGGCAATTTTGGCGGAATCAAACACCCGGGGACTGCCAATTTCTACCGTCAGGGCCGGAATCCCCGCTTCCACAAAAGCGGTTTCCAGGGTCCCGCTTTCCCCGGCATCATCTTTGATTTGTTCCACGGGAAACAGTTTCGCCATCTGGCGAATTTCCGGTTGGCGGTGGTCAGCGTAAATAAACAGGGAAAAGTCACTGCCGGTGGAAACGGTATGGAAATCAATCGCCAGGTCAAGGTTAGCTTTGAACAGACGATTCCAGAGCAGCCCCGCATGGCGGGTAGGGGGATTGTCGCCCTGTTCATCGCCAGGCCAGACCCGGTTGATATCGACCGACGAGCCTCCACCATAGGCCATGGGCCACTGGGCCTGGGTAAACTCTATGGCGGCGCGGGAGAGGCCCAGCACCGCCATGACGGTGCCAGACAGTTGGCCGGGGTCCAGTTCTGCCATGACCCGCTGCACCGCATCCATGGAACTCAGCTCATCCCCGTGAACCCCCGACACCAGGGCAATGCGCTTTCCTGGCCGGGCTCCCCTGGCCACCATGATCGGCACATACCAGTGCTGTCCAGTGCCCATGGCAACCCCCCGGAAGAAGAAGCGGTGGTTCTGCCCGGGGGGCAAATCGGTGCAGTTCAACCGACTGATGACGGGCACCCCCTGCAGGGTATCGCCTGTGTAACGGGTCTGGGAGGATTGGGTCTCCGAATCTAATGCGGTTGCCATAGGCCGATGTTCTGGGTATAAAAAGTTTCGCCGCGACAGCCCGGGGGCTGGCTCTGAAAGACCTTGCCCCCAGTCCTGTCCTGGCGTCTCCTACAATTAAACCAACATGCCCAGATAGTGGTGCAATAACCTTTCCCAGATTCCCGCAAGCCCTGACCCGCCGCGGGCTGAATACTACCCACCAGCCTTGATTTTGTGACCTTCAACCTCCAGATAACGGTTCACCCTTGGGGAGATTCCGACCTGTCAACCTCGGCAGGGGTATCGACCAAACCAATACGGTTCTGGTTAGTGGTCACCGTTACCAGGGCCAGGGGCTGGTTGGCGGGGCCATTCACCACTCGCCCGAATGGATCAAAGCGGGACCCGTGGCAGGGGCATTCGAAGGCATTTTCCTCGGCATTCCAATCAACGGTACAGCCCAGATGGGTGCACCGGGCACTGATGCCATAGGAGGCCAGTTGGGGGCCCTCCGTAATCACCAGGTAGGTCAGGTTGTCTAACCCTTCAGCCGGTACCCGATCCCCAGCATCACGGCGATCCAGCAGGGCGTTCAGGGCGTAGGCTTCGCCTTCAGGAGCGGTCGCCTCCACGCCGGGTAAAACGTTTTCGCACCGTGAATTGTAGGGATAGTCGAGACAGAAGCGGTCAAGATCCACCCGTTCGGAGAGGGCCTGGACTTTAGACCCCTGGCCCGGTAGCCCACTCAACCCGGCAACGGTAACGGTACTGCCAGCGGCATACCAGAAGAAGCGACGACGATTCACCATGGGTTTCAACAGTGTTTAATGAACAATTGACACCGACTTGATTAAGACCGGGCATTTCTTTATTTAAAGTCCCTACTGTTCAAGATATGGCGGGCAGAAGAAATTTGGATCTGCCCAGGGAGCGACGACGCCTGAAAATTCCATCGGTAGCTTGTCTTTAGTGGCCTCTACTGCATTCGTAGGACGGCCTGACCTCTTGTGACCACCGAAGTTTGTGGATTGCAAGAGCCTGAAGGACTTTGAGCGTAATTTTATGTCAAGTACTGGTTTGCCAACTTTCGATACGACTCTGCAAAAAACCACCACCTGGATCAATGAATTGGCCACAAAACTAGGGTGGGACAATCGCCATAATGCGTTTCAGGCGTTGCGGATTACCCTGCACATGGTCAGGGACCGCATCCCCCCTGAAGAGGCGGTAGAGCTAGGATCTCAATTGCCGATCTTACTGGCAGGCTTTTTCTACGAAAATTACCGTCTGGCCAACGTGCCCACCAAAGAACGCACTAAGGATGCTTTTCTGAGTAAAATTCGGGAGGAATTTCAGCGGGTTAATATAACCGCTGATCCGGAGCCGGTGGTGCGGGCAGTCTTTCAAACCATTGCCGAGCACGTAACCCCGGGCGAAACAGAAGACGTCGTTCACAGCTTTCCCCAGGCATTAAAAGAACTCTGGCCCACTGCGGTCCAGGCGTAGATGCCGCACTGACGTTGATTCAGATCCCGATAATCTTTTGACGGTAGGGTAAGGAGACATTGTTGTCCCTTCCCCGACTGGCCATGGACTTGTTCCTGTATTCCCTGGTTGCCCTGATTCCCATTGCAACGGTGTTTCTGTTGCTGGTGGTGGCTCGTCGCCCAGCCGGACAGGCCATGCCCCTGGCCTATGGGGTTACGGTGCTGATCGCCCTGCTGGTGTGGCAGATGCCCTTCCTGGAAATAGCGGCATCCAGCGTACAGGGGATGGTGGCCGCCGCAGAAATTTTGTACATCGTTTTCGGGGCCATTTTGCTGCTGAATACCCTGCAAGAGTCGGGGGCGATTGCGGCCATTCGCCAGAGTTTACTGGGCATTTCCCGAGACCGGCGGGTCCAGGTAATTATTATCGCCTGGTTGTTTGGCAGCTTTATTGAAGGGGCCTCTGGCTTTGGCACCCCGGCGGTGATTACGGTGCCCCTGCTGGTGGCCATTGGGTTTCCGGCCATGGCGGCGGTGATTTCAGCCCTGATTATCCAAAGCACTCCCTCCACCTTTGGGGCGGTGGGAACCCCCATTTTGATTGGCATTGATTCGGGGCTATCCGGGGTGCCCGCCGTTCAGGAGCACCTGGGGCACCTGGGGCTGACCCAGGCCCAGTACCTGGTGGCGGTAGGTCGATGGGCGGGGGTATTCCACGGCATTATCGGCACGTTTTTGCCCCTGGTGCTGGTCATGGCGATGACGGCAGGGTTTGGCAGCTGTCCAGGCACTAACTCCCCAGACCAGGACAACTCCTTCAAAGCCGGCCTGGCCGCCTGGAAGTTCGCCCTTTTTGCGGGATTAGCCTTCACCATTCCCTACACCCTGACCGCCCTGGTGTTGGGCCCCGAATTTCCCACCCTGATTGGCGGGTTAATGGGGTTGGCCATCGTGGTGCCCGCTGCTCGACGGGGGGTTTTGGTGCCCCGGCAAGTCTGGGATTTTCCCCACCCTGAAACCTGGCCCGAAGACTGGTCGGGGGATCCGATGCCCGGCCAGGACGAACCCCCAAGCCGCCTCTCCCCCCGGCGGGCCTGGTTGCCCTACATTCTTCTGGGGGGACTGCTGATGCTGTCGCGGCTGGAATTTTTACCGATTCGAGCTGGATTGCGGTCCCTCACCCTCACCTGGAGCAATATTTTCGGCACCGAGGTTACGGCAACCACTCAGCCCCTTTACCTGCCGCCCACCATCTTTCTGGTGGTGGTGGGGATGACCTACTTTCTCCAGGGCATGAAGCCCCCCGCCCTGGGGCGGGCGCTGGCCAATGCCGTCCCCCTATTGAAAAAGACGACCCTGGCCCTGGGGGCTGCCGTACTGCTGGCCCGGGTGTTCATCAACTCCGGCGTCAATACTGCCGGGTTGGCCAGTATGCCCCTGACCCTGGCCGATGCCATGGCTGCCCTGGTGGGTCAGACCTGGCCATTTTTCGCTCCCCTGGTGGGGGCCATCGGGTCTTTTGTCGCCGGCAGCGTCACCGTCAGCAACCTGATGTTTTCTCTGTTTCAGTTTGGGGTGGCCTTGCAGACTGGCGTTGCCACTGCCCTGATACTGGGGTTGCAATGTGTGGGGGCATCGGCGGGTAACATCATCTGCGTTTCAAATATCGTGGCGGCGGAAGCCACGGTGGGGTTGACCGGGCGAGAAGGCATTTTGATTCGCAGGGTTCTGGTGCCAACCCTGTACTACGTGGGGTTTGGGGGTTTATTGGGAATTTTGGCCGGATTATTTTTAGGCTGATCCGGAAAGCGAACTGCGCACCTGAAAGGGAAAACAGGGCACATTAAATCTGTGTTTCCCGACGGTCCGGATTGTCGTATTTTTTCCAGTGCCATGGCTTTAAAGACCAGCGTGCAGCATTTCCAAACCCTGGTAATGTCTTTTCACCCCGTTATTGTGATTGATACGGTGGAGGAAGAGCGGGTCGAAACCCTGATCAACGCCTCCTGCAACGACCTGCAAATGGCAGTGTTTGAATGGAGCATTGCCCAGGGGCTGATGCGGGCCCCCGGCAACCTGCACAACCGCTGGCAAAACGAGTATGCGCCCCCCGGCAGCAAACGGGGTCAGGCCATCGGCAAAACTACAGAACCGCTGGATATGCTGCGCCACCTCCAGGACATGAGCTTTAAGGCCATCTACTGGCTGAAGGACTTTGCCGAGCACCTGAAAGACCCGGTTGTGGCCCGGCAGTTTCGGGAAGTCACAGACCAGTTTTCCTACAATCAGTCTTCCATGATCATCAGCGGCAGCGGCATCGACCTGCCCCCCTCCATAGCCCACGATGCCGTTTACTTTGACCTAAAACTGCCGGAACCCGAAGAACTGTACAACGCCATTTCCGATGTGGTGAAAACCTTGAAGGGGCGGGTGCGGGTGGAGTTGTCTCCGGAAGATATTCATGCCCTGGTGAAAGCGCTGCAGGGCATGACCATGAACCAGGCCCGTAAGGTAGTGTCCTATGCGGCTCTGCACGACGGCAAACTGAGCCCCGCCGATGTCAAACGGGTGCTGGAACGCAAAGCTCGGGTTATCCACGAAGAGGGTTTGCTGGATTACTTCCCCCCGGAAACCAACCTGGCGGAGCTGGGGGGCTTTACTGGCCTCAAGCGGTGGCTGGGATATGCCGAGGTGGGCTTTACGCCCCAGGCGCGCAAGTTTAACCTGCCTGCGCCGAAGGGCATCTTAATTGTGGGAATTCAGGGCTGCGGTAAGTCCCTGGCGGCAAAAACCATCGCCCGCCAGTGGAATCTACCCCTGCTCAAGCTGGATGCCGGACGTCTCTACGACAAATACATCGGGGAATCTGACAAAAATTTCCGCCGCGCCGTGACCCTGGCGGAAACTATGGCTCCCTGTATTTTGTGGATTGACGAGATCGAAAAGAGCATGGGCCAATCCGGCGGCGATACCGATGGGGGCCTGAGTCGCCGTCTGTTTGGCTACTTCCTCACCTGGCTACAGGAAAAGTCCCACGAAATTTTTGTGGTTGCCACCGCCAATGACCTGTCAATGATTCCCCCCGAACTGCTGCGGAAAGGGCGCTTCGACGAAATCTTTTTCGTTGACCTGCCGGAAACCGATGAGCGGGTGGATATTCTCAAAATTCACCTGGGTCGCCGCAACCAGGACCTGAGCCGGTTTGATATTCCCACATTGGTAGCTGCGACCGAAGGTTTTAGCGGGGCAGAAATTGAGCAAGTAATCATCACGACCCACTACCGGGCTCTGTACGAGCAGTGTTCCCCCGATACTGACCTGCTTGTGGAAGCCATTAAACATACTGTGCCCCTTTCCGTTAGCCGACGAGAAGATATTCAGCGACTCCGAGCCATTGCCCGGGAACGGTTTGTGGGAGTGAAATAACCCATGCCCCTTTGTGAGGTTCTGGGCATTAAACATTTGAGGGGGTAAGGGGCAACAGTTCTTCCTCAAATTCCAGGCTGTCTAGCACCGTTTTGGTTGCTGGCCAGTATTCATCGGCCATTTCAGCCGGGTACTTCAACAGCACCTGAACGGCCTGCCCGGCGGTCTGCCCCAGCAGAATGTAGCCAGACTCTTCCTGGTCGCTGCTGAAACTAATCACGGTTTCCACCCAATCGTAGGGAAACTCCTCTGACCCGTTTGATTCAATGGCGCTGACTGTCCATCCTGCATTTTCAATCAGGCCATTGGGGCCGGTTACCATGGGTTCTAAATCGGCCACCGAAGTCGCCCCAGCTGGCAGAAACACATGTACTTCTGCGGTATCTAAAGCATTTCCCTGGGGCACAAAAGTAAAGAAGAAACCACATCCTTCACCGGCACAGCCGTCTTCAACCCGCATGGTGTCTGGATATTGGGCTTTGAGGGGAAACTGGTACTGGGTGCCGTCGTAGGTTTGTAAATTGCCGGGTTCTGGGGATGGCTCTGGGTCCGTCTCGGTGGTGATCTCCTCTGGAGCAGGCTCAATGGAGGTTTCTGGGTCAGGGGAGTCGGGGGTACAGGCGGCTCCGGCCACCAGCATTAAGCTGGCGAGGCCCAGCAAAACGTGACGGTGATTTTTGAGGGGGTTTTTTTGGGGGGGTTTCATAGCTTCAGAGGACGCACTAAGAACAGGTTTTAGCCAACATATTTCCCCATTGGAGTGAGTAAAAATATCCCTTTGGGCCATTTTATAGGACTTAAAAGTATAGGATAAATAGTTGAGAATTTTAGCCTTTAAAAAAGGGGTGTCACAATTCGTTAATCATTTCCTGTGAAGTGAATCACCTCGCGCTGTGAGCAAAAACCCAGGGCACCTGGCGGAACGGATAGCGCTAATGTTGAAATTGAGGGTATGGCCCTATGGCTTTTTTAAGCCAAGCTTGGTGAGAATTGTCATAACGTCCATTGAATCTGTGCCTGATGCCCCTATTCCCTTAAAACCCATGACTCAGATTAGCAATACCTTCGCCAAAGGCGGCCAGCAAGCGGTATTCCACGATGAAGGCGATGCAGCCGGCTTTTTTCATACCTATGACCGCCTCAGCGTTGGAGACGGTGCTCCTCGTAAGGTCCATGTTTTTGTACCCCGGGACTATGAAATCAGCGACCGCTACTATCCCGTGATTTATATGAACGATGGGGATACCTCCTTTTTCCGGGGAGGGGCCATTAAGGAATCCTGGTATATGGGCCCGGTGCTGAGCCAGCTGCAGGCCGAGGGTAGGATGCCCGCCGTCATCGTGGTGGCGATTCACACCAACGACCGCAACTGGGAATATACCCACACTAATATCGCCACGACTCGCGGCGGTGGTGTTGAAGCCTATGCCCGCTACGTTGCCCGTGACCTGAAAGGGTTCATTGACGCCAACTACCGTACCCAGGCCGACCCCAGCTCTACCCTGATCATTGGAGCTTCCCACGGTGGGTTAGCCGCTTACCTGATGGGGATGCTACAGCCCCAGACCTTTGGCCTGGTGGCGGCCTTTTCTCCCTCATTATGGGTGGGGTTGGATTCCAGCCCCTGGGCGCTACCGTTTTTGCGATCGCTCCGGCGCTCAAAGTTGATGGATCTCTCCGCACCTACCCTCAGCCAGCCCACCCTCCGCCCTGACCTCTATATGGACTGGGGCCTGATTCGGGATGGACAGTTCCACAACAATTTCATTGAAGACCGCACCACTAAGCGGGGCCGAGAACTGCAAGACCTGCTGATCAACACCTACGGCTACACCCCCGGAGCCGACCTGATGGTGGTAGAAGACCCCGAAGGAGAGCATTCGGAAAAATCCTGGCATCGTCGGGTACCTGCCATGCTGACCTGGGTTTTTGGCCGTTAGTAAAGGCCACCGGTCCCCAACAGCTCGCACCGGATGGGTGGTATGACAGGAATGCCCTGGTTATGCCTCATCACCTGGATGTTGGGCAGGATGAGGCGTCCTACAGGCTGTGGGGGTAGCTCCTGCTGATGAGACGCTACTTTTTTGCCTCACTTCTCTGCCTCAGGCATATAGTGAGCGGCCATGGCCACGGTATCTTTAGCAAAGCGTTGACGCACTTCATCTGGGCCGATTACGATGCAGTCGGCTCCGTAGCGCCTGACTTCACGAAAGAACCAGAAGGTATTGTGGATGCGTCGAATGACTCGTTTGACTTGCTGGTCGGGTAGCCAGGCAACAATCACGTCAGCTTTGGTTTTGGAACGATATCCAAAACCAAGACCATGTAGGAGATGAAACTCTACTTCAATGGAGCTGGGTTCCGGCTTCCAGTGACCATTAGCACGGGAAATAACGGCTTCTTCAGGAATGCGATCTAAGCGTAAGGACCAATTATGCTTTAGAGCATCAATGTCCCGGTTGCCTTCGGTTTCATCACACCAGCAGTCGAGGTATTGACGATCTTCGTGGCGTTCTAGAGTTGCATGGCGTACGGTGAAGTTCCAGAGACGATCGGCGGCATCCTGGTAGATCAAGCGGAAGGGGCGCTGCAGGCGGATACAACGGTCGAGTTCAATGCGCCAAGGGGCACTGGGTTGATCGACCCAGGCTTGAATTTCATGGCGGAGAGGGGCGCTGAGTTCGCTGCGTTCCAGGAGCAGATGGGCCAGTTCTAAGGCGGCATCGAGCTGACCGTCGTCTTTAAGCCAGCCAAGGATGCGGTTCAGAATGTCGATACGATCGCGGCTCCAATCATGATTGGCCGCCAGGCGTAGTTTGCCACGGGCAATGGCTTTTATAAGTTTTGAAACGTTGGGATTGTCGCCCCAGGTTTGGTCAAATTCAAGCGCAAGCTCCTCTAGCCGGGCTTTTTCGTGGTCTGCAATCGACAGGTTAAAGGATGATCGTTTAGACGGCATAGGATATATCAGTTATTTATGCGCACACTTTGTGATTCCATTTGTTGATATTTTCCATTGTCGCTGTAATGATGAGCTTAAGCAACGAGATGCGCACACTACATGCTCATTGAGTTAAGCACTGCTAAGGAATGTGATCCGCAATTGAGAAATGTAGTGTTTTCAAACGCTTTGTCGCATCTCAACCGATTTGCCTCGCCGTTTGGGAAGTAATCAGGAGGGTAGGCTATGACGCAGCAGGAGAAGTTGGAGCAGGTGCTGGGAGATGGAGATTGGCATTCGACAAACGAATTGGTGGAGCAGGTGGGCCATCGGTTTTCGGCGACGCTGCACCGGGCGGTGAAGCAGCAGAGGTGGCAGGTGGAGCGGCGAAGGGCAGATGCCAGGACGTTTGAGTATCGGTTGGTTCGTTAATTGAAGCGAGTAGACCTAAGCAAATTTTTCCCTAGCAATCATGTATTCAATTAATTTAAGGCCTGTTTACTCTTGTCCAGCCTCAGACGTTCCTCAGGAAGTTCATTTGCCTCAGGGGTGGCGACTGTCATGGCACCAGTTTGAGACTTTAAAGGCCCTACGAGATCCCAATATCGATGTGGTTTTCAACACGGCAATGACAGGGGATGGCAAAAGTCTGGCTGCTTATCTGGATATCCTCCAAGGAGACTGTCACGCAATCGCCCTCTATCCCACTAATGCCCTGGCCGCTGATCAAGAGAACCAGGTTCAAAGCTACGTTGATGACTTTCAGCCACCGAATGAGCCCAGGGTGAACCGTTTAAGTGGACCTGAGCTTGAGATTTATGCTGAGAATGAGGGTTTGCGGAAAGGCAGTGCGATCTCATCCCGCGCGGGGCAATCAGAAGTCCTCATCACCAACCCCGACATTTTCCATTACCTCCACCGGGGCGCTTACCTGACCAGCAACGACACACCTGACAAGCTCTGGAATCGCATTGATAAAGATTTTGACCTCTTCATCTTCGATGAATTTCACGTATTTGCAGCGCCTCAGGTTGCCAGCGTCCTAAATACGATGCTGCTGATTCAGTCCACCAATCGACGCAAGAAGTTTTTGTTCCTATCGGCAACCCCTAGCGATTCGTTGTTGAAGCGGTTGGATAAAGCGGGTTTTCGCTGTCGAGTTATTAACCCCATTGATGAAGGGAAGTACCAATTTCCAGAGACTCAGGCTGAAGCAGAGGCTTTACAGGCAGACCATTGGCGGCAGGTGGCACGGTCTATTGACCTAAATTTTGTGCCGATGGAACCAACCTCTAAAGCATCTGAAACCTGGCTGAAGGAGAATGAAGAACACATTCTCAACCAGTTTCTTGAGCATCCCGGTAGTAAGGGAGCCATTATCCTCAATTCCATGGCAGCGGTGAAGCGGCTGATACCTGTTTTTCGAGAATGCTTTGCCCAGCATGGTCTTACGGTTCGGGAAAATACTGGCCTGTCTGGTGGGCATGAGAAAGCTGAATCCCTGGCCGCTGACCTGGTGATTGGTACCAGCACCATTGATGTGGGGGTGGATTTCAAGATCAACTTCCTGATTTTTGAGTCCTCGGATGCGGGCAACTACATCCAGCGGTTGGGGCGGTTGGGGCGTCATGAC
>CAZPYG010000080.1:0-24850 GCA_964590465.1 uncultured bacterium | reverse complement strand
ACGATAAGCCCCCAAACCCAGGATCGTGACGATAATTATCGTAAGTATGCTGTTAAACCAGTCGCTGAATAGATTTTTCTTCATCCATGCAACCGGCCCCAGCTTAGATACCTCAGGGGGCGCTGGTGAAAATGAATCGGGGGTGACACTGGTCATGGCTTAGCGCTCCTTAAACTGTACGGCCCGGTTGAGCTGGTTCATTACCAGGGTGATAACCAGACAAATCAATAGATAGGTGGCCATCAAAATCAAAAACACCTCGACGGGTCTACCGGTCTGGTTGTAGGTGGTATTTGCCACCGAGTAGATCTCGGGAAAAGCTACTGCAAAAGCCAGACTGGTGTTCTTGGTGAGGTTCATGTATTCGCTGTTCATGGGGGGAATAATCACCCGCATAGCCTGGGGAAATACCACCAGCTGCATCACCAGACCAGGATTCAGCCCCAGAGAACGAGCCGCTTCCCACTGCCCCTTCGACACCGACTGGATACCGGCTCGAACAATTTCCGCCACAAAGGCTGATGTATAAAATACCAGGGCACTCAGGGCGGCAACAAATTCCCGCGACAACCTGAGCCCCCCGGTCACCCCTCCCCCTTCTACTCCCTCGGGCACCTGCCAGTTCAACCCGAGGGTCAAAATTAGCACCAAAAGGACAGCGAGGATGCCTAAACCAATCAGCTGGGCTTGTCCACCGCTGCCAGTTTCAACTCTCAGTCGAGTGCGCCATTGCCACAGGAAAAAGGCCGCTGCCGCGGCAATGACCACTGAGGCAATGCCCAGCAAAGCCAGGGCCGCACTGCTGGGCCAGGGAATGTAAACTCCGCGGTTATTGAGATAGCTCAAACCCAAGAAATTAATTTGACTTTCCGGCCGAGGCAGGGTGCCATAAATGGCGAAATACCAGAAAAACAACTGCAGCAGCAGCGGTACATTGCGCACGAGCCCGACGTAGACGCGGCTGAGCTTATACAGCAACCAGTTCGTAGAAAAGCTAGCTACCCCCGCAGCAATACCTAGAACTGTCGTAAATACAATTCCTGCCGCCACCAGGGAAAGCGTATTGCTTAAGCCAACCGTTAAGGCTCGCCAGTAGGGGTCATTCGGACGGTACTCAATCGCACTTTCGCCGATGCTGAACCCGGCTGGATTCAGCAAAAAGCTGAACCCGACAGAAGTGCCCTGGCGGGCCAGGTTGCGGTTTAAGTTACCGATTAGAAACGCAAAAATCGCAAAGACCACTAGCAGAGTAATGACTTGAAATGCAATTTTCCAAAATCGGTCATCCCGCAGCAAGGCCCTTAAATCAAACTTGTTGCCACTGCTGTCGCTAACCATTCCAGTTCACCTGTATGCCATCAATCCCACGTTGGGGGTAGTCTGACCTCCCTCCCCAGGGATGACGTGGGGGGGGGGGGAGAGCTATGAATCCCAACAACCCTCAAAAAATAATCTAAAAGCGATGTCACGAAAAGTTTAAATTGTTACAAGGGTTTATAAAAAAGGCGTGGCCTGCAGCGGCCACGCCTTCTCAAAGGCTGTTCTATGGGCTATGAACGCCCGCGATGACAGCCATAAGGGATTAACGGAACGGAGCAGGATAAATCAGTCCACCTTCTGTCCATAGGGCGTTGAGTCCGCGATCTAAGTTGAACTGAGAGTCAGCTCCTAGATTGCGATCATAGATTTCACCGTAGTTACCAACACTGCTGATAACCGCCACCATGAAGTCGTTAGGCAGCCCCATGTCAGACCCCAGGGTGCCTTCTTCCCCTAGGAACCGAGCAATATTGGGATCGTCACTACCCTGAAAATCAGCGAGATTTTCGGCAGTGATACCGAACTCTTCAGCCTGAAACAGGCCGAAGGTGACCCACTTCACCACGTCAAACCAGGCGGAGTCGTTATTGACAGTCACAGGACCCAGGGGCTCCTTCGACATGGTGACATCCAGCAGGATGTGCTCATCAGGATTGGGCAGGGTGCTGCGGCGAGCAATGAGCTGGGACTTATCAGAAGTCATGCCCTCACAACGGCCTTCATCGTAGGCGGCGTAGGCCGCATCAGCATCCTGAAAGACCACGGGTTCAAAGTCAACATTAAGCTTGCGCATCTGGTCAGTCAGGTTGAGCTCGGTGGTGGTACCCGTTTCAACGCAAACAGCTCTGCCAGCAAAGTCCTCAAGACCGGTAATACCGCTATCCTGCCGCACCATCATGCCCTGGCCATCGTAAAACGTTGTAGGCGCGAATTCGAGACCGACCTGAGTATCCCGGCTTGTGGTCCAGGTGGTATTGCGGGAGAGCATATCGACTTCGCCCCCCGCCAGAGCGGTGAAACGCTCGGTAGAATCTAAGCGCCGATATTCAACCGCATCAGGATCCCCCAAGACGGCGGCAGCTACTGCCTTGCAAACATCTACATCAAGGCCAGAATAGGCTCCACTTTCATCTACAAAGCTGAACCCAGGAATACCTCCATCCACACCACAGTTTAGGGTGCCTCTTTCTTTAACTACATCTAAACGGCTACCCCCAGCACCAGTAGCAGATTCGCCACCACCATCGGTGGTAGCTGTATCAGTAGGTTCTGATCCGCCACAGGCCGCTAGGGTTAGCCCCAGGGCTGCAGCTAATAAACCCCACTTACGCATTAACGACACCTCATTCACAAAAATCACTACAAAATCTAGCGCAAACCATCGGAATTAGTTAACCAAGGTCAACATTCCACTGGTTTGGTTTTAAGTTTGGTATTTAAAGCAACAATATACAGGACTTTGAGCTAAAGACTTGCTTATACAATGAATTTTGTTTTTTCTGTTGATAGGGAGTTAAGCAGGTGGATCTGAAGGGTTCGCCCTGTAGGGATTCAATTATGGGCCAGGTTTCTTGGCCATGGAACCCGATACCAGGTCCAATTCTGTAGTTTCTCCTAAGGCAAAATCCCACCTCTGGACCTGGACTAGGTTTGAATAGAACCTCATATCAATTGAGCAGTCCTTCGCCCTTTTTTGGGAGAACGGCTACCCATGAATTCGCCTAATAAATAATGCTTAATAAATAGTGCTTCAACAAATGTTTTATGCCCAAGGAACGGATGGTTATTCCGGAGAGGGCTATTCTCCCATTCCAGCAACGGCCAGGCTAAGGGCTATCGGGGGATTACTAGGACAAAGCGTCGTTAGTTCTGTAATATCTTAATGCTATTGGAGCAGGGAAGCCAGGGAGCAGGATATGCTGCATTGCTTTCAGAACGTTGCACTAGGGATGATTAATTTGCAAGGCAATCCTGGTTAGAAGCGCATCCTGGGCTAACGCTGCTGGGCCAGATCACGAATTAAGGGCAGCTTAGACCGGATGTAATGGTGCAGTTGGGCGGTTTCGGTTTGATCAATCATGCGTTGCCCGACGAACTGGTCCATCAGCCAGTGCACCAGACCATTGTCATCTAAGGCAAGTAGGTGACTGCTCTGAGACCGTTCTACCAAAGACCACAGGTGGCGTAGGAGTTGAGGGTTCATGGAGAAAGTTAATATTTTCTTTAGATTCATCCTACTGCAATAGGGATTATCTGGGATCCCCTGGATGCAATTGTTTATCTTCTTTCACAAAGAAAAAAATTGGCGGTGCCAATATTAACCTTTGCTAAGCAGGGAAAATAAATAGGATGGCCTTAAAGCTGGGCACTCTGGCTCTGTAGCCAATCTTGCCCGAGCTGAATTGTAATATCGGAGTTAAGAACACCGGTGCTTTCGACCCTCACTTCGCCTATCCCCAGAAAGCGATGAATGGTTTCGGCACTGGCAATGTCTCCCTGCTGGGCAACGATACGGGTGATGGGTAGGGGTTCGGTCCAGTCTTGATCGAGGTAGACATTGGAATACCCACTTTCCCGCAGGGACTCCATCAAGGTGTCTACTGCGGCCTGGTTGTCGGTGCTATCCTGAATTGCCACTCTGACGTAAGCCGGATTATTGGTTCGAGAGGCCTGTCGAGTGCCGTAGCCGAAGAACTGGTCAACCATGGCATCAATATCATCGTAATCTGGAATCCAGTAGCTGAGGGAATAGTCTGCGGGGCTACTAAAGTTGCCGGGGAGCATCAGCATATGCATGTTGGATCGGTTGATCTGGGCACCGTAGCCGACTAGGGCCAGCAGTTCTTCAACGGTGAGGTTGGTATCAACGTTTTCTTGAATGACGGAAAGAATTTTGGGCAATCGGGCGATGGTGGTAGGGTTCAGGGCCTGCTCAACGATGGCCCGCATGAGCATCTGTTGACGCTGAATGCGACCAATATCCCCCTTGTCGTCGTAACGGAAGCGCAGAAACTGTAGGGCCTGGTCGCCGGTCAAGGTTTGCTCACCGGCCTTGAGGTTGATATACAGGTGCTGGCTATCATCCTGATATTTCATGTCTTTGGGAACATTCACCGTAACGCCCCCCAGGGCATCTACGAGCTTTTCAACCCCCTGGACGTTAATCCGCACGTAGCGGTCAACGGCGACCCCGCCCAGCAAATCGCTAACGGATTCGGCCGCTAGGGAAGGTCCCCCATAGCGATTGGCTTCGTTGAGTTTAGTCAGACTGCCCCGAACATAGGTGCGGGTATCCCGGGGAATTGACATCACCACCAGCTGCTCCATTTGAGGGTTAAAGCGGAGCAACAGCATCGTGTCCGAGAGACCCTCAAAGGAGTTCACCAGGGCGTGATAACCCACATCTTGCAGTTCTGGGGGCACCTCCTGAACATCGGTGGTCAGTACCTTCATGCCCAATACCATAATGTTCACAGGGCGAGTTAGACGGGGCAGGCGCAGGTTGCCGGCGGTCGAAATGGGTTCTTCTTCACTGAAAACGGCCGCCTCTTCGGCGGTGAGTTGCTCCTGCATCAGGGGGGTGGCTGATAACGAAACCGCTAAAAGGGCTCCTGCCGTGGCCGAAACGCTGGCTACGCCGGCTAGGGCAACACCCAGTCCGACCAGGCGAGGAATTCGCGATCTCGACTTGGCCTTGGCATGGCGAACAGGTTTATAGGACTTAGGATGTTGCGGTTTTCGTGTAGACACCTGTGACCTCAAATTTTTTAGCTGCATACTAGCAGCAAATTTCACCTCTGACCCACGGATTTTAGGGCAAATCCGATACTTAACGTTAACCTGCTGGGGGAAGAACGAATCTATGATTAAGGTAGACGCTTACTGAGCTGGGTAAATCCTGGCAGTTTGACCGTTTGCCCCCGCAGTAAACGCACCATCAGCACCAGGTTAGTGAGGGTGTATCCGGTGGTAATCAGGGCATTACTCACCAGTAACCGTAGGGATAATCCTGGGGCCAGGTGGCTACCAGCACTAAGCAAACCATAGACCATTACCCAAGTCAGGGCTAAGGTTACCACCAGGCGGCTGATGTCCTGTTCCCTACGGCTGCCCTGTTTGCGCCAGAGACTATACAGGGCAGGAAAGGTGCCAAAAACGGGGACCAGATAAATTAACAGTTTCAGGCGTTCCAAGGTTGCGCCGGAGCCAGTGTCGTTGAAGTTGGAGGATTTCATAGAATTTCCAGGGGGGCTGAAGCATTATCCTGAAAACGATTCGTTAGCTCAAGTTTGCCCCAAATCAAGTCTTCAGATTACTGTTGTTATTTAAAGTTTGCCGTCCCGGTGTTGTTATCCCTAGGTTGGGTGATTTATGCCTCCTGCTAAACCGCTGAAAACGCTTCGCCTCAATTTTGCCCCAGAGTTGTTTCATGGGGCCTCAGACCTTTCGGCGGCCCGGGTGATTGGACAGCACCTCTGGCTTGGGTCAGACGAAACGGCTCACCTCGAGGTGCTGCAGCTGCAGGGAGATGTAGGGGTTGGCCATCGATCCATTACGGTCGCTGATTTTTTCAGTCTGCCCCACGGAGACACCCAGGAAATTGATATTGAAGGGATTGCCTACAGTGATCATTATCTCTGGGTGGTGGGCTCCCACAGCCTGAAGCGAAAACGGGTGAAGCCCCAGGATTACTCTGTGGCAGACAATATTCGGCGGCTGGAAACCCTGGTCATGGAAGAAAATCGCTATCTGCTGGGACGCATTCCTTTAGTGGAGGGGAGTTTATACAAAAGCTGTGCCCACCCTGCTGACCCCAAAAAGACTCTGCAGGCCGGCCAACTGAAGCGGGAAAAGCACGGCAATCAGCTGACCCGTTCCCTGCGAGATGATGACCACCTGCGGGAGTACCTCAAGGCTAACATTCCCGGTAAAGAAAACGGCTTCGATATTGAAGGGATTGCCGTCAGGGACGATCGCATCTTTTTAGGCCTGCGGGGACCGGTGCTGCGCGGCTGGGCCATCTTGCTGGAAATTCAGGTCAAGGCGAAGAAATCGGGAGACCTGCGTTTAAAGAAAATTGGCCCCGGGGGTGAACGATACCGCAAACATTTTTTGAATTTGCGGGGAGAGGGAATTCGGGATCTCTGTTTTTACCAGGACAGTTTGCTGGTGCTATCGGGTCCAACCATGGATCTGACCGGGGACAGTCAAATTTTTTGCATTGCCAATGCTTTAGAAGCACTACAGAAACAATCCCTGCTGGAGCCGGAACCGGTGCTCACCATTGCGGGGGCTTTCGGGGCCGATAAGGCCGAGGGCATGACCCTGCTCTCAGACCACGAGCCCGCGGTAGTAATCGTCTACGACTCTCCCCATGCAGAACGGGTTGACCATGAGGGAACCGCTGTGCTGGCGGACGTATTTACTTTACCCCTGGGCTAAGGTGTCATAAATGGCGTGGGCCATCTCTAGTTTGGTGCAGGGGGGAATTACCCGCTTTTCACCAGATTTGTGAAGCACAATCGCCTGGTTACAATCGCTGCCAAATCCACTTTCTGGTCGATCAATGGGGTTGGCCACAATGGCGTCCAGTCCTTTGCGCTGCAGCTTCTCCAGGGCTGGAGGAATAATGTCCCCGGTTTGGGCGGCAAACCCAACCAGGGTTTGATGAGGTTGGCGTTTTGTGGCCAAATCCGCCACAATGTCTGGCACCGCTTCCAGGGGTAGAGCCTCGGGCAAAGCTGATTTAGGCAGTTTGGTATGGCTGCAAGTTGCTGGCCTGACATCGGCTACCGCGGCAGCCATGACAATCCAATCTGCTTGGGGAAGATGGGCTACCATCGCCTGGTGCATGGCCGCTGCGGTGGTCACCCCTAAGGTCTGAATGCCACCCAAACGACCCTGCAGCGCCATATCCATGGGGCCATGGACCAGGGTCACAGCAGCGCCGCGGTGGGCCGCGGCCTGGGCTAGGGCAACCCCCATCTTGCCGGTGGATGGGTTACCGATAAACCGAACCGGGTCGAGGAATTCGCGGGTGCTGCCGGTGCTGATGAGCAGGCGCTTACCGGCCAGATCCCGTTTCCCCCCCGTGTGAAGTAGAGAATAAATATGGGTCAGGATATCTTCAGGTTCGGCCATGCGGCCGGTGCCGACGCGATCGCAGGCCAATACCCCACTTCCCGGCCCAACGCTGTGAAAGCGTTGGTCCCGGAGAACCGTCTCCCAGTTGCGCTGGACCGTCTGCTGCTGCCACATATCGGTGTTCATCGCAGGGGCAAGTAACACCGGGCAGGGGGACGCCAGCACCGTGTTGGTCAATAGATTATCCGCTAAACCGTGGGTTAGCTTTCCCAGGGTGTTCGCCGTCAGGGGTGCCAACACCAATACCTCGGCCCACTGTCCTAATTCGATATGGAGGGGCCGACCCTGGCTGGGATGCCAGAATACCTCGTCAGTGTAAGCGGCGTGGCGGGACAGGGTGGCTACGGTCAGGGGCGGAATAAAGGCCTGGGCCGGCTGGGTCATGAGCACCCGGACATCTACCCCGGCTTTGGCCAGGGCAGAGATTACGTGACATACTTTATAGGCCGCAATGCCGCCGCCGATGCCCAGCAGCACCCGCCGCCCTGGCGCTACCATAGCTTTCCCAGGGAGCTACGACTCATCGAAAGATTCCATGTCCAAAAGATATAAGTAGGGTTCTGCCAACTCGGGACGCTGGAAGGCGATGGCTCGAAGCAAATGCCAGTCTTGCAGACCTTCAAAGGCATTGTCGTAGGCATCGGCCTCTAATCGACGCGCCAGTTCGGCCACGGCATCGGATGTGATTGTGTCAACGTCTTGCTGCGAAACATGTAAACTTAGCATTGATTTTCCCCCAGGTGAGCCATGTGCAGAAGGGAATTCGGGAAAGGCAAACATCCCGTAAAAACCCTTAGCCGTTCACCTCCCTATCCTAAAGGTTAAGCCGCCGGATGCCCCTGGCTCTGCCTCAAATCTTCGCAAAAGGTCGAAATTAATTGGATGACTTCCGGAAGAATTTCATGGCCCATGGAAATCTCATGGAAGTGAACGGTTTGTCCCGCGGCTTCCAGGGCGGTGCAGGCCGACCTGGCTTTCTCAAAGGGGACGACCGGGTCATAGAGCCCGTGCACCATGAGCATTTTGCGGGGGGTCACGGGCCCTTCAGCCTGACTGTGGAGATAACCGCTCAGCACAATTTGACCCGCCAGGGGGAGTTGAGAACCAATGTCCAGATTCATGGCCCCTCCCTGGGAGAATCCCGCCAGGATGGTACGCTCCAGGGGAATGTGGCTGGTAATAGACAACTCATGCAGCCAATCCTTTAACTGTTGGCGGCTGGATCGCAGGTCTTCCTGCTGCTCGAAATCGTGGGACTGGCGAAAATCGTAGGCAAATGGAAAGGAGTACCACATGCGCCCTCCGGGTACCTGGGGATGGGGCCAGGGAGCATCGGGAAACACCATCGAGAAGTTTGATAATTTTAATTCGAGATAAGGGGCAAGCCCAAGTAAATCGGCAGCATTCGCCCCCCAACCGTGAAGGGCAACCAGTTGCCAGTCTGCTTGTTTCGCTGACCCGCTGGGATACGTAATGGCGTGCAATGTCACGAAGGATTACCCACTAACCTGTTTCATAAGGATAAGCTAGGACAAACGCCCGTCAAAATTCCAGGATATTGTAGCCATCGAACTCCGCCAGAATATCGGGCTGATGCTCCAGAAAGAGTTGGCGACCAATGTCATAGGCGACCCTGGGTAGGGCAAACTGCAGCCCGGACAAATTGGCTCGAAATCCGCTCAATATGGCCGCCCCTGAGGACAGGTAATAGCAGCGGGTCAGATAGTGGTGGTCGGGGGACTGGGGCAGAAACTCTAAATGCCGACCCAGATAGGGAAATTGTTCCATGACCGGATGTCGGTCCTCGGGGTTGGGCGTAAACCGGTCTTTCCATCGAGCAATGGAGGGAGCCAGGGTCTGTAGTTCTGGCTGTTGGTCGAGGTAGGTGGTAAAGCCTGTACCGCAGATCAGCGCATCGTGGATGAAGGTGCGATCGCCGAAAATTCCTCGAATGTGACCCTCTGCGTAGGCCAGATCTTGAATCGGCGCATCCGCGTAAAGGGTCAGATTGGGGCGACTCATGGCTTCGTAGTAGGTGTGGGGCGGAGGGAGTTGCCCCAGGCGCATTTCTTCAATGCTGTAATACCATTTCACCTCGTCGGGGAGGTCAATGTAATGGCGGTGGTAGCCGTTCCATTCGCTCCAGCGGATACGGTTGATCTGGGGCAGGTGCTTGCGTCGCACCAAAATATCTACGGCATCGGCGCCGGCATCCAAACAAGCAATGGCATTATCAAAAGCGCTTGCTCCGCCGCCGATGATCCCAATGCGTTTGCCCTTAAAGCGGGAAAAGTCAATGGCATCTACCGTGTGGTGATAGCAGTGATGAGGCAGCTGGCGCTGTACGATGGCCGGAATGTCTTTGCCACCGGCGCATTCCATGCCAGTGGCAAAGATAATGAAGCGGGCATAGATCGGCTGATGGTGGGTCTGCAGACAGAAGACGTGACGATCTGCCTCCCAGGAAATGTTGTCAATGGAAGTGTTGTTCTGGATGGGCAGGTTTAGCACCGTCGCGTACCAGTCCAGGTATTCGGCCCAGAGCAGCCGGGGAATGTGGGTCATCCGCTGCCAATAGTCTTCGCCGTAGAGGGCCTCGCACCAGCGGCGAAAGTTAAGGTTGGGAATGCCCCAGTCAAGCCCCCCAGTCACTTCTTTAGGAGTGCGTAGGGTGGCGTTGCGGGCAAACCTCCGCCAGGGTCCCTCAAATCCTGCCGGGTTGCGGTCCAGGATGCGCACATTCGTGATCCCATGGCGCCGCAACCCAAAGGCCGCCGAACGTCCTGTATGACCCGCCCCAATGATCGCCACTTCCAGGACATCCGGGGCGACGGCATAATCCCACTGTCGCCGGGGATAATCCATCACATCCAGATCCCTTTCCAGGGCGATTTCTAAAGTCCGCAACCGGCCCTCAGCATCGGGGAGACGTTCTGGAAGGCAACTCAATTGCCCCGGCACAAAGGTTGAGGGTAAAACCACAGGAGGATAAGCAAACGTCACAGGATTTCCCAGCGCTATAAATATGCGCTCTTAATGTAAGGAAATTATCCATAGGGGGTTGTTCACCTTGAACCGGAAAAACCGCCTCGACAGCCTGCAAAGGGTTGGGCCAGGGTTGGGCACCCAAATTCAGAAGATAGGGATAAGTCTGCTTTCTGTCTGATGAAAGAGAACGCTCAGGAGTTTTCAACCTACTACATAGAGAGAACACATTGGAGGATTCTCTATGGCTTACGAAACCCTTGAAGCTTTGCCAGAGGACATTAAGAGCACATTGCCTCAACCGGCCCAACAGGTATTCATGGCGGCCTACAACGGTGCTGCATCCGATGGGATGAACGAAGAGAAGGCCAAAGAGGTGGCCTGGAATTCCGTCAAGAATATTTTCGTTCAGGGAGAAAATGGCGAGTGGCAGTACAAGGCCGAAAATTGGAGCCACGAGAACCCCGCTGGCACCATGCCTCAATCCTAATGCCTGACGCCGAGATCCCAGGGTCGTCGGGCCAAATTACCGGGAAATTTTGGCCCATGGGAAGTTAGAGCCCTGGGATCTTTACCCGGGTTTTAAGCCACCATGGGGAGCGTGTTTTCTAATAAAACAGCACTGTAGAACTGCTGCAGTTGGCCTGTGGCAGCGGCCCAACCCCATTTTTCTGCTTCCGCAACGGCATTGCGACGCATCAGCTCCCGTTCGGCATTGACGGCGAGTAATCGCTGGGTAGCCGTAATCGCTCCCCCGTCATCCTCAGGATCAAATAGATAACCATTCACGCCATCGCTCACAATGTCGGGAATGCCTCCGGAATTTGCGGCCACTACCGGGCACCCGGCAGCCATGGCTTCTAGCAGCACCAGCCCTAGCGTTTCAGTGCGGGACGGAAAAATGAATGCATCCGCTGAGGCATAGGCCGAGGCCAGGTCTTCACCAGCAAGATATCCCACAAAGTTGGTGAATGTATCCGCAAAGTGGGCTTCTAACTCCGCCCGGTAGGGACCGTCACCCACCAGCGCCAAACGAGCCTTGGGAATCGCCTCCAGCACCGGTTTGATGCGGTCGATTTCCTTTTCCGCCGAAAGGCGACCAATATAAAGCAGTAGGGGATCCTCGGGGTGCCCTGCCGACAGCCGATGGCGCATCTCTTGACTGGCTAACTCCGGGCGAAACAGCTCCGTATCGACCCCCCGCTGCCAGACCTGGATGCGCTCTACCCCATGGTCCGAAAGCTCCGCCTGCATAGCGGTAGAAGTCACCAAATTGATCCGGGCCTGATTATGCATGGCCTTGATCAGTTCCCACATCACCCCTTCCAACATGCCCAGACCGTAGTGCTCTAGATATTTGGGCAGGTGAGTATGATAAGAGGCCACCAGGGGCACATTCATGGCCTTGCTGTAGTAAATCCCCGCTAAGCCTAAAACTGCCGGATTAACTACATGGACCAGATCCGGCTTAAAATCTTCTAACGCTTCCCCAATGGAGGGGCGAGGCAGGGCCAGTTTCAGTTCAGGATACAACGGTAAGGGGAACCCCGATACCCCGTGAATTTTTGCCCCCCGGTATTCCCTTAACCCTCCATCCGGGGAAAAGACCAACACCTGATCTCCCATTCTTTGGAGATGGTCAACGGTGTGCTTCAGCCGGGTAACAATGCCATCTACTTTTGGCAGAAAAGTCTCGGTAAAGAGAGCAATACGCATGGGTTCAGAAACGGGAAAACGAATGGGGTACGGGGTACGGGGTACTAGGTGCTAGGCCTCGGATATCAGACATCGGTAACAGATACAAAGCGTTACCCGAGACCTGCTCCCCGAGACCCGACACCCCATTATTAAGAACGACGCCACTTCACCTTAGGTAGAATCTGCTCCTTATCAACCCGGGTCTTGTACTTCACCGCAAAGTTGAGCAGGCTATCCAGCAACGAATCGGATAGGTAATGGGGCTGCAGACCCAGGTCTAACAGGTTGGTGTTTTTGGCGTTGAAGTAGTGATCTTCAGCCTCCACCCGAGGATTATCTAGATTTTGGATGTCAATATCCAGGCCCATGGAAGTCCCGGCTTTCTTCACCTGCATGGCCAGGTCGCCGACACTAAACATTTCGGTGAACTGGTTAAATACGCGGAATTGACCAGAGTCGGCGGGGTTGGCAATGGCGATTTCTACGCAGCGCACGGTGTCACGAATATCCAGAAATGCCCGAGTCTGACCGCCCTTACCATAAACCGTAAGCGGATGGCCCACGGCAGCCTGGATACAGAAACGGTTGAGGGCCGTACCGAAGACTCCGTCATAGTCCAGGCGGTTGATCAGCAACTCATCCATACCGGTTTCTTCGGTCAGGACCCCATACACCACGCCCTGGTTCAGGTCGGTGGCGCGCAGGCCCCAAATCTTACAGGCGAATTGGATGTTGTGGGAATCGTGCACCTTACTCAGGTGGTAGAAAGAACCCGGCTGTTTGGGATAGGGCAGGGTGTCTTTACGACCATTGTGCTCAATGGTGATGTAGCCTTCTTCAATATCAATATTGGGGGTGCCGTATTCGCCCATGGTGCCCAGTTTCACCAGATGGCAGTCGGGGAAGTGGTCCCGCAGCACATACAGCAGGTTGAGGTTGCCCAGCACATTGTTGGCCTGGGTCAGCACGGCATGTTCCCGGTCAATCATCGAGAAGGGAGCCGAGCGCTGTTCACCAAAGTGAACGACTGCATCAGGGCCGAACTCAAGCATGGTCTTCTCTAGGAAGGGATAGTCGTTGATATCCCCCACGTAGAGATCAATGGTTTTACCGGTAAGGTCCTGCCAACGCTGGAGTCGGGTTTGAATGGGAGCAATGGGAGTCAGCGTTTCGGTGCAGAGCTGATTATCCCAGTGCCGTCGCACCAGACTATCGAGAATGCCGACTTCGTAACCGCGATTGGAAAGGTACAGGGCGGTCGCCCACCCGCAGTAACCGTCACCGCCAATAACTAGGACTTTCATACCAATGCTTTAATCTCGTTGCTGATACCCGCTTAATTTATCAGGTTTAGTGAACCTATAAACCATTGATCTTGAAATATCCGTGAAGCTGAATACGCTCTAGCGGCGAATTATTGGGGTTCCGGGTTGCGGGTTGCGGGTTTTAGCTAGCACCTGACACCTCCCCCCTTACACCTCCTCCAACCGCAGCAATACAAACTGAGTAAGCCGCTCTGCCTCAAAGTTGTTGTCGCTGACCAGGATTAGACTTTGGCTACCGTCCGGCAGGCGAGGTCCCAGGGTCATGCCTTCCAGGTTGTCCACCTCGATATTGGTGTCGGCAAAGTCAATCAGGAGGCGCTTACGGATGGGCGAAACCCCTTCCAGATTGCCCTTGAGGCTGAGGATGGAAGATGTGTCGGTGGCGCCACCGGTGGCCAGTTGATAGAGACGAACTCGAAAGCCTCGCAAGCCAAAGGCTCTTTCCAGAGCCAGGAAGTGACCTCCCTGATCAATCACCAGCAGCTCACTGAGACCGTTAAGTAGGGCACCGGGAGGCTCCAGGTCAAGGGGATAGAGGTGTTCGGCAATGAGGGTCGATTGGTTCTGACCAACCAGGTAATGCAGGAATCGGGTATTGAGGGGTTGGGTCGGATCTTCGTTGTAGTCCTGGGTTAAGGAAGACTCGGCAGCGGTAAAGAGGCGAAAGGGTTCGATCATCCCCGCCGTGCCGGAAGGGGCATTAATTGTCAGGGATTCTAAACTTAGGTTTTCGCGAATGCCCGTTGTGGGCGCTTCGGTATCATCGGGCAGAAAGCGATCCGGCACTCGAAAGGAAGTAACAATGGTTCCGCTATTCTGGTCAAACTCCCCCACGAAGGGAGGGGCGTTTTTGCGCACATCCCCCTCACTGCTGATTAAAAGAGTACCCCGGGGAGATAGGGCTAACCCTTCCGGGTCCAGAGCTCCCTGGGGATAGGCGTTGCCCTCGGCATCTTTGAGGGGAATCACCTGGTCAAAGGTGATGGTTGCAAACCCTGGCTGCCCATTGGCGTCCTGGGCAAACTCCATGGATAGGGTGTAGACCCGGGAAGGCCCAAACTTGCCCCGATCGTCGGAAAGGGCATAGAACTGGTTCTGCTCCCGGTCGTAGGCCAGGGCAGATAGACCGCCAATGGTGGTACCTTGCAAGTCCTGAGCCGGTACCTGGTAAACATCTAGAACCTGGGCCTTCAGGGCAAGAAATAATCGGTCCTCAGCCTGCACCTGGGGCAAGGCGCAACTCCCCAGACCCATAACTAACAGCCCAAGCAGCAGGAACCGTTGCCAGAACCCAATACCCATAAAACCCTGGCCAAAGGCTCCTATGTCTTTTCTGTCTTTTCTGTCTTTTCTGTCTTTTCGGCCATCCTGTATGTCTATTGCCATATGCCCCTACTCCCGAATTCCTGCACCAAAATTTGATGCTGCTGACCAGATATTTCGCAATCAAGTTGCTTGGTTATAGGGTCCCTAATACCAGTTCCCCGAAGCTTGACCACCCATTGGCCCCGCTCGCCCCCCTGCTGCCATGGATAGCTTTGCCCCAGAGAACGATATAAATCCTCTTTTACCCACGCTACCAGGTAAATCTCAGTCCCTGCTCTACCAGGTAACTCTGCACCGCAGGCATCTGCCCGGTGACGATAATTTGTGAGGGCGCCAGGTCATAGGGTTTACCGTAGCGCAGCAGCCATCCAGCGATACTGCCGGCCGCTGCTCCTACACTCCATTCGCCATGGTGAACCCGGGTGGCCCCATTAACAATATGGCTGACGGCGATGCTCTTGCCTCCAATTAAGACGTTTTCTACCCCCTGGGGAATGATGGCCTCCAGGGGAATCTGCAAAGGACGCACGACGAACTGCTTGATACTGGCCCCCGCCGCCTCGTAGGAAGGACGCCAATCCCGGTAGCGGCAGCCGTGGATATCAATGTCGTAGTGGGTCAGGGCAATGGCGGTGGCGCTGAAGTCGCGCCCGCCGGTCATGTCTTCCCGCAGGTCGGCTTCGACAATCATGAAGCTATCCTGACCGTAGGCCGGGCGTCCTAAAATGCGTCGCCCTTCCCGAATATAGGGGTACATGCTGAGGCCTGAATGGGTATTCATGGGGGCATCCTGCCCTTTCAGAAAAGTCAGGGGAAGCTTGGGGGTCGACTGGGTTTCAATTAACCAGTCGGCAAACATGAGGGCGTGAATCTCGGCGTAGTTAAGGGCTTCGATGGATTTGCCCCCCATCCAGTCTTGCTTTTGCCCAGAAATTCGAATGTCATCTTCGGTATAAACCAGGGGCGGATCCATAAAGTGCCAGTCGTTACCCTTATTCCAGTTAATCAGGGACATTTCGCCAGGGTAGGTGACGTTGACGCTGGCCCCTGGGCCTACCCGTTGGCTAACCATCCGTCGATAGTTAAAAACGCTGCTGTTGTTAAAGAAAGAAAAGCCTTCCAGGTCAAATTCGCCGCGGTGTTCTTCCTTGGTGAAGGCCGGTCCAATTCTTTGCAATTCTTTGTGGCTCACCCCCTGGTCATTCAGGGTGGCCAGCACGAAGGGATAGGTGAACGCCTGGGTACAGTCAGGGTTGGCTTTTGAGGCAGCATTCACTTCCCCGGTAAACGCCTGGGAATCTGATCCTAAGAGGTGTGGGAAATTCGCCCAACCAATCAGTTCCCCGGTGTCGGTGGCATCAATTACAATCATCCGACGACCGGGGGGGGGCTGCAACCGAATGGGAATTTTGTTGTAATCGTCGTCGTCAGACCAGCTGTACCACTGGTCAAGCTCGCTCGACAAACGCCCGGTGGGGACATAGTCGGGGTTGCGAGGGATGCGCTTCACGGCGTAGACCGCCGTGACATATCGCCCGGTGGAGTCAAAGGCGGCTCCCTTGAAAGCGGTAGAAGTGGACCATTGGCTGTTGGGAGCATTCTCTGCAGCCCGGCGCATCAACATTTCAGAGGCGGTCGCTCCAGCCCTGGGGGTAAAGCACAGATCACCGACCCAGCAGTTGTTGACCCGGCTTACGGAGAGCTTATCGGGCAGCCCGGTCCAGTCGGGGAGATACACCGGCTGCTGGCGAATTAAGTCCTTGAAACGTTTCCAGCCGGGGGCCAGGTTGTTGCGCCAGCGCATGGCCATGGATTCATCAATGGCGGAGACTCCCTGGGAGCTGATTTGCCCCCCCAGCCAGGGGGTTAGCTCGATGGTGCAGGTGGTAACGCCAGCATTCATGGCCTGAGATGCCGCGGTGACTCCTCCCAGGGTGCCGCCGATGACGATCACTTCGCACTCCCAGACTTCCTCTGCTAGGGGGAGGGGGGCCAGGTTGGGGCGCCCATTAGCGGTCTGAATTTGACGAATGCCGGTAGCCAATTCTGCCCGGTTAACCACCTGGCCTACGGGGCGCTGGGCAAACACGATGGGTTGTCGCCAGACACTTCCCACGGTGCGAAAGGCCGTCAACAGGAGGGCACTTCCCAGCAGAGAAACCAGCAGCAACCCCGATAGACGGGTTACTCTCCGGCGAGCACGTTTTCGATTAAGCGGGAGGGTACGGTATTGACGACGCTCCAAACTTGACACGGGCAGACCCAAAAATGTGGTGCAATCGTTTGTGAGTGTAGCAACGAAAACGCCGGGCGGTTCAATTAATCTTGGCCCTTGGCAGAGGAGAATTTTTTTTGTCTCTGCGCCAAGTTCCCTCTGAGGCCGCCGTTTCACCGAAACAAGCCTACTTTTGCTACTGAATTGAGGGGATTGATGGGAAGCAAAACCTCTTTTCTCAGGGGAGAACCTCCCTTTATCCGCCTGGATACGGTTTACTAAACAAGAGTCTTCCGGTCTATTTCTTCGGTAAAGGGCGACCCCGCCATGGAAAAGTCTTTGTCTTCACCTCTGTCAGTTCAGCCTTCGGTGTTAGCAGATACTCCGTCTATCATTCAGCCTATTGGCGTTAAGGCGCTGTATGGCCTGACCCTGGTGGATGACTATCTGCTGGCGGTCGATCCCTTCCGGGGTTATTTACTGAGGATTGATCCCCAAAACGGCAATACCCAAATTTTGAACTCCCGGGAGGCAGAATCCTTCGAGGGGGCAACCGGGGTAGCCCACTGGCAGGGCAGGCTGTGGATTGCCCGGGACCACATGGTTCTGACGACGTCCCTGGACCACATTGAACTGACGCCAGTTTTGACCTTGCCGTACACCGCCGATGGGGTGGCGGTATGGCAAAACACCCTCTACGTCAGCTGTAAAAAGGCCGGCTACATCTTTGTGTTTGACCGGGATTCGGGGGAACGCATTACCCAGTTCTATGCCCCCGGCATTGGGGTGGAAAATATCTCGGTTTGGGAGGATTATCTGTGGACCTGCGACCAGGTGGAACAATCGGTTTACGGTCTAGATCGAGCCACGGGGGAAGTTTTGGTGAAAATGCTGACCCCCTTCCCGACCCCTACGGGTTTGGCGGTGCCCCCGGGCCTAACCCCGGCAGCGGGGTCCCTGTGGGTGGCCTATACCAACGAAGAACCCTATGTGCGGGATAACCCCAACGGTGAAGTGCAGTTTGAGCTGACCTTTCGCGATCGCACCCTGCTGCACCGCCTCACCTTTTGTCATCAGCCGGACAAAGGCTACTGCCGGACGAACGGCTTCCTGGTGGAAATGACCTACGTAGAAGAAATCGATGCGCTGGAGGATACCACCCAGCTCAACGATGTGGAATGGCGGATTGCCTTCCCGACGACGACAGACCGCCAGGTGGTGCGCTCCGTAGAGCCAGTGGGTCATCCTTACACCGAAGTTATGCAAAATGGCGAACGGGTCGCCAGCTACAAGTTTCCCACCCTCTCCCCCCACGAACGCCACATCTTCGGCTGGAAAGCCCTGGTGGAGGTGTACGGCATTAAGTACCAGCTCACCCCCAGTCGGGTCGAGGATGCCCCGCCCCTGCCTCCGGAATATGGACCCCGCTACCTGATCGATGATGATGAACTAGCGATGGATACCCCCGTCATCCAGCGGGCGGCCAAGGAGAGCATTGGGACTGAAACCAACCTGCTGCGCCAGGTGCTGAGTATTCGTAATTACGTCTATGACAAACTCTCCTATGCGGTCACCCCGGCCATTGAAACCCCCGATGTGGTACTGCTGCGGGGGCGCGGCTCCTGTGGCGAATATGTGGGCCTGCTGCTGGCCTTGATGCGCCTCAACGGCATTGCCTGCCGCACCGTGGGGCGTTATAAATGTCCGGCCCAGGCCGACTACCAGGGCATTTACCTGGAGCCTGACTTCAACCATGTGTGGATTGAGTTTTTCATCCCCGGCTACGGTTGGGTACCGATGGAGTCGAACCCCGACGATGTGGAAGATGGCGGCCCCTACCCCACCCGCTTCTTTATGGGGCTGCCCTGGTGGCATGTGGAGATGGGCAAGGGGATTCCCTTTGAGAAGCTGATTCTATCCGACCCGACCGTGGAAGTACGCCTGGGAGACCTGGCGGTGAACCACATGCGTTTCAAGATTCTGGGGGAGCTGGAGCCGTAGGGAAGGGTTTTGGGCAGTGGGGGTGAAATGTAAGGGGTGAGTGCGGATTTCTCAGCTCTCATCAACATGCTCGCGAAGATCCCCCCTTGGCTTTTTTCTGCAAAGCCACCCGGTAAATTCCCCCCTTAATCAAGGGGGAAAGTTGGTCTATATCAACCTTCGCTAGAGGCGGACCCACCACTGCCCCCCTTATCAAGGGGGGTTGGGGGGATCAACCCCTCAATCCTCCGACAAACGCCCTCAAACTCCCGCAAAACCTGCTCATTCGTAAACCGCAAAACCTGCAAACCATAGCCCTCCAAAATAGCTGTTCGCTCAGCATCTCGCGCCTGCGCTTCTGGAGAATTATGACTCTCGCCATCGACTCAACACCTAGTGCCCTCACTCCATGCCCACAACCGCTATCAGGGCTATGATTGGAGAAGTTCAGGCAGCTTAGCCCTCAACCATGGCCAGCGAACCGGTTTCTATCTTTTTCTCCTACTCCAGAAAAGACGAAGCCCTGATGCGGGAGCTGGAGAGCCATTTGGAACCGCTACGGCTGAGCCGCCTGATCGAAAGCTGGCACGATGGCTGCATCAATCCAGTAGCTGTAGGGTGCATAGCGCCTCTGGCGCGGCGTTGCCTACGCGAAGCAATGCACCAATTTACGAGCAATCCGTCCCCAAAAAACAACTTATCCACCCTCTCCCAAAAACCAATGCACACTCGAAAATTCCCAATCCGTGGGAGACTCCACCAACCCATGCTTTACCGGGTTGTCATGAATGTAATCGCAATGATTCGCAAAATCCTTCTCGCTGCGAATGCAATGCTATTAGGAGCATTTAAGCAAGCATCGCCCTAGCGGTTTGTAGGAACTCTTCCGCTTGCTGTACGAGTTTCAACGCTTGCTCTTGATCAACCGCATTGAGTTGACCATAATCGCCGGCATTCCTGAGGCTTTGAGCTTCGATGAGATAACGATGAAATTTAGAAGGTACTCTTTGAGTTTTAGCAAATTCTCGCCCAAATGCCGAAATTACTCCGCTATGACTTGAAAACGAGAGTCCTTCTCTATCTAGCAGGGCCTCTGCGGCATAGAACATGACGTAATATGCTCTTGAAGCTGCAAAGTCGGTATAGTCATTCTTCAAAAGTAACTGAGAAGCCGCTAAACTTTGCTGCGCTTTGAGGAATATACCAAGTCCAGCTCGAAATCTGTAGTTTCCTCTAAGGCAAAACTCCACTTCTGGACTTGGACAAGGTTTAACTCTTCTTGATCTTCGGTCATACCGGGATGCCTTCGCGCCTGATGTTTCGAAGTAAAGGTCCCTGACGATTTATAAAGCGATTCTCATCCATAAAAAAGCAGCTGATGACCTTGTCATGCTCCAAAGACAGGTCGGCGACAAAGTCGCTCACCTTAGCGACCTCACGTCCTGGGTTAACGGTTCCTTTTAAGACAATCAGGATATCAATATCAGAATCTGGTCGGGCTTCCCCACGGGCATAGGAGCCGAACAGCATGGTTTTGTGAAGGCGCTCACCGTACAGGTTGGTGAGATGACCCTGTAGTCTGGTCAACATATCCTGAACTGTGGGGTCTAGGCTCACCATGAATAGATAGGACGACAAGTATGTTGCAAACTATTCAATATCATAGAGCGTCTTAGAGACCGCTCCTGTGCCTGCCCAGGCCATCAAGGCTATGATTGGGAAAGTTCAGGCAACCCAGCCCTTAACCATGGCCAGCGAACCGGTTTCTATTTTCTTCTCCTACTCCAGAAAAGACGAAGCCCTGATGCGGGAGCTGGAGAGCCATTTGGAACCGCTGCGGCTGAGCCGCCTGATCGAAAGCTGGCACGATGGCTGCATTACCCCAGGGGAAGAGTGGGAACCGCAGATTAAGGAGAACCTGCAAAAGGCGCAGATTATTCTGCTGCTGATCAGCGTTAACTTCATCAGCTCCAAATACTGCAATACCGTTGAGCTAACCCAGGCCATCAAGCGCCACAAATCGGGGGATGCCCTGGTCATACCGCTGATTTTGAAGCCCTGCATGTGGCAACCCATCCCGGTGGGCCAGATGACTTTGGGAGAGCTACAGGCACTGCCGAAGGACGCCAAGCCCGTAACAAGTTGGAACGACCCGGACGAAGCCTACACCAACATTGCCGAAGGGCTTTACGAAAAGATTTTGCAGGTACAGCAAGAACTAGAACAGGCTGAATATGCTGCCAACCTCAAGACTTACGAACAAGAGTTCGCCAGGGCAGTACAGGCAGAGTATCCCCTTAGCCTGCAGGTCATTGATGAACTCAAGTCGGTTCAACAACGGCTGGGCCTAACCGATGAAGAGATCAGCCCCATTGAACAACCCATACGTGAACCCGCCGAGGCCAAATATCAGCAAGCTTTAGCCGAGGCCGAACGGCAGCGACAGGAAGCCGAAGCTGCCCTACGCCGACAGCGAGAACAGGAAGAAGCCGAGCGCCAACGACGAGAAGCCGAAGCCCAACGCCAACGGGAAGAAGCTGAACGACAGCAAAAGCGCGATGACTACTACAACGGCGGCATTTACCACCTTGAACAGGGCAACCTTGACCAGGCCATTGCCGACTTAACCCAGGCCAAACAACTGGGCCATCAAGAAGCTGCTCAGATGTTGGAAGAATCCGGGCAACTAAGGCAAGTTTCAGAAGCTGAGCAATTCAAGCAAGCCACCGAAAACGAGGTCAATGAGTATTTCAGCAGTGGACTTTACTTTTTGGATCAGGAAAACTATGACCAGGCTATTAGCGATTTTACCAGGGCTGAACGTCTGGGTCATCCAGACGCTCCACAAATCCTGGCAAAAGCTAAGCATATGCAACAAGAACAAGCTTTGGAGCTGCAACAGAAAGCCCTAAAGAGTCCCCCTAGGCGTCCTTCGTTAGTTTCACGACCTAGACGGCCTTCTAGGTCAGGTTCATTCTCTGAAACACAGAATTTTGATGACAATACGTCATTAGAAAAGGTTGATGATCATTGTCAAACGATTAACTCCGAGGTTAGTGGGCATCCGGCTATTGCTCCACCCAGTAAACCTATGGAATATCGAGCGATTGGGTTAGTCAGGGGGACCTATCAACCGACAGAAGATCAGCTAACCCGGGGTGCGCTGACAACTGAGGATGGGGCGGTGATTGATGCTGTTTTGCTGGGGCGGGTAACCAGCCTGGTGAAAAAGCATATTGATTTGACCTCGTCCCACCTATGGGTGGTTTATCCTCGTACCCGCCGTACCGACGATGGCTCTGAGCAGGACTTGCATTTACAAATAGTCGGGGTCTGGGAACCTGAAACACTAGACTTGCCTGGAGAAGCATTGCATAGCAGGCAAGCTGATGAAAAAGATACTGAGCCTGAAACTGTTGAAACGGATGAGGCTGTCGTCGATCAGGAATCAAGTCAATCTGCCCCTGTAGAACTTCCCCAGGTGAATGACAACTTCTTCTCGATTCGCGGTGAGGTGGTGAAGTACTCGCCTGAAGAACAGCTTATATCGGTCAAGATCCGCCAGGGTCTCGAGCGGTCGCCAGGATCGTCAAAGCCCTTTAAGGTAAATCTTAAGGGCAATCTTGAAGGCCGTACGGTAGGCTACTTTTGGGATTTCAAAGCCAAACAAGAAGATCAGCTGCTGGTTCTAGAAGATGCCTCAGTGGTGGGTATCGTACCTCCTAAGAAGAATCGGGCCAAGAAAAAGCCGGGTGGATGGAGCAAGCTTAGTCGAAGAGAAAGTGGTCGGCCCATGCCGTCTCGCCAAGCTTCCGAGCCTCGTGACAGTAACCGTCCCCGCAAAGTTGACGCTGGCAAAGATGTAGAAACTTAGAATATTTTGTGGACGAAGGGCCTTCCTGCCCAAATGGATGCCAAGACAAGGGTGGCATTGGTAGCAACCGTAGGGTACATAGTTTCTGTAAGGTGTATTCACGAAGCAATGCACCAATTTACGAGCAATCCGTCCCCAAAAACAACCCATCCACCCTCCCGCAAAAACCGATGCACACTCGAAAACTCCCAATCCGTAGAAAACTCCACCAACCCATGCTTCACCGGGTTGTCATGAATGTACTTACAATGGGGCATCTTCTAATACACGTCGTCATGGGTTCCGATATCGAGTAGAACAATGACCTCATTTTGAGTTTCTGAATCTACTTCAATCGAAAATAAAATCCGGCAATCATAGCCGCAGGAACAGGCTTTAAGTCCTAATAATTCCCCTTTCAACGAGTGAGTGCTAAGGCTCGGAGCAAATACGTCCTGTTCCATCTGGCGTAGGGTGTCTTCAATACGCTTTTTAAGCTTGAAGTCTCGGGAAACAAATTTACGATAGGTTCGCTTGAATTTAAGAGTAAGGACTAACTGCCTCATTCCTCATCCCCTTCGAGGAAGCCGTCTAACTCCGCGATGATGCTTTCGGCTGATTTTGGTTTTAAGGTACCCTGCCGAAAAGCCTCAATTGAGGCTTTGGCATCAATCGCAATTTCTTTACGCCGATTCTCTATCAAGCGATTTTGAATAATATCAACCAGCATAGCCTGCTGCTCAGGTGGCAGTTGGCTGACCGTCTGCAAAGCTTCTTCAAGGGTGGCCGGAGTAGTCATAGATAAGAAGATTAAAAACGTTTCGGTCTACCCTTCATAGTAAGGCGCTTTTGATGGCATTAGCCTGGTTAGCAGGAAGGTAAAGGGGGTGATAGTTGGGCATTGACATGCCCAGGTCGGTGCAAAGCCAGGGGTGGCGCTGGTAGGTGACGTGGGTGAAGAAGTAGAGCAAAAGGCAGAAGGATGTAGGGCTTTGCCCGTGCGAAGCAGGCAGAAGGATGAATTGGTTACCCGCCATACAACAGGAGAAGGAATGGCCTTGTTTCTTCCAAACGGCGTTTTCCTGTAGCGGCGACCTTGAGGCGGCAATAGTTGAGCCGGAGTGTGCCGCTTTTGGGGTGCCCGGTTTTTGGTGAGGAATGTGGGTGTTGGGGTTGCTTGGGCGGTGCATTGCTGCGCCTTGGCTGAGCCTCGCCCTAGCACATTGCACCCCACAAACTAAAATGGTGAGAAGAACCATCAAAACCAGGATGTGTTAACAGTCTATGCCTGTTATATCGATGTTTTACGGGGTCATCATTCTGATGTATTACTTCGATAACAAGAAGCATCATCGGCCTCATATTCACGTGAAGTATCAGGATGAAGAGGTAGTTGTCTCAATTCCCGATGGCACTGTCCTGGAAGGTAAGTTGCGCAGTTCGAAGTTGAAGCTAGTTCTAGCCTGGATTGAAATTCATCAGGATGAGCTGATGGCCAATTGGGAACTAGCGGTTACTGGTGAACAGGTCTTTAAGATTGATCCGTTGAAATAGGAGGAAGTAATGTCTCCAAAAGTTGTAAAAGTACAGGCTCTTGAAGGATATATACTTCGTCTTTATTTCGACAATGGAGAAGTCAGGCATTTTGACGTTTCTCCCTATCTCGACAAAGGCATTTTTAAGGAATTACGGAATATTCACTATTTCAATCAGGTAAAACCTTTCTTTGGCGGTGTTCATTGGCCCCATGAGCAAGACTTTGGACCAGATACTCTGTTGCTAGAAAGCAACTTGGAAAGTACCTGGGAAGCAGCGTAACGGACTTTCAAAGCCAGGGGTGGCGCTGGTAGGTAACGTGGGTGAAGAAGTAGCTGCGACCGGGTAGGTGGAGGCGGCGATAGTTGGGCATGGGGAGGAGGGAGAGTGCCGCTTTTAGGGTGCCCGGTTGGTGGTGAGGAATTTGGGGATTTGCGAATTAAAGATCAAATCGCCTTTGGAATCGAG
>CAZPYG010000079.1:12813-24899 GCA_964590465.1 uncultured bacterium | reverse complement strand
CCTATGACCAGGGAAATCTCTGCTGGCAGGCGGCCTTTGAGGCGGCACCTGCCACCTATGCCATGGCGCTGCGGGTATGGCCCCAGGAACCCTTGACCTGGGAAGAGGCCCAGCACCGTCTGCGGAACAGTTTCCATCAGGTTTTGGACCAATATGGCCCCAGCCCTGTAGGGGATATTCTGGATATCGGTTGCTCTGTGGGAATTTCTACCCTCGCCCTGCACCGTCACTACGCCAAAACCCAGGACCATCCGGTGCACACAGCAGGGCTAGATCTCTCTCCCTACATGCTGGCGGTGGCAAAAACCTGCGATACCCATCATGAAATTTCAGATTGGATCCACGCCCGGGCGGAAGCGACGGGTTTATCCCCGGCTTCCTTTGACCTGGTGACGCTACAGTTTGTCACCCACGAGTTGCCCCGCCAGGCAGCCCTGGATATTTTCCGGGAAGCCCGACGCTTGCTACGACCGGGGGGTGCGATCGCCATCGTCGATAACAACCCCAGGTCCCCCGTCATCCAAAACCTGCCCCCGGTGCTCTTTACCCTGATGAAAAGCACCGAACCCTGGAGCGATGATTACTACACCTTCGATTTAGAGCAAGCCCTGGTTCGAGGGGGTTTTGAGACACCGGTTACGGTGGCGAGTGATCCGCGCCATCGGACGATTGTGGCGAAGCGGGGGAGTGGGGAGGAGGGAGAAGGGTAGGGGGTGGATGGGTATCCGGTATCGGGTGCTGGATGTCGGGTACTGGGTTAATCGATAAACTCCGTCCCTGAGACCTGAAACCTGAAACCTGTTACGCCTCCCTGGCTCCCCAACTCCCCAACTCCCTGACTCCCCAGCTCTCTCCCTTTCCCACCTACCGATCAAAATTCGCGATTCTCTGAGCCGCCCCTACCGTTTGCTCCCCGGGGCCGTAGGTGAGTTCCAGGGCCTGTTCCTGTGCAAAGGCTTTGGCGGCCTCTCGGTAGACGGTTTTGTTAGTGGGCAGGGTACGCCGCTGGCCGTCGTAGTCGAAGGTAATGGCATAATCCACATCCTTGAGGAGGATGGCATCGGTGCGCTTTTCTCGGGAGAACTTTTTGCGGTTTTCGAGTTCGTCGGCGGTGGGTTCGGGGGGCAGGGCAGGCCACCACAGTCCCTGATCGTCGGGGCCGGTGACGGCGGCCTCTGGTTCAATGCCGTTGCGGTTCACCAGGGAGTTGGAATCAAACCTTTCCTGGCGAATGGTGCGGGCCTGGTCAAAGCTTTCGGCGTATTCTACCTGCCAGGTGTAGGTGACGGTGGCGGTGGCTTCGTAGGTGCCGGTGGTAATCCTGTCGCCGGTGGCCAGCTGGGTGGCAACCTCATCACAGCCGGTCGTTAAGCTCAGGGTGAGGCCTAAGCAACCGGCACCAAACCCTTTCAGGAAGGTCCGGGGGTGGGGGGCATGAAGCAGGGCTGAGGGCTTAGAGAAACGAAACATGGGGCAGTGGAGTCAATTTACTGCAACGGTAGCCCCTCGGGTAGGGCTACCTCTACTGTGGGTCGAGACCTGCTGGGTGAGTCATCCAGTTGTGCCAGAAGGGTAACTGCCCCGGCTCTAGTCAGGGGTCTGCCCCCGGGGCCGGGGCCTGGATGGGTGCAATGAAATGAAGTTTTTACGGCTCCAGGGGCATAAAACCCATGAAGGGTGCTCAAATAGAACCTGGCATTCTGCTAATGTCATGGCGTAAGGCTGACCCCATGACCCCGGCAAATCAGTTTAGATCTCAAGTACTTTTGCGACATTATTTCGTCCCAGTTAACCGTCGATATTGGTGGAATCTTCTGACGCTTACCGATGACCCAAACCCCCCTCTCTATTCAGCAGACCTTTCAAACCCTGCCGCCCTTCGACCAACTGCCTGAGCCGGCCCTGGAACAGCTTTTGCAGACGGCGCAGCCCCTCAAGTACCGCATTGGTCAACCCATTCTGCGGCGAGAAACATTATCCCAGCAGGTCATTGTATTGCTGGAGGGACAGGCTCGCCTGCTGGGGTACGACCCCCGCATCCAGATGCCGGTTACCCTGAGGCGGGTAGGCCGTGGCGAGCTGTTGGGGGTGGTGAGTTTAATTCGGGGGCAACCCTGCGAAACGGTAATCGCCTCCTCGGAAGTACTGGCGCTGATTCTGCCTTCCTATACGTTTCTGCAGCTGCTGGATGAGTATCCCGAGTTTGGCCATACCATTCGCGATCTGGTTTATCTGATTGAAGCCTTCGATCTGCTGAGCCAGCACACGGAGAAAACAGCCCTGGATCCAGGGGATCTCAAAGCGAAAGCGCAAAAAGTCTGTGACGAAGCTGTCATCGTCACCCTGCCAGAGGGCCAGGCCAACATCAGCCATTTAGACTCCAGCTTGAGCTGGGTTTTGAGTGGGGGAACCGTACTCAATGTGCCCGTGGGCTCCACCCTGGACCTGAACCCAGAGCAGCCCACCGTGGAGGTATTAAGTCCCCAGGGGGCCCGGCTGCTGGGGCTATCCCCGGCCATTCTGGCGGAGACCTTCCAGGTTGAACCCGAGGCAGGGGTCGAGCATCGCCCCGGGGAGGTCCTGACCGAGGATGACATCCCCTATGCCACCCCAGAGATGCTGCAGGGATCCTCACCAGACCCCAGGGAAGACAACCGGTCTGACCACCAGAATCGCAGCTATCCCTTTGCCCGGGGGCGCGGGGAGGTAGATGGGGCCCAGGCTTGTTTTGATATGCTCAGCCAGCATTTCACCATGCCCTTCCGGAAGGATGTGATCCGTCGTATTTTGCTGGGCCAGCACGAGCGTATGGGGCACCTGTCCCTGTCCCTGTGTGGAGCCGTAGCGGAAACCATGGGTTTGCGGACCCAACTGGTAAAAGTTCCAGCGGCCTCCTTCAAACGGCTGAATACCCCCTGTCTAATTCGGTGGCAGGACAGTTTTGCCGTAGTCTACGAAACCTCTGAAAAATCCTTTATCTTGGGCGACCCGGAGGTGGGGTTAATCCGTCGCACCCCCGAGAGCTTTGCCGAAACCTGGGGCGAGGAAGGCGAGGTGCTGCTGCTGGAAGCGACCCGCGATACCCCCCAGCAAAAGTTTGGCCTGCAGTGGTTCTGGCCTTCCATCGTAAAGTACAAATGGGTGTTGATTGAGGTCTTTGTGGCCTCCTTCTTCGTCCAGCTGTTCGGCCTGGCCAATCCCCTGATGGTGCAGATCATCATTGACAAGGTGATTGCCCAAAACAGCATTGATACCCTCCAGGTTTTGGGCATTTTTCTGCTGATCGTGGCGGTGTTTGAGGCTATCCTCAGCAGCCTGCGCACGTACCTGTTTGTGGACACCACCAACCGCATCGACATGACCCTGGGGTCAGAAATCATTGATCATCTCTTCCGGCTGCCCCTGCGCTATTACGACCGTCGCCCCGTGGGAGAACTGGCCAGCCGCATCAATGAGCTGGAAAATATCCGCCAGTTCCTCACCGGTACGGCCCTGACCGTGGTGCTGGATTCGGTTTTTTCGGTGGTGTACATCGTGGTCATGTTCATCTACAGCTGGCTGCTTACCCTGGTCGCCCTGGCCACCATTCCCCTGTTTGTAGTGCTCACCTTTTTAGTAGCTCCTCTGGTGCGGCGGCAGTTGCGGGTCAAAGCCGAGCGCAATGCTGCTACCCAGGCCCTACTGGTGGAATCCCTGTCGGGGATTCAAACCGTTAAGGCCCAAAACATTGAACTGCGTACCCGCTGGAAATGGCAAGAGCGCTATGCCCAGTATGTCAGTGCCGGGTTTAACACCGTACTCACCTCCACCACCGCCAACTCTGCCAGTACCTTTTTGAATAAGCTTTCAGCCCTGCTGGTGCTGTGGGTGGGGGCCTACCTGGTGCTACAGGGGGAACTGACCCTGGGACAGCTGATTGCGTTTCGTATTATTTCCGGCTATGTGACGGCTCCCATCCTGCGGCTGGCCCAGCTCTGGCAGAACTTCCAGGAAACGGCCCTGTCCCTGGAGCGACTTTCCGACATTCTGGATCATCCCCAGGAAGCCGATGAGGATGATGCCAACCAGATTCCCCTCCCGGACATTAGGGGGCGCGTGACGTTCGAAAACATTTCCTTCCGGTTTGCCCCATCGGGCCCCCTGCAGTTGGTCAACATTAATCTAGACTTCCCTGAGGGTTCCTTTATCGGCATCGTGGGCCAGAGCGGGTCGGGTAAAAGTACCCTGATGAAGCTGCTGCCCCGGCTGTACGAGGTGACTTCGGGGCGCATCCTGGTCGACAACTACGACATCAGCAAGGTCGAACTTCACTCCCTGCGGCGCCAGGTGGGTATTGTGCCCCAGGATAGCCTGCTGTTTGAGGGCACCATTCAGGAAAACATTGCCCTGACCAATCCCGATGCGGCAGCCAGCCTGATCATCGAAGCCGCTCAAATTGCCTGTGCCCACGAGTTCATTATGGATTTGCCCATGGGCTACAACACCCGCGTCGGAGAACGGGGGGCGAACCTGTCTGGAGGGCAGCGGCAGCGCATTGCCATGGCCCGCACGATTCTGCAGAATCCCCGGTTGCTGATTCTAGACGAAGCTACCAGTGCCCTGGACTACGATACGGAACATCAGGTTTCCGTCAATCTGCAGCGGTGGGCCAAAGGCCGTACCGTCTTCTTTATTACCCACCGGCTGAATACGATCCAGGGGGCCGACCGAATTTTAGTGATGGACCAGGGCGCCGCAGTAGAGTTGGGCACCCACGCAGAACTGATGGAAATGCAGGGGCGTTACTACACCCTTTATCAGCAACAGTCCAGCGTCGTATAAGCCCTCTGCCTCCTTAAGCTAAACCTTCAAACCTACCCACTGAAGCTAGAACATTATGGTTCGCATCAACGGTAATCCTACCCAAAACGGGACTGAGTCAAAGGGCCATGGTCCTGGCGATCTGAATGGCGTCATTTCCAGTACCCCTTCTCGAAAACAGACCCAGTTCGACAAACCGGTCATTTTGCGCCAGTCTCCCCACTGGTCCCGGGCCGTGATCTGGGGCATCGTCGGGGTGACGGTGGCCTCGGTAGGCTGGGCCTGTTTGGCCAAGTTTGAAGAAGCCGTACCGGCCCAGGGCAAGCTGGAACCGAGGGGGGTGGTCCAGCCCGTTAGAGCGCCCGTTGGCGGGGTAATCGACGAGGTGTTCGTGGCAGAGGGGGAATCTGTCGATGCGGGAGATACCCTGGTGACCTTTGACCCCCAGGCCACCCGGGCCCAGGTGGCCGCCCTGGACGCCATTCGCCAAAACCTGATGAATGAAAATGCCTACTACCGGGCCCAAATGGCAGACCAGACGGAGGTGGCCGCCCCCGATGAAATCGCCTCCGGGATTACCCAACTCACCAGTAACCGGGCGGCGCTGGTGGCTGAGAATAACCTCTACCGAGCCCAACTGGCGGGGGATTTGACCGGCGCAACCCTGCCCTCAGATCAGCGCCAACGGCTGCGAACCGCCACTGAAGAAATCGACTCGCGATTGAGTATTGCCCAGTTAGAAGTAGATCAGCTAGAGCGACAGCTGGTTCAAAATCGGGTGCAGTTAGACAACGCCCGCGATGCCCTGCGGGTCAACCAGGATATTTTGGACCGGATCAAACCCCTCGCAGACCGGGGGGCCATTGGCGAAATTCCCTACCTGCAGCAGGAGCAGGAGGTCAAAAACCGTCAAACCGACGTCAATCGCCTGGTGGAGGAAGAACAGCGATTAGAACTGGCGATCGTTCAGGCCCAGGAGCAGTTTCGGAATACGGCAGTGGCCTCCCAGGAAGAATTGCAGGACCGCATCGCGGCTAACGAGACACAAATTGCTCAGATTGATAGTCAACTGACAAAAACTAGCCTGGAAAACGAAAAACGACTGCAGGAATTGGAGGGACGGGCCGCTGAACTCAGACAAGTGCTGCAATATCAAGAACTAAAAGCTCCGGTCAGTGGTGCCGTGTTTAACCTGCAGGCCAATTTACCCGGCTACGTCGCCAATACCACCGAACCCATCATGGACATTGTGCCCACCGACTCCCTGGTGGCCCGGGTATTTATCACCAACCGGGACATTGGCTTCGTCAGGGAAGGCATGGTCGTGGATGTGCGAATCGACTCCTTTCCCTACAGCGAATTTGGCGATGTGGAAGGAACCCTTACCCACATTGGTTCCGATGCCCTTCCCCCCGATGAGGCGAATCCTTACTACCGCTTCCCCGCTGAAATCACCCTGGAAGACCAGTTCATCACCATCAATGGAGAGCCTATCCAGCTGCAGTCGGGCATGTCCCTCAGCGCAAACATTAAAACCCGCCCCCGTCGGGTAATCATGATCTTCGCAGACCTCTTTGTGCGGAAATTCGACAGTTTGAAGACAGGGCGTTAATCCTGTTTCTCCTAATCAGAGCGATGGATAGGAGTAGGGGAGCCAGGGGGCGAAGCCGTTAAAAAATGGTCAGGTCCCATTCGGCATCGCTGAAACCCTCTGGCCCCACCAGGCCGGCCCTGATGGCCAGGTAGCGACTGCAGTAGATGGACGATGACTTAAACCGGGGATTGGGGCAACCTTCCCGGGCATCGGCTTCAGCGTAGGCTTCGATATACTCCGGGGCAATGGCACGACTTGCGTTTTGCGCACTGGGGGCTTTGGAGAAAGACATAGAACTTTTCACACCGTAGTACGTAAATTTTCTTACCCCTAACGATAAAAGGGGTTTCAGGAAAGGGGGGGCTGACTTCGGCAATTTTTTACCTTTGGGACAGGGTGGCACAGGTCAACGGAGCCGAATCACGAAACCTTTGGCCTTTCGCCCCCTTTATGACAGGATGCTGTAAGTGAGTTCACCTCCCTAGTTGACTGGCTATCTGCATCTACTTTTGATTGCGTATGTACGACTGCATTGTGGTTGGTGCTGGACCGGCGGGGACCGCCACGGCTTATCATCTTGCCCGCAGGGGCCATTCGGTGCTGGTGCTGGAAAAAGCTACCCTGCCCCGCTACAAGCCCTGTAGTGGCGCGGTTTCCCCCAGCATTGCCAATTTTTTTGATTTTGACTTTTCCCCTGCCATAGACCGCTCCCTGGGTCGGGTGCGTTATACCTGGAAACTCGGAGATGCGGTGGAAGCGGATTTAACCACCACTGACCCCATCTGGATGGTTAAGCGTGAGGTGTTTGACCAGTTCCTGGTGGACCAGGCCGAGGCCGCCGGAGCCAAGGTGTATGACGGGACCCCCGTCACTGCCATCCAATTACAGGCGGATAGATGGCGGGTGTCGACCCCTGAAGCGGAATTTGAGGGGGCCTATCTGGTGGCCGCCGACGGGGCCCATGGTCCCATGGCCAGGTGGTTGGGCTTTCCAGACCTGGAACTGCGGCAGGCCAGCATTCTGGAAGTGAGCACTCCCCTGCCGGTGGAGGAGAGTTGCGCCATCAACTTTGAATTTGGCCTGGTCAAACATGGCTGTCTGTGGAATTTTCCCAAGCACCAGGGGTATTCCATCGGAGCCGCGTCATTTCGCGGCAAAGCCCCGAAGGACTACCAAAAACCTCTGGATCAGTACAGTCAGGCGTTTGGAGTATCCATGGAGCAGGGCACGGTTTACCACCATCCCCTTAAGTTGTGGGATGGTAATTACCCCCTCCATACCCGGCGGGCGGTGCTGGTGGGAGAGGCGGCGGCCATTGTGGATCCCCTCAGTGCGGAAGGAATTCGCCCCGGCATGATCAGCGGGGTGAGAGCCGCAGAGGCTATTCATGGGGCGATTCAGGGCAATGGCGACGCCCTGGCAGGCTACACCCGGGTCATGCACGATTCCTGGGGTAACGATATGCAGTGGGCCAAACGAATTTCTGCGTTATTTTTCCGGGTCCCGGGGATTGGCTACAAAGTGGGCATCAAACGACCCACTGCGACAAAGCGACTGGGCCAAATTTTAGCGGGAGAAGTGCAATACGCCGATATTGCCAATCGAGTCATGAAGCGTTTGAGTGGAGGGTTTATTTCCGCCAGGGGAGGATAACCCCGGCCCATGGTCCCCAGCCCCAGCCTTCTATTGCTGCTCATGTCTTCTAGAGGGACGCGCCGGGGGTCCAGCATTCGGCCTTTTCTTTTTTTTCTGAAGACCATTTAATTCCCTTCGGTAGATTGCTTACCCAATGGGGATTAATGGAACTAGTCGTTGCGGAGACCTCAAAAGAAGTGAACCCGTTAGTTCCTATCGCCGCCTCAACATTACTGAATTTTGAGACCGCAGCCCAGGCTGTGCTGTCCTACCTCCACGGGCTGCTGGGGTTTGACCTGTGGATGGTGACTCGCACCGAGGGAGATGACTGGATAGTGCTTCAGGCTAACGACCAGGGTTACGGTGTGCAGGAGGGGGATGTCTTTGTCTGGACTGATTCGTTTTGTTTCCGCATGGTACAGGGCAAAGGGCCACGGGTTGCGCCCTGGGCCGGGTCAGTGATCGCCTATGCCGAAGCGCCCATCGCCCAGCAAATTAAGATTGGAGCCTATGTGGGCGTCCCCCTGATCTATAGAGATGGCTCTTTGTTTGGTACCCTATGTGCCATTCACCCCCAGCAACAACCCGTTGACATCGAGCAGCACCTGCCCCTCATCGAACTGTTTGCCCAACTGCTGAGCAGCCTATTGCACGCCGATTTAATGGCCGCCGAGCAGAACCGCTATGTCGAACGGTTGCAGACCGAAGTGATGAGCGATGTTCTAACCGGGCTTTACAACCGGCGGGGCTGGAATGAACTCCTGCAGAAGGAAGAACAGCGCTGCCAACTCTATGGTGATCCGGCCTGCGTTATGGTGATTGATCTGGATGGTCTGAAGGACTTAAACGATACCCAGGGCCATGGAGCGGGAGATAATTTGCTCCGCCGAGCCGCCCAGGCGATGAAACAGTCTGTGCGACAACAGGATGTGGTGGCCAGGGTTGGAGGCGATGAGTTTGTCATTTTGTGTGTTGACTGCCCCATCACCATGGGGACCCAACTCAAGCAGCGGCTGCAGTTTCACTTAGAGGCTGCCCAGGTTAACGCTTCCGTCGGAATTGCCGGTCGTCATCCCCGTTCGGGGCTGCACCAGGCCTGGTTAGATGCCGATCAAATGATGTATGCCGAGAAACGGAGGCGCACCGTCCGGGTGTGATCGGGGCTAAAACTGCCAGTAAAAGAAATTTCCGAAGGACCCCACCAGTTTTTGCTTGAGGGGACGCCGCTGCCAGTCCTGTTTTTCCACCAGTTGGCTGCGGCTGAAACCGACTTCAAACAGGTCTTCCAGATGGTGAATGGCATCGGGGGAGTTGTTGCAGAGGTTCAGTTCGTCATTGTGAAAAAAACTGCGGGGATCCAGGTTGGCGCTGCCCATACTGGCCCAGGCATCGTCGACTAAGATGCTTTTAGCGTGCATCATGCTGGGCTGGTATTCGTGAATCTTAATGCCCCGGTCCAGCAGTTTGCCGTAGCGGGCCCGGACAGTGTGATAGACATAGGCTTTATCGCTGCGGGGGCCCATGGTCAATATGCGCACATCAACCCCACGGGCCCTGACCTGGCCCAGCATGGCACAGGTGAGCTCGTCGGGCAGTAGATAGGGGCTGGAAATCCACAATCGGTCTTGCGCAGATAAAATCGTCAGCTGAAATAGCCCCCGAATGGAAGAGTCACCGGTGGACGGTTCTTCCCCTGGGGTAATCAGTACAGGGGCACCATGATCGGAATCGGCTACCCCAGGTCGGTATTTGTTCAGATCCACATGGCCCCCGGCGCTCAACCAGTGCTGCAGAAAAAAACCGCTCAACAACCCGACCACATCTCCCCGCCACTGCACCTCAAAGTCATACCAGGGAACCTCATCGGGGTGGTCATCAACCCCGTCCCACAGGTCAGAAATGCCAGCTCCGCCGACCATGGCTAGGTTTTGATCAACCACCAGCAGTTTGCGGTGGTTACGGCGAACATAGTCCAGGGGGGCACGGACAAAAAAAGGATTAAAAAACTGAACCTCGACCCCAGCCTGGGTGAGTTGCCGCCAATAGCTGGCGGGAAGATTTTTGGCCCCGTAACTATCCGCCAGCACCTGGACTGATATGCCGGCTCTGGCCCTGGCGCAGATGGCATCGGCAAAGGCTTGAGCCCGTTTTCCGGGACTAAATTTAAAGGTTTCAAACTGAATCAGATGCTCGGCCTGGGCAATTAAGTCCAATCGGGCCTGCTGAATCTGATCGATATCCGTCCAGAACCCGGTGATGGCGCCCTCGGTGATTAGAGAATCTGACATACTGGCCAGGGACTTCAGGTAATGGGGATCGCTGGCCGGCATGGCCTTGAGGTGGTAATCCTGCTGAGGACGAAACGCACCCCGGCAATATAAATAAAAAAGAGGGTGTGAAATCAGCACCCCCAATATGGCCAACCCAATGATCCAGAGTGGTATGGACATGGTCGTGGCCTACAGATCTGCGGTGGTGTCCGGGGCAACTTCAATCCCGCTGGGACGTTGGGACTCGCTTTCAGTAGATAAATCCGCAAATTCTTTGAGAGAAATGCCCATGGCATGGCAAGCGGCTTTCAAGGCCGTCTCAAAAGCGACGATGTCGTTGCCATACCCACATTGCTCGGCAGCCGTTTGGATACCATGTTTCGCATTGGCTTTTGCACAATCTACCAGGATAACTCCCTCTAGGGGCTTGGAACTGGTCATAAAAAATTTCGCATGCTTAACAGTATTTTGACCCTAGCAAATGGGCCAACCCCCGACATCTAACCCTGGGGTGAACTCGGCTGGGGATACCGGCCATGGGGTGGTCATGACGGTGTCTGACGATTGAGTTCCAGTCGGGGCAGGACTCTATAACCCAGGGCTTAGACTTACCCGGTATGTGATCTGGGCCATGGGCTTGTGAGGTCATTGGCCACAGCTGATAGACCCATAGGAAAACTCCGCCATTTCATAGGAACAACGGAGAGAGCTGATCGGGCGAAAGACCAGGCAGGCCAGAAAGGCTAAAACTCCCGCGCCTTAGAAATCCCAAGTTCCACCACAATATCCCTGGCCTGGGCAGACAAAGCCTGGGACACCCAGGGGGCTGAGAGCCAGGTGAGAACGCCCGTAAAGCCAAGCACAACCAGGCCCAGCAGCCACCGATCGGTGGAGCTTGCGCTTTTTCCCGTGGGGGAGGTGTTGTTGTCATCCTGGGCTTCCTCAATCAGGGAGGCATCCAGGCCCTGGTAAAGTTCTGGCGGCAGGTAAAGGTAGCCTGGATGATCTGTTAACCAGAACCTTGGGGAGGAATGGGTCTTTTTACTGGATCGATAGGTCATAGGGCATCTCCCTGATGTGAATCACCGCTTGTCTACAGACGGGAAAATTCCCGCTCTGGTCTAAGGGTTAGAGGCCGGCTTCTGGCGCTGAAAACTGTAGTATTCCGCTAGGGGTGAAGGGCTGATTGGCTTAGCCCCAGATACCACCCCCAGGGCGGTTCGGTTGGGTTTGACGTTATATTCCCCCCTTAAAGACCGAATTCTCATAGAGCATGCTCCTTGTGTGGTGTCAGACAGTTTGGCAACAGCTTGGGCAGTTGTTGGGTTTAGTATGGTGCAGGCTTTTGCCACAGACCAGGGAAGATTAGCAACTTAAGTAAACAGCCCCGTCCAGAAACCCGAACTTAAGCCCGAACTTAATGGCTGAGCTTAACTCTGTTCACGATGGGCAACGGTTTGCAGTTCCAAAATTGAAATTTCATCCTGTTCCGGGCGGTCCAGATTGTTCGCCGCGACTGGAGCGGCTGTGGTCATAATCTTCGTACGGCTTTGGGATCGCCAGAAGGGGTACTGCAGCAGCGGGAACGATGCCACCCGTTGCGCCAGGGCCCAGAAAAAGACGTAGCTGGCAAGCAGTCGCCGAAATGAACCAAAGCGCGACTCCCGCAGGGTTTCAATTAAATGATTAGTTAACGGCGGTTGGTCGCTTTCTTCACAGGCTTTATGGGTAGGGCTCGACAGCACCATGGCTCGGGCGAATCCGTGGTGGCAGAGGTTGGGGTTAGA
>CAZPYG010000079.1:0-12713 GCA_964590465.1 uncultured bacterium | reverse complement strand
CCAATGATCAGGGTGCGTTTCCCCATTCTGGCTAACAGTTGACGCCTCTGAATCAGCCGTAGCCCCAGGGTCCACAGCCAGGCCCCGAAGATATAAATGCCGATATCCACCAGGGTACAGACCGCCAGGAGCAGGGTCGCAAAAGTTGAGTTGATGGCAATGTGACAGAGGGTGAATGTCCCTCGCAGCAGGGTTTGGGCCAGGGGAATGGTGTAACCAAAGGGAATCACCCAACCCACGGTAATCAGAATATACAAAGCGTGGATTCCCCAGGCCAGGGGAGCTTCGGTAATGTGTTGGGCCCACCGCTGCCCTCCCTGCATCAGGTATCGATGCAACCGGGTTGGCCGCCCCTGGCCGTGGGAGTTGGCCCCTAAAATTTCCACTACGCTTTGCAGAAAAAATTCATCTTCCATTCCCTGCAAAACCAGCAAACTTTCCGGCGACAGGGTCATCCCCAGGGGCTGCTGTCCGGGGAAGGTCAGCTGCATCTGACGGGTCAGATAGAACAATAACTCCGTCAGGGTTTGGTGGGTGGCGGCGACGGACGCGGTGGCGGGTTCGGCCAGGCGACGGCCGCTTTTGTTGGTGAACAGGCGACGGCTGAACGGTTCTCCCGGATAAACCGGACGGGCCAGGGAAGACCCGATGAAGCTGGTGGGTTCCCCGGTCAGCATAAAAAACTCCCGAATTACCCCCTGGCGCACCAGCAGATCGCTGGCATGGAGCACCTGCCGGGTGGGAAAAGTTTGCCCCGACTGGCTGATGGCAAAGACAATGGACTGCCGGGCCAGGCCCAAACTGCCAAAGTCATACTGGAGTTTATGCAACACCAGGTTTGACGACAGGGTTTTGATGGCAAGCAGGGGAAAAATAGCCTTTAAGTCTTTCGCGAACCGCTCTCCCAGCCAGAGACTGTTTTCAACCCCGGTGATCAAAATATCGACGTGGCGGGACTCGGCCAGGGCCGGGTCGAGGTCGAGGGTGGCCAGTTTGGCCTGTTTATCGGCCAGGTACTTGGCCTTGGTGATCAAAAGATCCAGCAAGTATTCGGCGCTCTGACGATTGAGAGAGGTTGGGTCAACCCAGGAATCCTGAACAGCCCGAAGAATTTTGGGGATGTCGTACAAGTCCTGCTCGACTGGATCCCTGGGGGGTTGGGGTTGGGCAGGAATGGCCCTGGGGCTGTTCCCCTGCAAATAGGGGTGCTGTCGATAGGGCACCCGCCGGGGGATGACCTCCCCCTCTTGGAGTTCGCGATTTTCGGTCAGGGAGTAAATGCGCAGGCTGGTATCTCCCAAAACGGCGATTTCGCCAGCATTCTGGTCCAGGTCTAGACGGTAGGTTTCGGGCTGGTGAAGCAGCACGGCATCGACGGCGGAGGGTTCGGAGGCATAGATACTGTATTGCTGTTGGGGATCTACCCCAATGGTGATGGGCTGTCCCAGGCTGCTGAGAATGATGTGATTGGGGGTCAGGGTCGATACGGTGACCAGGCCGAAGCTGCCCCGGGCCCGCTTCATGAAAACCTGGGTGGCGCGATAGGGGTCGTTGTGTAAAAACAATTGGATGGCGGTTTGGGCAAAATCTTGGCGTTGATAAGGGTCCAGGGTGTGCCGAGACGTGACGTTCCCCAGACTTTGCACGACCGTCTGCTGGAATGCCTGCAGGGCTAGCGGGGTAACGGCCTGGGCGGCGGATGGAAAGGCCTGGACATGAAGGGCAAAACAAGTGTCAAAACATTGCGCCCATTGCTGCAGAGTGGCTACATCGGGGGCGGTATTGGGAGCTGATTTGGTGGGGGGACAGCCCCCAAAGGCATCGTCGAGGGCAGTGGCCACCGCTAGCTGATAGGCTAAACGCACCGAGGGCAGCCACAGGCCCTGGGTAATCAGCAAATCCATCAGCCCGGCGATTTTGGGGGAATCCCCGATGGTCTGGTTGGGTGCCTGCAACACTCGCTCTAGCCACAATCCCAGGGTTTGATAATCCACCGGCTGGCCAAACAGCTGCCACCCGTCCAGGTCGCCGTTGTGGGTAATGCGGTGGTTGACGTTTTGCAGGTTTATTGCCCACTGCCCCTGCTCAATGCGCCAGGTAGGCTGGAGGTGGGCCGGGTTCCACTCGTGCCAGTGGGTTTCCAGCACCGAAGGCGGACCACTGGTGCCGAAGCGATAGTGCCAGACTCCGGTAATGGTGGCCTGTCTGGGTCTGAACCCAGATCGCCAGGCCCGGTCTCGGGTACCGTGAAAAACCGCTTCCAGGGCGTGGGTTAAGTTGCTGCGCTTGGCATTGACAATTTTATCTCCCACAAAATAGGTGCGGCCTGACCAATCTTGGGCCAGGGTCAGCCCACCTCCGGCCTGCTCACCGCGTACTTCGGTCTCCCGGCCCATCACCTTGAACAGGTCAAGCCAGCGCTGGGGAATTAACCCCTGCATGTCCCCACCGGTCTTTTTCGCAATGAAGCCAAAGTTGCCGCAGTAGAAGCGGTCGGCCTGCCCCGTTAAGATCGCTACCAGATCTGACCCGGAACTGCCCAGGATCAGCCCGTTGGCCACCATAGCCGCGAGCCCGATGGCCTGTACCCAGCTGATGCCAAGGGGAACGCCGATCATTGCCGGAGCAGTCACTCCCCCCCGATACACCCAGCCGACGATGACCATGGCCGCCCCGTTAAACAGTAACCCGCCGCTGGCCTTGAGGCGAACTTTCCAGGGGGTAGCGTCCCCCACGGGTAGCCAGGGAAGAACCGGGTTTGGGAAAAACGGGATAAAAATGGCCTGTAACGGCAAACAGGACTGAACAATGGCCAGCGGTGATCGATGTTCCAGTACCCCTGGCAGGGTCAGAGCCTTCAGGTTTTGCTCAACCAGAACCTGAGTCAAGCAATGGCCCAAGCCATGGACAATAATCGCGCTGTTCCACAGAACCCGCAGGCAGAAGCTCGTGCCCAGGAACTGCCCAAAAAGGATGGCTAACTCCCAGAGAGTGATGCTCAGTTCAGGGGATTTAAGCGCTACCGCGAATAGGATGAAGCCGGCAATAGCTTCTGGAAATGCATGGGAAATCGACCCAGTAGCGGCAGATAGCCAAGGATGACTGTACCGTTTTCCCTGCCAGGGAGAATAGGAATAATGGCCTCTACCAAAAATATTTTCAAGCATAGGCTGACTCTGACAACATTTGATGGGGCGCTTTAAATCTTCTTGAAGTATAAGAAAAAAAACACTTTTCGGTATAGCTTAAAAAGTTAGAAAAAGTTATTTATTGAAGGCTATTAATGTAAATTAATCTTACTTAAACCCTAACTTTGAAAGTCGCAAAACTCCGTTTAACAGAATCTTAATGTATTTTTGTAAGGGGCAATCCCTTGGGTTTTGCATCCCCCAAAAGTATATATTAGAAGATAAGTCTAGAGATTTAGATGGGTGGTGTTTTGAGTTTTGTTTGGCCAAATAGAGCCTTGATTTCACCGGTTCAACCGGAGTTCAGAATCCATTATCTGTATATATGAATTCTTTTATCGTATGTTTTAGCCCTGAAACCCGGCATCTGGGTTATCCGTTTTGTTTGTAGATATACAAATAGTGCTAGCAAGAAAATCAGCCTGCTAAGGCCATTAGTCTCTAAGGAGTTTCGTTTTAGGGGTGTTCAAATTGCGGTGGGCAGCCTGAGATAGTGCCTCTAGATTATTTATGCCATGCCCAACCGATGGATACTTTTCCTGCTGAAATTTTAGGCGGATGGTGAAAATTTTACGATGCACTTCGGCAGGGCTACTCAACTGCCTGGCTAGTCGCTGAAGGATGGGATTAATCAACAGTCTTTGCTGAATATTCTGGACCATGGTTGAGCCCTGGGTTCGAACCAGGGCATAGTGAATCAGAAAATCGGGATGGCCTGACATCAGCTCCTGGGAAAATTGCCTGCATAGTTTTTCAGTGCAGAACTCCATAACCGCTAGGGGCTGAGTAAAGCTTGTGGATTGCTTACAAATCAGAGCGCGGCTGAGTAAATCCTTTAAAACAGAAAAAATCTGTTGCTGAGGGATACCCGGTAAGATAATGGTTGTGAGGGTTTCCAGGGAAACGGGCTGTCGTTCCAGGGCAAGCCAGTACATCACTCGCTGCTCTAACTGGGGCAGTTGATTAAACTGCTGATTCAGCAGATCGTTAAGGTCCTGAAACATCAGATTCGGATCATTCAAGTAGGGGCGTAACTCCCCATTAAACTGATGTTGGACGACCGCTCCGGTGATTTTTAGAGTCAGGGGGTTGCCTTTGCAGCGCTGAATCAGGCCCTGCCAGTCTGCCGAATTTCCCCAATAGACCCCTCTATCTTCCAGGGCGGCGCGGCCTGCCCTGGGGGAGAGTCCCTCCAGGGCTAGGGTCGGCACCGTCGGGTGATCTCTGCACAGGTGGTTGAGCCCCGCGGTCATCTGGCGACCGATGAGCAGCAGGCAACTTTGATGGGGGGTGCGGCTGAGCTGGTGCAGCAGATTCTCGAAAGCGGAGCGATTTTGACCAGAGGCCCCTCGGTCATCTACGGAACCCTGGCCCAGGACGGCATCTATGTGGTCGAGAATCAGCAGGCATCGTTGTTTCTTCAGCAGGTGAATTAAATCAGCGGTGAGATCCCTGCCGTTAGAGGGGGGAGCGCAGTCTGCATCCCAGGTGTTTAAGGTGGACTCAAAAATCCTGGCCAGCAGTAGTTCTAAGGGAGGAGCATTGTGCAGAGAACACCAGAAAATACGCTGAAAATGGCCCCACAGAACTTGCGCCACATAGGCCGCTATCTCGGTTTTGCCAATGCCCCCCTCCCCCACGATGGCAACCAGGCCCCTGCGCTCCGATACAATCCACCGTTGCAGATTGTCTAGCTCCGACGTTCGGCCATATAGGGCCAGGGGCCGGGGGTAGTCGTGACCGGGGTAGAAGTGGGCTTTGCCTGGACCAGGGGGTGTCGGCTGTTCTGCAGGGTGAGCATGTGGTCGTTCAAACCGTTGCTCGAAGATGGATTTCACATTTTTCTTGGTCACCCGTTGCCCACAGGCGTCGGAAAGATTTCGCCACAGTTGAAATCCGACCCCCCGGATATAACCGGAGTCATAGCCCAACTGCTTGGAAATTTGGGGATAGGACAGCCCCTGCCAGGAAAAACGAAAAACCGCTTCATCCAGGTCGTTCAGGCTGGAATGCTCCAGCAGTTGGCGAAAGAGTACTAAAGCGTCTGTTTCCTTCATTCATCTGAGTTCCAGATCGACGCTGCTACAGCGTTATTGAAGCCAGTGAGGCGCACCCGATAGGCCAACAAACCTGATGTCAGGAGCTAGCCTGAGCCTCACCAACCCAGAAAATGCCGTAAGAACTTTTATCGAAACAAGAAAAAAAGCCGGGCCAGGTTCATCAGCACATCGTTGCCAATGCCTCTGGCACGACTTTTTGGTCTGTCTGGTGGAGGTTGAAGGAGACTAGGTTGAGGCCGCCCTAACCGCGGTAGCGGCGACCCAGAAATTTCAGCTCTTCTCCCGTCGCTGGATGTTGGGGAACGTCATAACGCCGAACCGAGTAGCGGCGACCCAGGAACTTAACCGTTTCCTGGGTGTCTACCCCTTCAACGGCAGCGCTGGAATTAATTTCGTAGTTTCTGCCTAAGAATTTGAGTTGCATGGTTAAAGCTCCTTGTGTGGAATCTAAATTGTGGAATCAGAATTAAAGAAAGGAGGCCGCTGGTTTACTACATCCGGAGAGCAGGTTGTCTCTCGTTTGCCCCCTTGATGGGTGTAGTATGCGCCTCCCGCCACCGAGGTACCACCTAACATTAGGAACTTAAGTCCGAAGTTAAGGGGGCGGTTTAGTCCCTTAAGTTAGCGCCAATCAGTGCCCATCGTGGCATATCACTGAATTAAGACTGGCTGACACTGCCCACCTGCCCGATTTCAGTGACATTCCACCCGACCTTTACTGCAATGGCGTTTAAGAATATCTAATCGCCTCGGTACAGTCCTTTTTCTTACCCAAAAAAGGCTGATTCCGGCAGCCAAAATTTCTGTTTGAACGCGTAAGGGGCCGAGCAGCTTCCGGTATGCTGAAGGGCACTGGGCGGGTTTCAGATAGGGATTATGGCAATGGCTGAATCAAATTTCAATTCATGGCAAACCGCTGCTGCTGGGGATCCTTTACCGCCTAAGGCCCCCCTGTATCAGGTAAGGGCTGAGGCTGAGGCAAAAGCCGGTCAGGCCCTTTTGGAACCCGGGGCGCTGGTGCGCATTCGCGGCAGCCAGGGCATGGGCAAGACTTCCTTCATCCATCAACTGCTGCACCATGCTGGCCAGGAGGGGTGCAAAACTGGGTATGTGAGCTTAGCCGCCCTAGCCCCCCATACCTTTGAGAATTTAGACATCTTTTTGCAGGAGTTTTGCCGCCAGGTGAGCCTGGCCTGGCACATTCCCGATGCCCTGGAAGACTATTGGGACGACTTTTTCGGGGTCACCATGTGTTGCAAAAGCTACTTCGAAGAATATCTGTTGCCGCACATTTCCGGCCCCGTCGTTCTGGCCTTAGATGATGGGGATCGGCTATTTCCCTTTCAGAATGTGGCGGATGACTTTTTTGGTCTGCTGCGAGCCTGGCACGAAGATGCCAAAAGCCGGGCCGTATGGCAGCAACTCAGGCTCATAGTGGCCTATTCTACCGATCTTTACGTACCCCAGAATATTAATAAGTCGCCGTTTAATGTAGGGTTGCCCCTGGAACTGGATCCCCTGACTCCAGAGCAGATTCAGGCCCTGTTGACCCGATGGCAGGTGTCACTGCCTGAACCAGACCTGGAGGAACTGGCCGCATTCACCGGAGGTCGTCCTCATTTAGTGCAGATCAGTGGCTACGAGTTATCCCAGAATGGCGGTCATCTCGCCGATCTGGTGGCAATTGCCCTGGCCCCAGAAAGCCCCTTCCGGCCATCTCTGGAGCGGCTACAGCAAGCCCTGGAACAACAGCCCCACTTAGCCGAACTCCTGACCCAGGCGATGGCAGGTCAACCCCTGGAAGCCTTCAACGAAGCTGACCTCTATCGGCTGGATAGCCTGGGAATCATTAACTTTTTAGGGCAGAAGTTTCAACTCAGTTGTAATTTATACGCCCAATGGGTTAAAAACCGGTAGACAATACAGATATTTAGGAGATCTCTGAAAAAGAGAGTACCAACCGGAGGGGCGAAGCATCTGGGCAAAAACTATGGGAACAGTCACGTCAGTTTCCTGCCAGATGCTTCGCCCTTACAGCGAATGCACAATATCGGTAAATTCTTTTTCAGAGAACACCTTAAGACTTTTTTAAGTGGTTGTTTAAATAGTTATTTTTGCCCTATGCCCCTACAGCGTCGCAGGTTTGTCTTCCTTAGCCTTGGCTTTGCCCTCAGTTGGGTGATTTCCAACAGCTGCCAGGCTTCTAACCCCACGGCCAAGGAGACCTCGGTGCGCATCGGCGTGATCGGCTCTTTGACTGGAGACGACGCCGATAGCGGCAAAGCTTTAGTGGATGGAGCCAATTTGGCTGCCGACCTGGTCAATGAACATGGAGGCCTGCAGGTCGGTGACGAAAAACGACCGATTGAGCTGATCATGGGGGATACCCAAAGCACTCCCGAAGGGGCGGTTGAGGCGGCTCAAACCTTAATTAATCAAGAAGGGGTGGTGGCCCTGGTGGGACCCCAGTATAGCCGCTACGCCATTCCCGTGGCCCGCCTGGCGGAACAGACTAAAATGCCGATGATCAGCCCCCGGTCGACCAACCAGGAAACCACTAAAAATAAGCAGTATGTGTTTCGAGCCATCTTCACCGATGGATTTCAGGGGGATGTCATTGCCCGTTTTGCCCACGACAGTTTAGGGAGTCAGCGGGCAGCGGTGCTGTATGACATTGCCAGTCCCTACAACCGCGGCCTGGCGGAAGTCTTTCAGCAGGTCTTTACGGAGATGGGCGGCACCATCGTAGCCTTTGAAAGCTACACCACCGGCGAAACTGACTTTCAGGCCCAGCTTGAGCGCATTCTGGAGGGCAACCCTGATGTGGTCTTTTTGCCCAACTACGAAAACGAAATTCCAAATCAGGCTCGACAAATTCGCCAGGCCGGTATCCAGGCGACCCTGCTGGGGACCGATAGCTGGGGCTCCATGAACCAGGGAGATCGCATCCCTGAACTGGACGGGGCGTACTACAGCGATCAGTTTGTGCCCAATAAGGATAGCGATCGCACCCAGGGCTTTATTTCCCGCTTTGAAGACACCTTTGGCTACCCTCCCCCGGCCGGGGCCGCCGCCACCTACGACAGCCTGGGCATCCTGTTTCAAGCCATTGGTAATCAAGGATCCACTGAGCCCGATCGCATTCGCCTGGGGATTGCTAACCTGGGCCAGTACGACGGTGTTACCGGTACCCTGGTGTACCAGAATAATGGAGATCCGATGGTGAGCGTAGCCATCCTGAAAATTGACTCCGGTACAGTTTCGCTGCACAAGGAAATTACACCATGAAGCGCCTGCGTCGAAAATCCTGGTGGGGTTTATTGGTTGCCATATTCCTAATTGTGGCTGGCTGCAACAATGCCGTTCAGCATCAATCCTCCGTAACCATTCCCATTGGTCTGTTGGCCACCCTTTCCGGGGAAGGGGTTTCGGTGGGCGAATCAACCGTTATGGGCGCAGAGATGGCCATTGCCGATCTGCAGACGGCGGGAGGCATCCCCCTGGAGGGTCAACCGGGTAGCCTCAATCTCATCATCGAAGACGACCAGGACCAGGTCGATGCGGTGGTCAATGCCGTGCGCAAACTGATCTATCAGAACAACGTGGTGGCCATTATTGGTCCTCAGTTTAGCCGCAACGCCATTCCTGCCGCTCAACTGGCCGAAGAGGCCCAGGTGCCTCTGATTTCTCCCAGTGCCACCAATCCCGAGGTGACTAAAGATAAGGCTTACGTCTTTAGAACCATCTTCATTGACCCCTTTCAGGGGGAGGTGATGGCCGACTTTGCCCGTCAGGATCTGGGTGCCACCACCGCCGGCATTATGTACGATGTCGCCAGCGCCTATAACCGGGGCATTGCCGAAGTGTTTCGAGAACAGTTTGAAGCCGCCGGAGGGCAGGTGGTCGCCTTCGAGAGTTACACCACCGGCGAAACCGACTTTACCCCCTATCTCACCACCATTCGCGACGCCCAGCCCGACGTCCTGTTTTTACCCAACTACGCTTTCGAGGTGCCTATACAGGTGCAGCAGGCCCAGAAGCTGGGCATGACCAGTACTTTGTTGGGGTCCGACTCCTGGGGGTCTATCCTGGCAGAAGACCGCTCTTCATTGCAGGGGTCTTACTTCAGCGACCAGTTTTCATCCCAAACGGACTCCCCTAAGGCCCAAGCTTTTATCGAACAGTTTCAGCAGACCTATAATAAGTTTCCGACCGCCGTGGCTGCGTCCACCTACGATGCCATTATGCTGGTGGCCAAGGCTATTCAAGCGGAAGGGCAGGCTACCCCAGAAGCCATTCGTCAGGGGCTGGCGAAAGTTGGCAAGTTCGAAGGGGTGACCGGCACCATCGAATTTCAAGATACGGGAGATCCGACTCGGAGTGCTGTGATCTTACAAATTCAGGGAGATGAATTTGTATTTCATAAGCAGGTAAACCCCTAACCAATGATGCGAATCTCTACGGTTGTGCTTTTTTTAGCCCCAAGCAACGCCATAATTCTCTCAGCGTATTCCAGAAATACGCTTAACCCATTTTTCCTTGGGAGACTCCCCTAACCCTAGATACGCCCTATTTGAGATGCTGTATGACCTCTGAGGAAGCCCTGGTGCTAGTTGAGCGTGCTGTCTACCGCAGCCCTCCAACCAAGCGCAGTCTTAACTCACTACAGCGGACTGTCTTTCGTTATGCCTGGGATGAGTATGCATACACCGAAATGGCCCGGCAGCTGGGCTATGAGCTCAGCTACGTTAAACAGACTGGTTCGCAGCTTTGGCAGCTGCTCTCCCAGGCTTTGGGAGAAAAGGTCACGAAGCGCAACCTGCGGCTGGTGCTGCAGCGACATTTAAACCTGACTGGCGCAGACTTACCGGGTGAAGCTGCGGCTGCTCCTGTAATTGACTGGGGGGATGCCGTTGATGTGTCCTACTTCTTTGGTCGCGAAGCCGAGTTAGAGCAGCTCATGCAGTGGGTGCTGAGGGATCGCTGTCGATTGATTGGCATTTTTGGCCTGGGCGGCATGGGCAAAACGGCCCTGGCCGTTTGGCTGGTTCAGCAGCTCAAGCAGGAAGCTCACTTTGCTCGGATTGTTTGGCGATCCTTAGGAAACGCACCCCCCCTGTCCGACCTGATTACAGACCTGCTTCAGGCACTTTCGCCATCCCAGGCAGCGGTTACCGATCAATCCATCAGTCAACAACTCTCGAAGTTGATGGACTGCCTTCGGCAGCACCGCTGTTTGGTGGTGCTAGACAACGGCGAAACGGTCATGTCACCCACCCAGTCGGACAGTCCGCCAGCCTATAATCCTTCAAGCTACGAACGGTTTTGGCAGCAGCTGGGGCAGATTGAGCACCAGAGTACCGTCCTGCTGACTAGCCGCGAAAAGCCGACCAGCATTGCCGCCCACGAAGGCAATCGGCTACCCGTGAGATCGCTCTGTCTGCGTGGTCTACCGGCTGAACTCTGTCAGACATTGTTTGGTTTGAAAGGAAATTTCACCGGCACAGAACTAGAGTGGCAGCAGCTTGCAGACTACTATGCGGGTAATCCACTGGCGCTGAAGATGGTCGCTGCAGTGGTTCAAGATCTGTTTGAAGGGCAGCTGGGCGACTTTTTGGACTGTTTGCCAACGGGGACAGCCATCTTTGGCGATATTCAAGATTTGCTGGGCCAGCAGATGAACCGGCTTTCGCTGCTGCAACAACAGACGCTGGACTGGCTTGCGATCGCCCGTCAGCCGATGACGCTATCCCAACTGCATGCTTATTTTATCCGTGGATCAGGAGCAGGGCTCAGGGAGCTGCTGGCCGCGCTGACTACCCTAGAACGTCGCAGCATCATTGAAAAACTGCCGCCCAGCCCAAGCCACCGTCAGCCCAGCTTTACCCTCCAACCGGTGATCATGGAATATGTCACCCATCGGCTCATCGAACGCGTGTGCGAACAGCTGATTACCCCAGCAGACCTGCTTGCCCCCTCGCCCCTCACCACCCACGGGCTGATTCAAGCCCAAACGAGAGACTATATTCGCGAGACCCAAACCCGGTTGATTCTTAAACCGATTGCCGAGCGACTGCTGGCGCTAAGCAGTCCAGCTCAATGGGCGCGGATCTTCCGACAGTGGCTTGATAAATTTCGCCAAGCGCCAGCCCAATCGGGCTACGGAGGTGGAAATTTGCTCAACCTCCTGATTCAGATGCAGATTGATCTGAGTGACTGGGATTTTTCCCAACTGCCGGTTTGGAGTGCCTACCTCAGGGGCGTGAATTTGCACCGGGTCAGCTTTTCTGAATCCGATCTTTCCCGCTCGGTTTTCAGCGAGACCCTGGGTCAAGTCATGACGGTGGCATTAAGCTTTGACGGCAAGCTGCTGGCAACGGGCGATATTAACCACGACATTCGTCTCTGGCAGGTAGCAGACGGCAAGCCTTTGCTCAATTTAACCATGGACGAAGGCTGGGTCTGGTCCCTGGCCTTTAGCCCCAACGGTAAGCTACTGGCGGGTAGCGCTAACGGAGCCGTTCATCTCTGGGATGTGGAAAGTGGGGAAATTGTAAACAGCCTGGACGGTTACTGCGATCGGGTCTTCTCAGTCACGTTTAGTCCTGATGGCCAACTGCTGGCAACGGGCAGTGAAGACCGCTGGGTCAAGGTTTGGCATCTGAAAACGGGCCAGCTGTTACACCAACTCAGCGGTCATCAAGACGAAGTGCGTTCAGTCGCGTTTAGTTTAGACCAGCTAATTCTAGCAAGCGCCAGCTACGACGGCACAGTAAGGCTTTGGAATGCCGTTGAAGGGAACTGTTTACGGGTTTTGAAGACTTCCAGCAAGCTGCAGTCGGTAGCCCTTAGCCCCGATGGACAGGTCCTGGCTGGTGGCGGCGTATCCGGCCAAATCAGCCTTTGGCAGGTCAAGACCGGGCGGATCACGCACAGGCTTGATGCCCAGAGCCCCGTTCGTTGTATTGCTTTTAGCTCAGATGGACACACGGTCGCAGGCGGTAGCGATGAGGGCAAAATTTGGCGCTGGAACTACCACACAGGCGAAATTCTCAGTGTGCTGTCGGGCCACACAAGCTGGGTTTCCGCCATCGCGTTTAATGTTGACCAGGTCCTGGCCAGCGGCAGCGAAGATGGCACCGTGCGGCTCTGGCAGGGAAACCTCTGTTTACGTCAGCTCCAGGGCTACAGCAACGGCATCTGGTCCGTAGCGTTCAACCCCGCCGAAACGCTCCTCGCTAGCGGCAGCCAGGATCGGCAGATTCGGCTCTGGTCGGTTCAAACTGGCCAGCTATTGGGCAGCCTGGTCGGCCATACCAGCTGGATTTGGTCCGTTGCCTTTAGTTCGACTCGGCCTAGACTGGCCAGCAGCAGTGAAGATCAAACGATTCGGATTTGGGACATTCAAACTCGACGACAGTGTCATATCCTTAGAGGCCATCAGGATGCCGTCTTGAGAGTGTGC
>CAZPYG010000078.1:4074-24944 GCA_964590465.1 uncultured bacterium | reverse complement strand
CTTCCGGGCGCATCCGCAGCAGGGCCGCTCCATAGACCTTTGTATTGCCTCCCACTTGGTTATAAAGGTTGGGCTGAAACCTATCCTTGTCCGGGTCTTGCCAGTGCTGGTTGGTGCGATACTTGCCCTCCATGTAAACCGCCCGGGGGTTCCAGTTGTCTTTCTCTCGAGGCAAATACTGCCCCCGGTCGAGCAGCAGAATACGCTTACCGGTGGGGGCCAGGGCGTAGGCCAGGGTACCCCCGCCGGCTCCGGTGCCAATGATGATGAAATCGTATTTGTCGTGTAGATCGGTCATGGGGCCTACAGCGCCATGCTGGCGACAGAACCGCCATCGACCCGATAGTTAGCCCCCACCACAAAGCTGGACTGCTGGGAACACAGGAAGGTAATGACCGCAGCGACTTCCTGCACTTTGCCCCGACGGTGCAGCTCCAGGTGAGGGCGTTCCTCGTCGAGAAAGCTCTCTACCGCCTGGTCAAACTTTACTTCTAGCTTTTCTGCCCGCTTGCTCATCATGGCATCGGTCATGGGGCTGGCGATGAATGCCGGGGATACCGAATTTACCAGCACGCTGTCTTTGGCATAGGCCTTGGACAGGTTCTTCGCCAGGTTCAGCACCGCAGCTTTGGCGGCACAGTAGGGGATTTCATCGGTATAGGGCTGCAGGGCATCTTCTGAGGCCACCAGCACGACCCGCCCCCAGCCACTGTCCTGCATCAGGGGAAGAAAGGCCCGGCACAGCCGCACCGCTGCCATAAAGTCCACTTCTAAGGTGTCGTACCAGTCTTTATCGGTTAAGTCTAAAAAGTCTTTGGTCGGGCCGGTAATGCCAACGGTATTCACCAGAATATCGACCCCGCCAAAGCGATCTAACACTGCTCGCTTAACCATATCCACCGCGTCTAAGCGAGTCAAGTCGGCCTGGATGGGCACCACTTCACCCATTTTGTCGAGTTCGGCGGCGGCATTGTCTAATTTGCTCTGGGTTTTGCCCACAATGGCGACGTTAGCGCCTTCACTCGCCAGCAATTTGGCGGTAGCCTTGCCAATGCCAGAATTACCGCCCGCGACCAGGGCCACCTTCCCGCCTATTCCTAAGTCCAAGGGATCTATCCTCCATACTTCTGCTTTAGAAGATAGAGAGTATTTCTGGCCGACATGATCTGTCATCTAGGGGATTTTGCCGTAACCTTGGGCCCTTCAGGGTAGACATTCACTACCCCCAGACTGACCGGTCCTTGTTTGGGTGGAAATAGAATTTTTTTGGGAATTTCCCTATCTTGATGGATAGCGGGCTGTTATGATCGACTCGGATCAATTTGGGCCATGCGCTATGACCTCTTTAGATTTTTCGTCCCCAGCCCACTCAGAAATTCGTGTGGGCCTCGGTCGAGTGCTAATCGTTGAGGATGAAGAGCTAATTCGAGAGACGGTCGCCCTTGGGTTAGCGGAAGAAGGCTTTGACATTTTAATTGCAGAAGACGGTCTAACGGCCCTTGATATGTTGGGGGGCACCGTCGCCTCCAGCCGGGCCATCCGCCCTGAAATCGATCTGGTCGTGCTGGATCTGATGTTGCCCGGGATGAACGGGCTAGATCTGTGCCGCCTGTTACGTCACCAGGGTATTGACGTGCCCATTTTAATTCTCAGCGCCAAGGGAACCGAAACTGACCGGGTAGTGGGCCTGGAAATTGGTGCCGATGACTACCTCACCAAGCCCTTTGGCATGAAAGAGCTCATTGCCCGGTGCCGGGCCCTGATGCGGCGCCAGCGGAGCCGAGGCCCATCAGACCAGGGCCAGGTTTTAAAGTTTGAAGATATCACCCTCCATTCCCAGGAGTGCCGGGTCTTTCTGCGGGGAGAAGAGGTCAGTCTTTCCCCCAAAGAGTTTCGGATTTTGGAACTGTTTATGGGACAGCCCCGCCGGGTCTGGTCGCGGGATCAGATCATCGATCAGGTGTGGGGCCACGACTTCATGGGCGACAACAAAACCGTAGACGTTCACATCCGCTGGATTCGCGAGAAGCTTGAGGATGACCCCAGCCATCCCCAATACCTTAAGACGGTGCGTGGATTTGGCTATCGCTTGGGATAACGTTACAGTTTTGAAGTAATTGCTCCGGTTTAGTTTAATTTCAGCAACAAAAAAAATATCTTCGGGGAATATCTTCTAGGCTATAAGGTAGGAACGTGATTGGTCTCGACCATGCCGCTTACCATTTTGCTTGCCGAAGACGACGAAGGAACGCGGCTCTCTATCTGCGATTATCTAGAGCTAGAGGGTTATAACGTCGTCATGGCCGCCAATGGCGAAGAAGCCCTTCGCAAGGTCTATGATGACCAGCCCCAGCTCATCATTACCGACATTGGGATGCCCTTTCTGGATGGCTACTCCCTGATTCAAAAGGTTCGTCAACATCCTCCATTTCGTCTCCTACCGGTTATTTTTCTGACGGCCCACAACGAAACCCAGGACCGCATTAGAGGCTATCAGCTGGGCTGTGATGCCTTTTTGCCCAAACCCTTTGAACTTCAGGAGATTGGTGCAATTGTCCGCAACCTGATGGAGCGATCGCAGCTGATTCAAGCCGCCTGGATGCACCAGGTAGCCATGAACACGGCTCAGCAGCGGGCTATCCAGGGTCCGGCTTCAGCGACGGCGGCGGCCGTCGCTGAAGCCCCCTTCGATGAAGTCGAAGCCTCCAGCAGTAATTTCACCTCCCGAGAGCAAGACGTGTTAGTTCTGCTTTCAGATGGGCTATCCAATGCTCAAATCGGGGATAAGCTTTACCTCAGTCCCAGAACGGTGGAAAAGTACGTCAGCAGCCTGTTCCGCAAAACTGACACCAGTAACCGGGCCGAGTTACTCAAGTTCGCACTCCATCATCATCTCGTCAAGTAACAGAGCCCGGGGTTCATGGTGGATTCCCTGAGCCAGTTTGCCTGAAAGAAGGTTGTCTGGAAGAAGGGAGGGTTTTATAGCCGCAGATTTGCCCCCCCTTTCCTAAGCTATCCTTTACGCAAAAGTCGATGAAACTCTTGCACTGCAAACTTTTCCCTCTTCCCCCAGCCCCTACTCCCAGAACGGGAGCAGGGGGGCCGGAAAGCCCCATCTGACCTCCCCTTCTCCCATTTTGGGAGAGGGGGATTGAGGGGGTGAGGGGAGATCTGCCTAACGGATAGCTTCCCTAAGGGGTATCCCTCCGGGGAGGGGAAAATGCTCAGGATGAGGCTGTCAGACATCATCCTGAACTGACGTTAAAGGTTTTTGGGTGGGCAGGTACAGAGTAAATCGACTCCCCCGACCGGGTTGGCTATGGACATCCACCCTGCCCCCGTGCATTTCGGCGATGCGCTTAACCATGGCCAGGCCCAGGCCCATGCCGAAGTACTGGCGGTTAAAGCTGCTGTCGAGCTGCACAAAGGTTTGAAACATCCGCTTCTGGTCTGCAGGGGCAATGCCAATGCCGGTGTCTGTAACCGAGATGGAGACGACCTGCTGTCCTGGATCAGGCCCATGGGGTGATGAAGGGGGAGCTGGCGCTACCTCTAAATGCACCTGTCCTCCTTCGGGGGTGAACTTAATGGCGTTATCCAGCAGGTTAATCAGGGCCTGTTTGAGGCGCAGTTGATCGGCCGCCAGGGTTGTGATGTCAGGGGACAAGTCAGACTGCAAGTCAATGTGTTTTTGCAGGGCCTGCTGCTGGACAAATTCCAGGCTATCCTGGCACAGCTGGGCCAGGGAGACCTGGGTCACATCCAGCTCGATCTTGCCGGCCTCAACTTTAGCCACATCTAAAATGTCGTTGATCAGGTGCAATAGGTGGCGACCGCTGCGCTCCACGATATTGAGGGACCGGTGTTGCCGTTCTGTCAGGGGACCGTAGATTTCCCGACTGAGGGCCTGGGTCATTCCCAGAATTGAACTTAAGGGGGTCCGCAGTTCGTGGCTAATGTTAGCCAGGAATTCATCTTTAATGCGCCCCGCCCGAGACAGTTCGAGGTTGGCCAGGGTCAGGTTTTCATGGCTCTGACGCAGCTGGGCCTCCATGGTTTTGCGATCGGTAATGTCTTCATAGACCCCCAGCAGGCCAATGATTTCCCCCTCGGGGTTACGTAATGGCATTTTGGTGGTGCATAACCAGCGATATTCATTGCCGGTTTTAGTGATGGGTTCTTCGATGTTAAGTTTGGGCTGCCCTGAGGCTATCACCGCCAGATCATCGGCCCGGTAGCGGGGTGCTTCCTGATGCCAGGGCAGGTCGAAATCTGTTTTACCCAGAATGTCAGCCACCGAATTCAAACCAGCATCGGTTAACAGCTGTTGATTACAGCCCAGGTAGCGGCAGTGGCGATCCTTCCAAAAAATTGCCAGGGGCAAGGTGTCCAGTACCAGCTGCAGCAGGGTTTGGCTTTCCTGCAGGGCTTTTTCGACCGTATGGTTCAGGTTTTCCAGGACAGCGGTAGCCCGTTGTCGTTCCAGTTCTGCCGCTGCCCGGGAGGCAAAAATTCGCAGAATGGTCTCCATTCGTTCTACGTTGGCCAGGGGTTTAGTATCCAGCAAACACAGGCTGCCGATGGGTTCTCCGAGCCGGTTGCGCAGGGCAACCCCCAGATAGCTTTCAACTCCCAGCCGCACCAGATCCTGATCCTGGGGAAAAGACTGCTGTACCGATACCGGGCAGGCATAGACCCCCTGCTGCAGGGATAGCTCACAGGGGGTGTTCAGGTAGGGGTACTGAAAATTGGGCTGGAGTTCTTGGGTAGACCAAAACGCCAGGGTTTTGAGCTGGTCATCGACCTTCTCGGTGACCAGGGCATGGCTCACCCCTAACGCTTTTGCGACCTGTTCCACAAAGGTGGGAAAAAATTCCTCCCCCGTGACGGCGGCGGTACCCACCATCAGCCGGTGCAGGGCGATATAGTCGGTACAGCTCTCAGCCAGGGTGTAGAGATCTTCGCAAGGGGGCTCTAGGGAATTTTCAGCTAAAGGAGAAGACAGGGGAGGCGGCAAAGGATGACCGGTAGCCACCCAGAGGGCTTGGGTTCCCTGGGTTCCCGGCAGAGGGTTAAACCTCCACTCAATGGCGACGGATTCGCCGGTTATCGTCCGCCAGATGGTGGGTAAAGTCAGACCAGGGGTGCCATCGGCCAAAGGGTTCAGGGCCGCCCGGACTTTTGCCGGTTCTGGCTCAGCGATGATTTGCCATAGATGCTTTTGCACCAGATCCTCAGGGGTATAGCCCGTCAGATCGGCTAAACTTCGATTGCTGGCCAGCACCTGGGCTTGGGGAGTCAGCAAAAGCAACGGGGCCGCGATCGCATCCAGCCAATCCGTAGAGATGTGCTCTAACCGGTCTACCTGCCCCTGCCGAAGAGATCCGCGAGTTGATTTGCCTGCCCGCTTGGTCATGCCATGCCCGAATTCCACAGGGAGTTGAGAGTTTGACCCAGTTCACACAAAAAGCTCACCTTAGAGGGTAACAATTAACGGGTAAACGACTCTCCCCTATGAGCTTATCTGTTGTTACAACGGCAGCGCTATTCTGCCATTGCCCTAGGCGGTTAATATAACTCAGCCTATTCCCCTTATTCGGAAGCAGTCGCAATTTCTTAAAGGTTTTTATAACAAAACTTCGTTAAGTCTCTTTTCGTTGAGTCTCTTTTCATTAAGTTCCTGGGGTCTGGCTCGGAGGTAAGCCCTTTATGGAGGCAGGGTCAGCACCACCTTTCCCACAGGATGGGTACCCAAATACCGGTAAGCCTCAGCCACCCCTTCCAGGGGAAATGTCTGGTCCAACAGCACCTTGATTTTGCCAGCATCCAGCCACTTGGCGCATTGTTTGAGAATCCGGGCCTGGTACCGCAGACTCTCCCGCCGGGACTGCAGCCGAGGGGTGAGGGTCAACTCAAAACTAATGCGCAGATTCCGCTGGCGGGCAGTGCCCCAGTCTGTTTCTGCAGTCGCCGAGTGAAGCGTCACTACATCCCCATACTGCCGCACCGCGTGAAAAGTTTGGGACAGGGTCGGTTCTCCTACCGTATCGAAGGCGACATCTACCCCCTGACCCTGGGTCCAGTGGTTCACCCCATCCACAAAGTTCATGCGGGTGTAGTAGATGCAGTGGTCTGCCCCCAACATACCCGCCTGATGGGCTTTCCCTTCGGAGCTAATGGTGGTGCATACCCAGGCTCCCTTCAGCTTCGCCATTTGCACCGCCACATGGCCCACACCGCCCGTGCCGCCATGCACCAGCACTTTCTGGTCGGGCATAAGTCGAGCCCGGTCGTAAAGGGCTTCCCAGGCCGTAATCAGCACCAGGGGGGCCGCCGCTGCCTCCTCAAAACTGAGGCAGGGGGGCTTGGCTACTGCTAACTGCTCATCGATCACCATGTACTCGCCGTAGGTGCCGGTCAGACCGCCCAACCCCCCATGGCAGAAGTAAACCTCGTCTCCCGGGCTGAAGTGCCGCACTCCGGCCCCCACAGCTTCGATGACTCCGGCCCCATCCATCCCCAGGACCATGGGCGAGCCCTGGTCGAGATAGGGCCCCAGCCGATGGATTTTAGTATCCACCGGATTAATCCCCGCCGCCCTGATTCGTACCAAAAGGTCCGTGGGCTGCTGCAGGTGCGGCTTCGGCAACTCCTGCACCCGCAGTGCTTCCCCTGCCGATGTCATGACCACAGCCCGCATTCTTTCCCGTTCCTGCCCCTAAACTGCTCTGACAGTCATGGTAAATGGCACAGGGGACGAACTCAAAAGGAAATCAGGTTTTTAGGATGGAGAATGGATATTTGGGATGAAAACCCATGGTAGAAGGGGGGTGGGGATCAGGGATCAGGTGCTGGGTACTAGCCGCCCGAAACCCGGAACCCCACACCACAAAACACTCAAATTTAATATTCCCCCCATTGAGGGGCGAAATGCAGGAGCCACCATGAAAAATCCATTGATATTAGCTGCGACCCATTTGCTTTTACTGAGCCTGCTGGGGCTGGGGGCCTGTGTAGAATCCATGCCCCCGGGGGAAGTAACGAACGGTCAGGCCGGGGGGGAAGACCCAGCAGTTCCCGAGCCGGACATGGAGCCCGAACCAGGGGCAGGGAACGGCTCCCAGGAGGAAATAAGCGGCGATCAGGTGGCCAGGGATCGCACGGTGATTCCTGGCCAACGAGTCGGCCCGGTAACCTCTGAAACCAGCCGCGAAGACTTAGTCGACCTGTACGGAGAAGACAAGCTTCAGGACCAGGCTGTTCCCATGGGAGAAGGGACGACAGAACCGGGCACTCTGGTGGATTTAGGCCCGGACCAGCAATTCTCCATCGTTTGGCGCGACCAGGCCCAAACTGCGCCGCTGTTAGCCAAGGACTTTGGCCCGGCCTGGCAAACTCCGGAAGGGTTAGGGGTAGGAGTTCCCTATTCCACGGTGCAGTCAGTCTTAGGAACCTTTAAGCTCTACGGCTTTGCCTGGGACTACGAAGGCAGTCTGGTCCTGGAGGGCAGCAATCTGGATCAATACTACGGCGACCTGCTGCTGCGGGTGCGTCCATCCCAGGCATCGGCGGCAGCCTATCCCCAGGCCTACCAGGCTTTGATGGGGGATGCCCTATTTGCCGGAGATGACCCCAACCTGGAACCTCTGGATATTCAGGTTTACGAGATGACGGTGTACCTTAACGCCCCCAAACAATAGTGAGATACTGGGGAACAAGTCCTCTACTCCTACCCCCATGACGACAGTTCGCGCCCTGTTTCAGGCTGCCAAAGTTGAGTCCGCAGCGCCCCCCTACGATACGCTGCATCTCAAGGTGTTTTATCCGGCTCAGTCCTCTGGCAGTGCCCAGGAGCAGGATCTGGGCATCGTCTGGGCGGCACCCGCGATGGGGTCATTGCCCAAAGCAGCTTCCGCTATGGGGTGGAATGGGAAACTCCGACCACCCCTGTAGAACGGACCTTTCGTGAAGCGATTGTCGGAGGCAGAAACGACAGTTACCTGCTGCTAATGGACGGGGCCAATCATTTTTCCATTGCTCATCCTTTTGACGCAACCACCGGCAGACCGTTTCTAGACTTTCCTACCACCCAGCCGCAGGATCAGATTCGGGATTTGATAGCTGCAGCAATCGGCCTGTTCATTGCATGATTGGCCAGCAGCCCGACGCCAGGAATCAATTGCTGCAACTGGCCAATCATGCAATGGTCACAACCTTGGAGCGCAAGTAAAACCGAGAGGCTATATTGGATTGCATATTGGCCCACGCCTGTCTACCCCCGCTCCAGCTATGCGAAAAATCCTGTTTCTTGCGGCTAACCCCATCGGTACCTCCCGCCTGCGCCTCGACCAAGAAGTCAGGGGCATTGATGAGGGGCTGAGACTTTCCCAACACCGGCAGGATTTTGAACTGGTGCAGCGCTGGGCCGTGCGCCCCCAGGATATTCGCCGCGCCCTATTGGACGAAAACCCCAATATGATTCATTTCTCAGGCCATGGCGAGGGGGCAGGAACCACGGGGCGCACCGGGGAAAATCCTCGGGGCTTAAGACCGTTAGAGGGGACTGGCAATCCCATCGGCCACCTGATTTTTGAGGACAACCAGGGCAACCCCAAACCCATTGACCCCACGGCTCTGGCCAATCTGTTTAAGCTATTTGCCGAACAGCTGGAGTGTGTGGTGCTCAATGCCTGCTATTCACAGTTTCAGGGAGAAGCCATTGCTCAATATGTGCCCTACGTTGTAGGCACCAACAAAGCCATTGGAGACCAGGCTGCCATTGAGTTCGCCGTCAGCTTTTACGATGGTTTAGGGGCCGGTCGGCCCATTGACTTTGCCTTTGAGCTGGGGCGTAATGCCATTGAAATGGCGGGCATTGGTGAGGCGTTAACTCCTGTGCTGCTGCGGGGAATAGCCCCCGACCAAACCAGCCCCCCAGCAGCGATGGGCCTGCCTCAGCCCGACCCGGCGTTGACCGTAACTGCCCCCAGTCGACAGGGCACGTCCGCTAACGCCCAATCTGTTGAATCCGGGGCGCTGCAGGTGTTTATCTCCTATTCCGACAAAGATAAATCCCTGAAAGAGGAGCTGGAAATTCACCTTTCCCCTTTGAAACGGCAGGGGCTGATTGAACCCTGGCAGGACGGCGCCATCGAAGCCGGTACAGAACGGGTTGCCCAGATTAAAACGGCCCTGGAAACCGCCGACGTTATTTTGCTACTGATTAGCCCCTACTTCATGGCGTCAGACTACATTAACGACGTGGAGCTAGAGCAGGCGCTGGAACGGCATCGGGAAGGTTCGGCCCGGGTCATCCCGATTATGCTTAGACCTACGGACACCATGGGCACCACCATTGCGACCCTGCAGGCCCTTCCCAGAAATGCTCAACCCATCACCACCTGGAGCAATCCTGACGAAGCCTTTTTTGATGTGGCTAAAGAGATTCGCCGGACGGTAGAAGCGTTGCAGTCCTCTGCTAAGAGATCCGGCAATTCTCAGCCATCCTCGTCTCAGCCCCCTCAATTGGCTGGGACGTCACCGGCGGCTGCCGGGCAATCCTCAACCAGTCGCAGTCGAGGAAAGCTGTTTCAGCTGTTGTCGAGCCTGCCCGGCCCCCAGTTTGAGCAGCTTTTGTTCATGCTGAATCCCCCAGGGGGGAATGTGCCGGGGTCATCGGCTCCCCAGGCCAGTCGAGTCATGGCGCTGCTGAGTTGGGCCGAAAGCCCTATGGGGCGAGGGCTTGGCGAAATTGATCAGGCCCTCAGTGGGATGATTGGAAACCGTCGTTAAGCCCTGGGATTGAATCAAGTCGGGGGTATTCTAGCGCTTCTCTCCCCCTGGGCCCTAGCACCCTCCTCAAAGGACACAGTGCTTGCTTTGCCCGCGACGAAGATAACCTGGCCCATGACCGTGTGCCCCTTGATCGATTTCGGACGGGTGCGTCTCTTTACCCTATGCTTTTACAGGGAAACTTCAACCGCTAACAGGCATTGATTACCATGTTCAGCAGGAGCACTGACAGAGAATGGGAGCGATTTGGTAAATGCGATGCCTACTATGGGGTTCTGAATCAGAACAAATACCGAAAAGCTAACCTGGACGAGGTAAAAGAGGAGTTCCTTAAAAGTGGATTTCCTTATGTAGACACCGTACTCGACAACATCCAAAAACACATAGACCAGGATTTTAAGATTGATCGAGCAATCGATTTTGGATGCGGCGTGGGGAGATTAGTCATACCGCTGGCGGAAGTTGCAAACGAGGTCGTCGCAATTGATGTTTCTACCGCTATGTTGGCGGAGGCTAGAAAGAATTGTGAAGATCGCTCCATCAGCAATGTGAATTTTATCAAGTCAGATGATAGTCTTTCTGGCTTAGATCAAACCTATAATTTCATTCATTCTATTATTGTGTTTCAGCACATACCTGTGCGTAGAGGTGAACTCATCTTTAATCGCCTTTTATCTCGCCTTGAACCCGGGGGAGTCTGTGTTGTTCATTTCACCTATGCTTCTACCAGGAAGAGAAAGCGGTTGGCATCGCTGATCAGACAATGGATTCCCCTGGGGGCTAATGTTATTAACCTGATTAAGGGGAGAGACTTTTTTGCCCCACAAATGCAAATGAATGAATACGATCTGAATCGCTTATTTTTTGTGATGCAGAAAAATCAAGCCTCTAAATGCTACACAGAATTTACGGATCATGGGGGGGAATTGGGAATGATTCTGTACTTTCAGAAACCCAAACCCTAGCGGTTCTCGGTTCAATGAGGTACAAATCAGCTGAGCTGTAGCTCCCCTCAAATTCTGATTTTAGAAGATTCACCTTGTACCCCTCTTAATCCTTGTGACCCTCTTAATACGGTGGGTTGGGGAGATCTTTACGGTGTCCTACATGGGAGTGAAATCCGCTATAACCTAAGGGACTTGCAGGTTTATAAAGTCCCGCCGTCTTCAGTGGTTTCGGGAGCATGTCAGCTTTGCCCATTCCTAGCAGGGCCCCTTCACCCTCCCCCCTATTCCCAAACGAGGCTCAACGCTACCGTTTGGCGACCCCAACCCAAGATACTTTCGGCTAAACGGGGATTCCCCTCACAGGATTCCAGGGCCAGTCAACTGAAGCTTGCCCGCCGCCTGATCCAATATCCTTTCAAGGACTCATAAAAACGCCAGAGTTATTATTTCAACAGCGGAAAAATACTCCCTTTTTCGGCTAAATTACTGCTGCTAAACCCTTTGACCTTATCAGGTTCTGATCGCACATTGATTTTATTCTTTGGAATTAATTTACAACCCCAATAAACTTTTCCCATAGATAAATAATCTTGAACTTATGTGTGCAGTTTATGAAAATAACTTTCGATGGGTGGCCTCTGACTTTTATGGTTTGAGTAGATGATCATGCTCAGTGGGTTTGTGCCCTCAGTTTTTGAGTCAATTTAAAGGAGGATTTGTCGATGAGTATCGTAGCTAAAGCCATTGCTCAGTCTGATCGGGCCGAGCGATTTTTGAGTAGTGCTGAGCTGACCCAGCTCCAGGACTTTTTCAACCAGGGAAATGTGCGCATTAGCGCAGCTCAAAAGCTCGCCGAAAATCAGCAGAAAATTGTTGATCAGGGCAGCCAGCGATTTTGGGCCCAATGCCCGAATACTCCCAGCAACAGCGGAGATCCCCAAAAAACAGCTCTTTGCCAGCGGGACCAGGGATGGTACATCCGCCTGGTCAGCTACTGCGTTTTAGCGGGAAATTCTAAGCCCTTAGAAGACATCGGTTTAGATGGTATGCGCGACATGTACATTTCCCTGGGCGTACCCCTGGCAAATCTAAAATTAGCCATGCGCTGCTTGAAGGAAGTTGCCATGGGAATCCTGACCTCTGAAGAAGGTGCGTTAGCAGGCCCCTACTTCGACCAGTTGATCCGTGCCTTTTAAGGCTTTTCCTGCCCTCTAATCGTTTTCTTTTTGTACTCCACTGCATAATTAATCTCAGAAAAAGCCATGCAAGACACCATTACCGCTGTCATTAATCCCGCCGACGAGAAAGGTTCTTATCTCGAAGGTGAAGAGTTAAACAAGCTCAAGCAATACTTTCAATCGGGAACTACCCGAGTTAAGGCAGCCACTCAAATTGGCTCCAGCGCTGCCAGCATTATTAGTGAAACCGTTGCCAAAAGCTTGCTGTACGGAGACATCACCCTGCCCGGCGGCAACATGTATCCCACCCGTCGCTACGCAGCCTGCCTGCGGGATTTGACCTACTTTTTGCGGTATGCCACCTATGCCATGCTGGCCGCGGATGCTTCCATCATTAATGAGCGGGTGTTGAACGGTCTGAAGGATACTTACTCTGCCCTGGGTGTCCCGATTGAGCCCACAATTCAGGCCATCCAGGCGATGAAGGAAGTGGTCACCCAGCGAGTGGGGGCTGAAGCTGGCCAGGAGATGGATGTCTACTTTGACCACATCATTAACGGGCTGAGCTAATTGTCAGCACTGAGTTGTAATGGCCTGTCTTCCAGGGCAGGCCTACGTTAGACACCGCTGTTGCAGTTAACCTGATGCCATGAACGCTTCGAATCAAACCCAGGAGCAATATCCCTGGTGGGCGGGGAATGCCCGATTTATAGACTTATCCAACACCTTCATCGTCGCCCACGTCGCCCAATCCGCGCTGATTATGCTGTGGGCTGGGGCGTTTACCCTGTTTGAGTTAGCCGTTTACAACCCCAGTCAGCCCCTGTATACCCAGGGTCTGATTCTGCTCCCCCACCTGGCCGCCGAAGGCTGGGGAATCGGGGCGAACGGAGCCGTTGTCGACACCTATCCCTGGTTTGCCATTGGGGTGATTCACCTGGTGGCGGCTGGGGTTTTAGCAGGGGGAGCCTACTTTCACCGTACTCGGCTGCCCCAGAGCCTGTCGGCAGCTTCCGGCAGGGCTGCCAAGTTCCATTTTGAGTGGCAAGATGCCGGTAAGCTCGGCCTGATTTTGGGTCACCACCTGATCATCCTGGGGCTAGGGGCGCTGTTGTTTGTTGCTAAAGCCCAGTTCTTCGGAGGGTTGTATGACACTAACCTGGGAGATGTACGCCTGGTGACATCCCCCACCCTCGACCCGGCCACCCTTTGGGACTATAAAACCCATTTGTTTGATGTCAACAATCTGGAAGATCTGATTGGCGGACATATCTACGTGGCGGGGTTGCTCATTGCCGGAGGGGCCTGGCATATTTTGGTACCCCCCTTCAAATGGGTGAAGCGGGTCTTCCTGTTTTCAGGGGATGGTATTTTATCCTACTCGCTGTTTGGTATTGCCATTGCCGGGTTTGCCGCGTCCTATTATTGCGGATTCAATTCCCTGGCCTATCCGGAAGAATTTTATGGCCCTACGTTAGAACTCAAATCAGCGTTTTTACCCCGCTATTTTGAAGCTCAATCCACCCTTGAAAATGGTTATACCTCTCGGGTTTGGTTGGCCAATGCCCACTTCTACCTGGCCTTTTTCTTTTTGCAGGGCGGTCTGTGGCACTTCCAGCGGGCCATGGGCTTTGACATCAACAGCCTGGTAGAAAACTGGCGGCAGAATTTGATGGAGATCCAGGACAATCCAACCCTGACCTATCAGTTTTCGGGATTGTCTCAGCCCCAATCCTGGTTGTCACTGCAATACGAAAGGCCCGAGGCAGACCCTCAGCCTGTCCTGAAGCGGGAGCAACCTTTTGAGGACTATGTCTACCGCCCCTCCCAGGGGATTGAGACCCCCAGCTTAACGACTAAAAACGGGGTAGAAAAGACCCTTTATCAAACCACCTACCATGGCCATAAGGACATGTTTTATCAGTCCCCGAAACGGGCTGAAGCAGAGTCCATGTTTGGCTATGGCAACAGCTACGCCAAGTGGCTGTATGAATTGCCAAAGAACCTGGAAAAAGCGTCAGGTTATACCCAACCCATCGAAGATGTTTTTTACGAACCCCAACAGTCTTTCCATGGGTCAGAAGCCCATGGGGGTACCGTAGAAACGGCAGCCAAAGCTAAAACAAAAGGGCAGGTCAATCCGTAAAGGGATGGCCATTGCCAATCTGTCTTGCTCTGTATGATCCCCCCTTACCGAGAAATTTGGGGGGATCTGTTTTCGCTGATTATTAACGGATGTGTTTTGGGGTTCCTCTGCGCTGACCTGCTAGAGGTGATCCAGGGGAACCGTAATGGGGTTATGCAGGGTAAATGCCGGGAGCTGCCCCTTACCACGATGCTCGAGCAACCTACGGATCGAGAACTCGTCAAACAGGGAATAGTGGTCTCAGAGCGCTGCAAAGAATCCGCTGCCGAACTGAATGAACTGCTTGATGATCTATGGGCAGAGGCCAAGGCTGAGTTGGTCACCCGCAAACCTGCAGTCAATGAAAGGACCCAGGGTGCTCCAGCCGCTGCCAAAATCGCCGAGGATATTTGCGCGATCGCAACCGAACTCAACACCCAGACCCTTCTATGCTGTTAAGGCTAACCCTCTTACCTGCAGCGTTACCATTCGGGCTGAACCCGACTTCACCCCGGAAGCCGTCTGCCACTTAAATCACCTTGTGGCAGACTATCAGCAGCAGATCCACCCAGACCTTTATTCCCCCTCCATGACCACCGTTCCCCAAGCCAAGGGGTTTCCCCATGAGCCACCACAGCCTGATACTCCGTGGCATGGGCAGACAACTGACGCGATCCTTGCGGCTCAAAAAACTGACCCCCATCAGGGATTATCCACCCAGGAAGCCAGCCAACGGCTGGAGCAGTATGGTGCCAATCGGCTGACTGCCGGTTCCCAACGATCTGACCTGGCCATGGTGGTCGAACAATTCACCACCTGGCCCGTAGGGCTGCTGAGCACCGCGGCGCTGTTGTCTCTGGCGACGGGGAGCCCCATCGACGCGGTGGTGATTATGGGGGTGGTGGGCATTAATGCCGTCATCGGCTATGGGACCGAGAGCCAGTCTGAGCGCATTATTCGATCTTTACAGCAGGACCAAAAACCCACTGCTCGAGTCCTACGGAATGGCCAGGCCATCTGGGTGGATGCAGCGGAAATTGTGCCTGGCGATCTGCTACTGCTGCAGTCGGGCCAGACCATTGCCGCCGATGCTCGCCTGATCGATACCGACAACCTGACGGTCGATGAATCAACCCTGACCGGAGAAAGCCTGCCGGTGAGCAAACAGTCTCACCCCATTGCCCCGGAGACCCCCCTGGCGGAACAAAGTAACCGAGTCTTTCAAGGTACCCTGATTGCCAGTGGTCGGGGCCAGGCGGTGGTCGTCGGAACTGGCCAGTACACCGAAATTGGCAAAATTCAAAAACTGGTCGGTACCACCGTCGCAGAAGAAACTCCCCTGCAACGGCAGCTCGCCGAGGTGAGCGGTCAGCTGGTGCTGCTCTGCGGCGGGGTGTGCGCTGCCATCTTCGCGGTGGGGGCTTTGCGGGGGTATGGCCTGGTGCATGGGTTAAAAAATTCGATTTCCCTGGCCGTGGCGGCGGTACCGGAAGGCTTACCTGCCGTTGCCACCACGACCCTGGCCCTGGGTATTCAAACCATGCGGCGGCGCAAAATTCTGATTCGGGCCCTCAATGCGGTTGAGGCCCTGGGGTCGGTGCAGGTGATTTGTCTGGATAAAACCGGCACCATCACCCAGAACCAGATGGTGGCGCAGCAGATTTATCTGGCTACGGGACCTCTGGTTGGTGAAGACGGCATCCTCCCTGGGGAGAGGCCGGGGCAACCCAATGGTGAAAAGTCCCTGGCGCTCAAGAAACTTCTGGAAGTGGGGGTACTCTGCAGCGAAAGCGAGATCGTTGGTCGCGAAGGTGGTGCCGTTGAGGTCAAGGGTTCCCCCACAGAAAATGCCTTGATCCTCCTGGCTTTAGGGGAAAAGCTCGATGTCCAGAATTTGCGCCAACAGTATCCCACCACCACCATCCACCTGCGCACTGACAACCGCAACATCATGAGTACCCTGCACCGTTGCCCCAACGGGACTCAGTTGGTCGCCGCCAAGGGCAGCCCAAAGGAAATCCTGCAGCGCTGTACCCACTGGGTGAAGGACAGCACCGTTCATCCCCTCACGGCGGCAGATCGGGAGGCCCTCAACTGCGCCAACCATCAGCTGGCGGATCAGGCTTTACGGGTTCTGGCCCTGGCCTATCGAGAGTTGAAGGAGGGAGAAACCGACGGGGAACAGGACCTGACCTGGCTGGGGCTGGTGGGGATGGCAGATCCGATCCGTACCGGGGTGCCGGAACTGATGGCTGCCTTTCATCGGGCGGGCATCGACACGGTGATGCTCACGGGGGATCAACGGTCCACCGCCAGGGCCATTGGCCAGCAGCTCAACCTCAGTCGAAACGGGGAACTGACGATTCTGGATGCCCACGACCTGGCTAAGTTGAAAGACGACGAGGTCAAACAGCAGGCTTCTAAAGTAGATATTTTTGCCCGTATTAGCCCTGCGGACAAGTTGCAAATCGTGCGGGCGTTACAGTCGGCCAATAAAATCGTCGCCATGACCGGAGACGGGATCAACGACACCCCTGCTCTCAAGGCCGCCAACGTGGGTCTGGCCATGGGCTCAGGCAAATCTGAGGGGGTCCACGATGTGGCCGATGTGGTGATTCAGGATGACAACCTCAGCACCCTGATGGATGCCGTCAGCCAGGGACGCACCATCTACACCAACATCCGCAAAGCGGTACATTTTCTGCTGGCGACCAACCTGAGCGAAATTATAGTGGTAGCGATCGCAACCCTGGCCGGTCTGGGGGAACCCCTCAACGCCATCCAGCTGCTGTGGCTGAACCTGGTAACGGACATTTTCCCCGCCCTGGGCTTAGCCCTGGAACCTCCGGAAGCCGACGTGCTTGAACAGGCTCCTCGCCCCGCCGGTGAACGCATTATTAAGTCCTCTGACTTCCGGCGCATTACCTGGGAAGCCAGCGTAATTTCAGCCGGTGCCCTGGCGGCCTACGGCTATGCCCTGGCTCAATACGGGATGGGGCCAAAATCCAGCACCGTGGCGTTTATGGGCTTAACCATCGGTCAGGTTCTCCACACCTTCAGCTGTCGCTCTGAAACCCGCCGCTGGTTTGGTCTCAAGCCACTACCCCGTAATCCCTACGTAGACGCGGCGATTGCCGGTTCCCTGGCCCTGCAACTGTTGCCCCTGGTGCTGCCCGGCCTGGGTCAGTTATTGAAAGTGGCCCCCCTGGAGGGGAAGGATTACTGGGTCATTGCCCTGGCGGCTGTGCTGCCGCTGCTGGTCAACGAAGCAACAAAATCGCTCGGTAACCCAGCAACGGGTTCTCAAGGCGCATTGACTGAACCTCAAAATCTGAACGACATTGAAAGGGGTATTCTTTAAATCAATTCTGGTTGAATAACCTTTTGAGGCGCTGCTTCAAAATAGACCAGTTGATGGGTTTGGTGATGTAGTCAGTCGCGCCCGCCGCAAAGGCATTTTCGACGGAGGTTTCATCATCCAGTGCTGTGATCATCAAAATGGGAGTTTGACAACTCTGCTGGATCAGGACCGAACCCTGAACCCGGTCGGCATATCCTAAATTCTCAGTAGCCTGCATCATGCGAATTTGGCGACAGCAGGCAAAGCCATTCATTTCGGGCATCATGGCGTCGAGCAGTACCAGTTCGGGGGATTTCTGCCGGTAAAGTTCCAGGGCTTCCTGGCCGTTGGTAGCTTCAATGGTGCGGTAGCCGGCTTGCTGAACCGCCATGGTGAGTAATCTACGCAGGGAGCGATCGTCGTCAACGACCAGCACCAGCGGAGCATCGGTGGACATTGCCATGGCGGGGGGGGTAGGTGAAGGCTCAAGCAGAAACGAAAATGGATTGCGGTGGACCAGCAAGCGGGTGATGACCGGGGCTGATTCAGGTTTTGAGAAGCCGTAACCCTGGCCGTAGGTCATCCCCATTTCGCGGGTGCGGCGATGCTGAAAGGCTGTTTCGATGCCCATGGCCACCAGGTCAATGTGCAGGTCGTGGGACATGACAATCAGGCTTTTGAGCCATTCCGCCAGTTTGGGGTCGATATCCAGACGATTGACGGTTTTGGCATCAATTTTAAGGCTGCTGACCGGGAACCGATGCAAAAAGCTGAGGGAGGCATAGTGGGTGCCAATGCCCTCAATACACATGGGAATACCTCGCGTCTGCAGCTGCATCCACACCCCCATGGTGGCTGAGGTATCCAGCATGATGGTGTGGTCTTTAACCTCCAGCACCAGGTCTTCTCCCCGCAGCTTGTGGGTTGTCAATGCCCGATCCAGGTGGGTCATCAACTCAGGGTGAAGAAATTGCTGGGTAGCGAGGTTCACACTGATGCGGAACCGCTGCTCGGGAAACTGCTGTCGCCAGGTAGCGAGCTGTTGGCAGGCCTGCTCCAGCACCCACCAGCCGATGGGAATAATCAGGTCAGTATCTTTGGTGGCGGAAAGAAAGTCTTCTGGCTGCAGCACCCCCCGCTGGGGATGGTGCCACCGGACCAGAGCTTCGAGGGTGTCGATGCGACCGTTGCCCAGGTTCACAATGGGCTGGAAGTAAAGCTCAAATTCCTGATGTTTTAATGCCCGATAGAGATCAGCATGCTTCACTACCGCTCGCTGAATCAGGCGAAAATACTGGCGGCTGATGGCCTCTACAGTAAAGTTTTCGCGGATGAACCGATGCCCGGAAAGGCCCAACTGCTGGGTTACTTCCTGATCTTTCATCAGATAGCGGATGTAGCTGGACAGACCCTGGCTGTCGCCGTTGCTGAATGCTGCCCCGCAGTTCGACTGAGACACCAGCCCCCGCAGGTAGGAATGGCGTTCGCAAATGATCGCTACCGGTCTGCCAGAAGATAGGGCAGAGTAGAACTTGCTGGGGGCGACCAGCCCCTCCATATCAGTGTCGATGCTGACCAGGTGCAGGTCGCAGGCGGTGAGGGACTGGGGCAGCAGCGCTTTGTCCTGGTAGGGGAGAAATCGGCAGTTGGTGAGGCCCAGGGCTTCCACCTGGTGTTGAGTTGTCTCCCGTTTGGGTCCGCCGCCGATAAAGAGGAACCGCACTGGCTCATCCCGCAATGCTTTAGCCGCACCGAGGATGGTTTCCATGTCGTGGCAGCGCCCCATGTTGCCGGAATAGAGCACGGTAAAGATGTCGGATATGCCATGGGTCCGGGCAAATTCGTTATCGACTTTGGCCAGGGGTTTGACCCAGTCGGGGTCTGACCAGTTGTGGATAACGGTGATGTGATCCGCCAGGGCGGGATGTTTCGCCACCATGCGAGTCTTCATGGTTTCGCAGGGCACGATGACTGCCTCAGCCCGCCGCCAGACCCGGCGATTCACCGCATCCCACAGGCGCACAACCCAGTGGTTGGCGGGCAGCATTCCCAGCCCGGTGACCACGTCGGGATAGAGGTCATAGACCAGGGATGCATAGGCCGTTCCAAAAATTAGACTAAAAAAGAATCCCACGACCTGCAGGTAGGGCGGCTCACTAACGAAGAGGATAATATCCCCACGGTTGCGCTTGTTCACCAGATGCCAGGCCGTATGCAGGCAAAAGGCCAGACTGCTCAGGGTGCGCCCCTTCATGCTGCGGGAACGGTTACGCAAAAAGTTAGACCGGGTGATGTGAACGGGACCCTGCTGTTCTTCTGTGGCCGCTTCCGCCACTTCGAAGGCATAGCTGGGTTGGCCGGTGAACACATGCACCTCAAACCCCTGCTGGCCCAGGTGGGTGGCTAACTCATCCATATACTGCCCGGTGGCAGCAAAGTCAGGGGGAAAGAACTGGGTGACAATGGTCAGCCGAATCGGGCGATGACCGTTTTCTGGAGAATTTTCCAGAGAAGGCTGTGGGGAAATCTCAGGCCGGAAGCGTTGGGTCAGGAATTTAAGCATGGCTTTGCAATGGGAGGAGAATAGGGCGGTTGGGGAGATGGCCCCTGGGTCAACCCTAGGGGAAGGCAGTCTGCGTTTGGGTTTGGGTTGATTAAATGGTTTTTCGCAATCGCCACCAACCTTTCCGACGCCCGATAACGATAGCCCCAATCACTAAAAGACCGGCAGCGCTATGCATTTCAAAGGGAGCGGCCTGGGCATCTTTTAAATTGATTTGAGGATCTTGACCCAGGTTTGCCGCGGTAAAGATGGCGTCAAAGTTTTCCTGGCCTACGTCAATGGCGATGATGCCGTCGTTGAAGTCGTTATCGCTGCCAGAGCCGACGATGTCTTCATACCCCAGCAAAACCAGTGGCTTGGTTGCTTTGGGGTCAGCGTAAGCCGTCCAGAAAATGGGACTGTTAGGATTGCTGGGATCGGTGGGGTTCAGGGTATAGTCGGTACTTAAAGGAGCCCTGCCGGAACTGACGGCACCATTAGGGGTGACCGAAAAGTTGAGCTGAGTTCCCGCCTGAATTTCGGAGATCTGCACCCAGTCGCCCACCTGCAGGGGTGCGTTAGAGCTGGGTAGGATGCTGTCAGTGCCCGATAGGTTAGAGAATACAGTGATGTCACCGGTTGTAGAGCCAGTCGCTGTCATAGAAACCGGAGACTGATAGCCCGCCCCTTCATTAATAAAGGCAATGCGGGGAGCATAGTCGTAAGGCAGGTATAGATCGCTGCTATCGATTAACCAGAGGTTGCTTTCCGCAAGGTTAATGGAAACCCGCTCCTGGGTGCCTAAGTTGGAATATTTGGTCAGGTCAAACCAGGTGGAACCGGGTACGTAGCTTTGGATGGGTCCGACGGATAGGGTCATGGGTGGATGGATAGTGGGTGGATGGGTGGGTGGGGGTGAGGGGGGTGGTTTGGGGAATGCAAAATG
>CAZPYG010000078.1:0-3974 GCA_964590465.1 uncultured bacterium | reverse complement strand
GAGAATGCAAAATGGAGAATGCAAAATGGAGAATGCAAAATGGAGAATGCAAAATGGAGAATGCAAAATTCAAAAAATCAAAATTCAAAAAACGGGAAGAGGCTGTAGCGTGGGTTAGGCCATAGGTTAAACGGGCGTTAGGGTGGAGGACTGGGGATGGGCCGTAACCCACGGGCAAGCAATTCGCTGAAAAGAATTAAAGAAAAGCTCTAGGAGATAGGGGCTCTGCGCGGTTCTAGGGGCTGCTTAAATTGCATGCGCTCATGCTTGTAGCCGTACTGCACCGTTTATGCATCTAGACGTTCTTGAAGTTTGCACCGCTCCAACCGGTGGTGAGCCAGAGCCAGGAGCGTAGGATGTCGCGGCAGATGCGAATGGGAGATTCTGGTGGTTTTAGGGAGGGGGCAACGACGGGGGTAAAGGCGATGCGGTGGCTGCCGAGGATGATGGTGGCAATGGCGCGGGCGCGGGGCATGTGGTAGTCGGAGGTGATCAGGTAGAGGTGATGCACGTGGTTTTGCTGAAAGGTTTCAACCAGGGTGGTGAAGTTGGTGACGGTGTCTACGGCCTGGTAGTCGAGGATGACGCGATCGCGGCTTACCCCCAACGCGTTAAAAATGGGGTAGGCCTGCTCTGGACCTAATCCGGAAGATGACCATACCCGTAAGGTGGGGTATAACCTGGCCCACCGGGCGGCGGTGGCTTCCCGATGGGGATGTCCCCCCAGCACCAGAATGCCGTCGGGCTGGGGCCACAGCGTATGGGCTAGAGCCAAATTAATTGGAGCGTATAGCATCAGAAAACAGAACCCGCTGAGGATAGCTTTGATCAGAAATCGCCTGTGGCGTCGCCACAGGACTGTCTTTCGTCCAACAAATGGGACACCAACGGCAGGCATATCGAATTCCTGTAAAGCAACGACCGAAACTGTTTCTACTGTGGTGGACAGATGGTTGCGATCATGGTGGCGCTGCTGTTCAACTTAGGGATTTAATTCAGATGCAGGGTGGCTCAGGAGGAAGCAGAAAAATTGGCCAGAAAATCCGTTGCCGCCGCTGCTGCCAGGGGCGGCGCAAAGAGGTAGCCCTGCCCCAGGTCGCAGTTCAAATTTTTCAGGTATTGTAGCTGGGCTTCTGTTTCTATCCCTTCGGCGATTATCTTCAACCCCAGACGATTGCTCAGGGTGATGATGGTTTTTACAATCTCGGCATTTTTGTGATTGGTTTCCAGATTCATCACAAAAGAGCGGTCAATTTTGAATGCATTGACCGGCAGTTGATGGAGGTAACTGAGGGATGAATAGCCAGTGCCAAAGTCATCAATGCTGACCCGAATACCCCGAGCCTGAATCTGATCCAGCACCCTGGCTACGGTTTGAATTTGCTCTATCAACATGCTTTCGGTGATTTCCAGCGTCAGATGCTGGCTATTTATTCCTGTTTCCGACAGGATCTGGTCAATGCTATCCAAAATGTTGGGATACATCAAATCGGTGACGACCAGATTGGTACTGATGGTTAAGTCACAATAATGCGGGAATTGCTTCTGCCAGGCCACCAGCTGGTGGCAGGCTGTTTTCAACACCCAGCGGTCTAAGGGGGCAATTAAGCCCGTCTCTTCTGCCAGGGGAATAAATTTAGCAGGAGAAATAACCCCCTGAGTGGGATGGTGCCACCGCACCAGGGCTTCAAAACCGGCTACTCGATGATGCTTGATGTCAATCACTGGCTGATAGTAAACCAGCAGTTCGTTCTGGGCCAGGGCATTCCGCAAATCATGTTCCAACTGCAGACGCTCCAGCATGCTGAGATGCATGGCTTCGTTGAACAGAGCATATCGGTTTCTGCCCTTGGCCTTGGCCTGATATAAAGCAATATCGGCATCCCGCAGTACATCCGCAGCTGTCTGGTAGGTGGGGTTGCCCATCACAATGCCAATACTGGTTTTCACAAAAATTTCCCGCTCGTCCAGGGTTAGGGGCCGTTTGAAATGTTTCAAGATGCGCTTTGCCAGCCCTATGGGAGCTTGAAGGTTGGCAACATCATCTAACAACACCACAAATTCATCCCCCCCTAAACGGGCCGCCAGGCCGGTCGGAGGAGTCAACGACTTTAAAGCTGTGGCGACCTGGCCCAGCATCTGATCTCCGACGGCATGACCCAGGCTGTCGTTAATCACCTTGAAATGGTCGAGGTCTAGAAACAATACTGCATACCTGCCGGAGTTAGAGCGTTGCGGCGACTGAATCCATCGGTCGAGGGTTTGGGTCAGCAAATCTCGATTGGGCAGATCGGTGAGGCTATCGTGCAGGCTGTTATAAAACAGCTGGTTTTCGCTTTGCTTGCGGTCGGTCACATCCCGAAAAACAGCCACCGCGCCCATGGGTTGATTGGTAAAACCCTCCAGGGGACGGCCAGACACCTCCAGATATCGGCCCTGGGGGCAACCTTGATGGCGCAAAATGACTTCAACTCGATCAAACGATTCCCCCTGCAACGCTCGCCACAGGGGAAGCTGCTCCGGTGGGCAGGGGCGTTCGTCGGGCAAAAAGATGCCCCAGTGAGATTGCCAGGTCGTTAGTTCGCGGCTGGGAGCTTGCTCAATTTCAGTAATCTGCTTACCTGCCGGGTTATAGAGAATGATTTCCCCATGCTGATCGGCAACCACGACGCCATCCCCCATGCTGTTGAGGATGGTGGTCAGCAGAGTAGCCTGGTCTTGCAGTTCTCGTGTCCGCTGGTTTACCTGTGCTTCCAGGTGTTCATTGAGCTGTTGCAGGGCCAGTTCAGCCCGCTTCAGGTCAGTAATATTGGCTAAATACCCCACGAGTTCCAGGGGTTGGCCCTGCTCATCATAAATGAGCCGGAGTTCATCCCGTACCCAAACATAGTGGCCTTTTTTGTGTAAAAGCCGATATTCGTGACTATGTCGTCCCTGGTCAAAGAGAGAGGATAGTTCAGCCAGCACCCTGGAGGACTCCTCCGGGTGCAGGTGGTTGACCCAGAAACCGGGCTCGGCCAACCACTCCTCAGGGCTATACCCCAGAACTCGTGCCACGTTTTCGCTAATAAACGTACAGGGAAAGTCGCCGTCGGGTCGGCAGGTATAAATCACGGCTGGGCTGGCTGATAGCAGGAACTGCAATCGCTCCCGCAGGTGCTGCAGTTCTTGCTCGATCCGCAGTCGCTCGCTGACGTCTCGGAGAATGCCCTGTACTATCCGCTGACCATTTATCTTAATTACCGTAACGGTAATTTCTACCGGCACCTGCTGGCCATCTTTGCGCAGTACCACTTCAGTAATAGGAGGATACGACTTATTCTCTTGTAGCCTGGAAAAATTCGCCAGGATATTCTCCAGCCTGGTTGGCGGATGAATCTGGGGGATGGCCATCTCCAGGAGTTCTTCGCGGTTATAGCCCAACAGGGCTATCGCTTCTTGATTAACGTCCAGGAACTGCCCCTGCGTATTGGCCAGCAGAATGGCATCACCCGCCTTATCCATTAATAATCGATACCGGGCTTCACTTTCCTGCAGCGCTGCCTCGGCCTGCTTGATATCGGTAATGTCGAGATTGAGCCCAACCGCACGCATCGCAACTCCCTCAGAGTTGCGCTCATGAAAGGCATAGGCCTTGATATAGCGAATTTCCCCACCGGGATGTACCACCCGAAACTCAGTGTCGTAGGGACGCTCTCCCCTTACCGCCTGCTCTGAAACAACCTGGGCCTGGGCCAAATCATCGGGATGAACCCGTTGTTCCCAATCGCTCAGGGTACCCCTGAATTCTCCAGGGGTAATGCCGTAGAGTTCGCCCATGCGATCATCCCAAATGAGCCGGTTTTGGGCAATATCAAACTCCCAAATGCCAAACTTACCGGATTGCACCGCCAGGGAAAGGCGTTGGGAAATTTCCTGAAGCTGGGTCTCTTTCTGCTTCAGTTCGGTAATATCCCGCAGAATTCCGGCCAGGG
>CAZPYG010000077.1:0-25004 GCA_964590465.1 uncultured bacterium | reverse complement strand
TCAGCAGGGTTTGGGTGGGGGATGCCCCGTTCAGGTGCATCGTTTTTCCATTGACGGTGAAGGTTAAATCAGTTTGGGTTGAAAGCGTCACGGCTACTGCAAAATTTAGGGGGACAGATTAAAGAGCTTCAGGTGTATCCACACCGAGGTCAGCCGGTCTGAAGGATATCGCCACTTGCAGGGCTTTTACCTTTAGCTATTAGAGCAACTTAACGAAAGTCATATGCCTCGTCTGATACATACCGATACATCAGCACGTTTGAGATACTAATAAAAGTCAGTATTTCCTGACGTTCCAGAAATCTTTTTATTATTTGCGTATTCGAATTTGTCCTGGTTAATGACTTGCAGCCTGACGGAATAATCAGGGCATTCTGTTGGATAGAGGGTCTCACTGGCTGAGAGAAACTATGCGGCAAAAAACGCGACGAGGATGGCTGACCACCCTTTTCTTTGTAGGGCTATCTACTGCGATAGTCTATAGCTCTCTGCCTGAGCTGAATTTCGAGGGAGACACCTGGCAAGAGGTTCTACAACTCCCGCCCCAGCAATCGACGGAGGAACAGAGCAGCCCCGTTCAAGCGGTAGCACCAACTCCCACACCGTCACCGTTGCTGGAGGAGAAGGAAAGGGAAATTGCACCAGGGGAAGAGCCCGAAACTATCCCCATCACGCGAGACAACCTGTGGTCTCACATGATTTGGCCTCTCCTGCAATTCTTGCTTCTATTTATCTTCATGGCTTTTGTGCCGTTGGTGACCTTTGTGGTTCCCATCGTCATTGGGTTCTTTGTGATCAGGCATTTAATCCGCAAATATCGTACAAGGTGTGAAATCTGCCAGGTGCCGATGAAGCAACTCATGCAGGAAGCCGCCAAACCCTATTTAGATTCAGGACAGATTGCAGAGGTAGAGGTCGATTCTGTTTGTCACATAGTGTTGATCTGCCCCCAGTGTAAACAGCATAAGGTTGCTCGGTTTGTCGCTCCCAAAAAACTCGCGATTGACTGTCCCAGTTGCCATTACAAAACCCTGGCCGTGGTGGATCGGCAAACGTTGGTTAAGCCAACTCATCACTCCACCGGGGAAGCCACCGTCCATCGCGTCTGTCGCCACTGTGGCTACACCACTACAAAAGTAGAAGTTTTGGGCAAGCGGCAGCGCAACATGTCTGAGCAGGACTCTTCCTTCTGGGATGACACCTGGTCTTTAAACAGCTACATGGCCAGTTGGAGGAACGACAATTCTAATCCCACAGACCGCACCATTGACCGCTTCTGAATGCTTGAAGGCCATCAAAGGCTTTCTTCTACCGCTGTTGAGCCATTCCCATCCCGGCGGTAAAGTCTAACTTGGTAATGCCACTTTTGAAACTGAGGGGTGTTGAGATGAGTCTGCAATGGTTAGATTGGGCCAAAAAACTTCAGGCCATTGCCCAAACCGGGCTGCATTACGGCAACCATCCCTTTGACATTGAACGGTACGAACAAATTCAGCAGATTGCGGCCGAAATGATCGCCACCCACACCGGGGTAGAACCGACGTTGGTGCTGGATATGTTCAAGCAGGAATGGGGTCATGCCACTCCCAAGGTGGACGTCCGTGGGGTCGCCTGCCGCGATGGCAAGATGTTGCTGGTAAAAGAACGTTCTGACGGCGGCTGGACCCTACCCGGCGGCTGGGCCGACATTGGCGAACCCCCCAGTCGTGCCGTGGAGCGAGAGGTTTTCGAAGAATCAGGGTTTGAGGCGAAGGCCACCAAGGTTCTGGCAGTGTACGAACGAGACCACCCTCGCCATGGCCATCCCCCGGAGCCGCACCATTCCTTTAAGCTATTTTTTCACTGCGAGCTGGTCGGGGGTAGTGCCCAAACCAGCAACGAAACCAGTGATGTGGGCTTCTTCGGCCCTGATGAGATTCCGCCGCTGTCCCTGGGCCGGGTCGTGCCCGGTCAGATTGCTCGATTCTTTAAGTATTTGGAAAATCCTCACCAGCCGACGGATTTTGATTGATTAGATTACGCCGCCACAACCTGCACCAGAGGCCGAAACGTATCTACCAGTCCCGGCTTTGCCACCGCCAGGGTAGGATAGGGCTTCGAGCTGTAGTCCTGGCCAGATTCCAAAGGAAAGGGATTGGTGTGATCCAGAGGCACCCAGACCCCTCCAGCGGCATGGAGGATAGCCCAAACCGCAGCAATATCCCAAATTTTTGGGGTGGCTTCAACGCCTCCTAACGTCCATCCTCCGGCAACGGTCAGCACGTTATAGGCCGCGGATCCCAACATCCTGATTTTGCAGGGAAAGGGGTTCTTCATCACTTCGGTACTGCGGGCACACAGGCTGAAAAATTGTTGCTTGCCCGGTTGAGCCCCACTGGTATGGATGGGGCGACCGTTAAAAAAAGCGCCCTCGGGCATGTCCAATCCACTCTTGCCTGGCCAGTATCCCCAGAAGCACTGCTCTAACGGCGGCATTGCCACATAGCCGAACACAGGCACGCCGTGATAGAGGAGACCCAGGGAAATGCCCCAGATCGGAATGCCTCGGGTAAAGTTGGTGGTGCCGTCGATGGGGTCAACAATCCAGCACCAGTCTGTATCAGGGAAAATATGTTCGACTTCTTCGCTGAGTACCCCGTGGTCAGGAAACGCTTCCCGGATGGCCTGGCGCAAGGCATCATCAGACCAGCGGTCGGAGGCTGTAACAAGGCTTCCATCCTGTTTCAGGTCGGCTTGGGCATGGCCAAAATCATCCAGCAGTTTCTCGCCTACGGTTGTCGTGATGGCCTGCCCAAAGGATAGAACCCGGTTCCAAAAGTCTGTCATGACCAAGTGTTGTTGCAATTTCCCTTCCCCACTCTACGGGAAATGCTTCCGTCTTTGCCTGCCCGGGCGAAGTGGAACCGGGGCAATGGATTCAATAAACCGAGACCTGACCCAGCCCAGTCGCAACCGCTGAACTACGAAGAACTGTTACACTTCCTCAACAATCGGTATTAACTCCCTATGCCGCGATGATAGGATTCCCAACAAACGGTTGAGAGATAGGAATTTTATGGCTGAAGGATTGTCAGGTCAAACACCTATTTTTGGGGGTAGCACCGGCGGCCTCCTCACCAAAGCTGCAGTTGAAGAAAAATACGCCATCACCTGGACCAGCCCTAAGAAGCAGGTCTTTGAAATGCCCACAGGTGGGGCTGCCATGATGAACGAAGGCGACAACCTTCTTTACCTGGCCCGTAAAGAGCAGTGCCTGGCTCTGGGCACCCAGCTGCGCACCAAGTTTAAGCCCAAAATTGACAATTATAAAATCTACCGCATCTTCCCCAGTGGTGAGACCCAATACCTGCACCCTGCAGATGGCGTCTTCCCCGAGAAGGTGAACGAAGGTCGCGGGCAGGTCAACACCATTGGCCGCAACATTGGGGCCAACCCCGATCCCGCTACCGTCAAGTTCAGCGGCAAAACTCCTTACGAAGTGTAGGGTTTCTTGCCTGCCTGATCTGAACTGTTTCATCGCCAATGTAATGATGGGTCTTGCATTGGATATGGACTCAACGAGGGGCGCAGCCTGGCTGTGCCCCTTTTGTGATCTTGCCGCTGTAGAATGAATGCCATGATTTTTCCATCCCTCGACCAGTTCAAAAGCTATGCCAGCCAGGGCAACTTCGTGCCGGTTTATCAAGAATGGCTGGCTGATCTCGATACGCCCGTATCCGCCTGGTATAAAGTTTGCGCTGGGCAACCCTACAGTTTTTTGCTGGAGTCGGTCGAGGGGGGCGAAACCCTGGGGCGCTACAGCCTGCTGGGCTGTGACCCGTTGTGGATTCTGGAAAGCCGGGGGGAGGTTTCCACCCAGACCCACCGGGATGGCACCATTCACACATTCGACGGCAACCCCTTCGAGATTCTGTCGAAATGTTTAGAACCCTATCATCCGGTTAAGCTTCCGGCTCTGCCCCCCGGCATTGGTGGACTGTTCGGCTTCTGGGGCTACGAGCTGATCCGGTGGATTGAGCCCACCGTGCCGGTGTATCCGCCTGATGAGAACGACCTGCCCGATGGCCTCTGGATGCAGGTGGATAGCCTGCTAATTTTTGACCAGGTACAGCGGAAGGTGTGGGCCATTGCCTATGCCGATTTACGGGATCCGAATACGGATTTGGAACAGGCCTATGCAGGGGCGTGCGATCGCGTCCGTCAGCTGATCCATAAACTCACTCTGCCTCTGCCTGAAAAGCACGCCCTGTTACCCTGGGTGCCGGGAAGCCATTCCTCTGCCCCCGTTTCCTACACCAGCAACCGCAGCAAGGCAGAATTCTGCGCCAGCGTCGAAAAGGCTAAGGCCCACATCCAGGCGGGGGACATTTTTCAGGTCGTCATCTCCCAGCGGCTGACCACAGAGTATGCCGGGGACCCCTTCGACCTGTATCGATCCCTGCGGTTGATTAACCCCTCCCCCTACATGTCGTTTTTTAACTTCCACGACTGGCAGATGATTGGCTCCAGTCCAGAAGTGATGGTCAAAGCGGATCTGGCAGATGATCCTTCCAAGCCCAAAGTGGCTACGGTGCGTCCCATTGCCGGCACCCGTCCCCGAGGCAAAACCATCGCCGAAGACAAAGCCTATGAGCAGGATCTGCTGCAGGATCCCAAGGAAATCGCCGAACATGTCATGCTGGTGGATCTGGGCCGCAACGACCTGGGCCGGGTCTGCACTAGCGGGTCTGTCCGAGTCGATGAACTGATGGTGGTGGAGCGGTACTCCCACGTGATGCACATCGTCAGCAACGTGGTAGGAGAGCTAAAACCTGACAAAACCGCCTGGGACCTGCTCAAAGCCTGTTTCCCCGCCGGTACGGTCAGCGGTGCCCCAAAAATTCGGGCCATGCAAATTATCCACGACCTGGAACCCTGTCGCCGCGGTCCCTACTCCGGCGTCTACGGCTACTACGACTTCGAGGGACAGCTCAATACCGCCATCACCATCCGCACCATGGTGGTGCAGGCCAGGGAAGATGGTTCCCACATCGTCAAAGTCCAGGCGGGGGCCGGACTTGTAGCCGACTCTATCCCGGAAAATGAATTCCAGGAAACCCTGAACAAAGCCAGGGGCATGTTAGAAGCGATTCGGTGTTTGCAGGTAGCCAGGCAGGAAGAGAGGGAGAGAGCCAGTTAAATTAAAAGGGAAAAGTTTTGGGTCTCTGGTGCCGGTGCCGGGTATTAGGTTCCCAGGGTTGATGCTGGTGACTGGATGCTAGTTGCTACAGGCAAACGCTTGAGTAAAACCCATCTACTCATCCACCTATCTACTCCGCTTCCGCTGCCTGCCAGGCTCTCGGCACTCCCGGTTCCAGAATCGTCGCCTCATAGGGAATAACGCCAACAATTTCGCTGTCGAGGCACTGGGCCGCGGCGTAGGACAGATCGAGACTGCGATCGCCGATATAAGGTCCCCGGTCGTTGATGCGCACCACAACGGTTTTGTCGTTCAGCAGATTACGCACCTTGAGGAGAGTGCCAAAGGGCAAGGTTTTGTGAGCAGCGGTTAGCTCATGCTGATCAAAAATTTCTCCCGTTGCCGTCAAACGACCGTGAAAGTAGGGGCCGTACCAGGAAGCTGTACCTCTAAACACCTGATCCGTTTCACCAAGTCCCTGATCTACCATCTGAGTTTCCCCCAGGGCAAGGGGAGATGCCCCAAAAATATGTCTCAGGTTATTCACCCAAGCTGTGGCTACCTGGGCGGCACTCCAGGACCCCTCAGGCACCCCTGTGTCGGGCAGATCGAATACAACAGTGTCATGGTTCACCTTTGCCCCTATCCGGTGCTTGCCAATGGTGGGTTGAAGCGCTGAAGGGTTGGCTTCCATCGCAGAAATAGCCTGACGAATTTGGGCGGCCATGGCATCTGCTGACTCCCGGCTAGCCAGAGTACCTACAGCGACGTTGTTCACCAGAATGCTGTAGTTGAAGGACCACCCTGTCGGTTTCTTAGGGGTCATGCCCTGGGCGAGATCTTCGGCGTAGGCTGGGCAACCGGCTTTTATCTTTGCCAAAAAAGGTTGGTGCAGCTCTATCGGGGAACTTTTTGAAGGGGCAGGAGTCTTTATAGCAGAGTTGTTGAAGGAAATGCTTTCAGGCACTACGGTGACTTTAGCCGTCACGGCCCATTGCTCCCAATCAACCTTTGGGGTACTTTGCCACTGTAGCTGGGGCTGAAATCCCTGGGGAAGTGACAAAACCGAATGGAAGCCTTGCCCATGGGACAAAACTGAATCTAAATTTACTGACTCCCGCTGCCCCTGCATATGGGTATGACCAGTACTTTCCTCAACCGTTGACAACGCTTGAGTCATTTGAATGGCAGCATTTTGGTGTGGTAGAGATGCAGCCCAGATTAATCCAAGCAATTCCATGCGCGTGTGCTGAAATCAACGCCCGGGGGTATTCATCAACCGACCCAATGGATCTGGAGTTAGAACGAGGCCATACCCCTGTGCTTTGGGGAATTTGGTATGCAGATGGAGTGAGGCCTGTTCCACGCCATCCGAGGGACTAAACCCATTTCCCAATGAAATAAAGTTGTGTGATAGCACTCTAGGCTAACACCCGCCTGTCTGTATAAGCAATTACTTTGTGTGACAAAAAGGCTGGCAATAGCCTCAAACGGTCTCCGGACCTAGGGTTGAGCCAATTCTCATGGCGAGTTCTGTAAGATTGCCATCATCGTTGCAGTAGTGCTCTGCTTTTTCCCGAGGTACTCCCGCATGCACCATGTACTCTACCAGCAGGTTAAACAGCATATCCTCTGTAATTTGCCGTAGTTCTGAGCCTTCCCCGTAGTGCCGGTAGTGGAGGAATTCCTGGCAGCGCAGCGCGAGGTCTTGATAGGTCTGATCGCGGCTCAGAAACTGCAGACTCGTGACAATCATCTCTACCTCAGAAAGCACGTTGCCTTTACTTTAACCAAAACAGCAGAATTGTTGGCTAACCTGCTGCTGTCAGGGCCTTGGCGAGGCCGTAGGTCAAATCGCGCGTTTCCTGTTCCCAAATCCCATCCCATGGGCCACCCCCTACCTCCAGGCCACACTGATCGCTGGTAGCGCTGAGGATCAGTTCTTGGGAATCCCCTGCTCGCTGCCAGAGGTTCAGCCTGACATGCCCCAGGGCGGTATCCCGACAGCAAAAGACCAGACCTTCCAGGGTTGGTGCCCGTAGCTCAATGCCGGGTAGAGCTGTCGTGCCGGTCAGTTCCACCACATAGTCAGACCGCTCAGCCCTCATGGACCAGTAGCCCCAGGGTTTGACATGCCAGGAAACTTTAGCATTCCAGGGCACAAACTCGTAAAACCGGCCCTGGTAATGAATGCCCACCAGCGCGACTTCCTCCATCCAGGTAAGCACCTGACGGCGACCTCCCCCTGCCGTCAAGGCCAGGTCGGGGTGTCCCTCAAACCCATTGCAGTTAAACCAGAACCACTTATGGGGAAAGGCTCCACCCCAGTTTTTTTCGCTGTAGGCCGGAGTATCCTGAAACTCGTAGCGTTTGCCCTGCCATTCAATCCATCCGGTTGAGCGACCGTGGGCCATCAGAATTTGCCAGCCGGGCTCAAAAATTTGGAATTGGGACAGCCACCCCGCCGTGGATTGTTGGGGTTCTTCAGGATTTCCCCAGCCATAGACGGGTTCCGTGCTGTAGGCCCAGGCCACGACCTCGCCACTACCCGGATCCACAAGCCGTCCCTGATGCCAGGTGGCCGTCACCTGATAGCCATCGGATATGGACTGACTGAATTCACTGGGCGGCAGAAATCCCGGCTCCAGGTTGTATGAATTCTGTCGCCAATGCCCCAGCCCCAGCCCCTCCGGCCAGGCCCAGAACTGGCTCACATCGCCGAAGGTGCGGCAGAAGTAGATATCATCAGGCCCCAGAATTTGAGCTGCTCCGCCTTTGTAGGGCTGCACCCCGGAGGGGTTTTCAATGGAGTACATGAACGCAAAGGTCTGCTTTGGTTCAGGCAATGTTACCCGCAAATACCAGCCCTCAAAGAAATGACGGCTGCTTCCATCCCAGTGGTAGCCACTGTGAGGAGTCTGTAGGGGATGCAAAAGCGATTGTGAGTTAGCAAACATTGTGAATTGAGTCCCGAGGCTTCACTTCAATGTAAAGGGATTACCCATGAACGATTTATTTTCCGCCAGAAAAGTGACCAGGATATGGGCCAAGATCCTACTTCGAATCCCTCTCAACCTGACTGGTAACCCTTGATTCCTAAGTCCGATGGGGATATCGCTGGGTGCCTATGGGGAGGCCCTTCAGCAAGGATGAGCCCAAACAAGGTAAGAGACTGCTGTGTAAGGGCGGCTAGCTGCCTTAATCGCTAGCTCCCTCGCTTCACTCTACCCACTGCGGTACATATCGCCAGCCATCCTTAATGTGATGGCGGTAGGGCTCAAAGTCAGGCTGCTTGTCCTGGACCAGGTTCCAGAAGGCGCGGGAGTGGTTCATATGGATGGTGTGGCAGAGTTCATGGACGAACACGTAGTGAACCAGCTCGGGCGGCAGAAATAGCAGCTTGTAGTTAAGGCTAATGTTTTTCTGGGAAGAGCAACTGGCCCAGCGGGTCTTCTGACCACGAATGGAAATACGGTTAAAGGGCAAATTGATGTTAAAACTGAGTTCCCGTAGCCAGGGAGCAAACTCAGCCCTGGCTTTGCGGGTTAGCCACTGGCGCAGGAGGTCAGTGCATGCTGCGGTATTGTCGGTATCACCCCGGATAACCAGGGTCAGGGGGGATGGCTGTGTCAGTTCGATGCGGCCAGTAGAGGTGTTTTTGTACAGGACTTCCCAAGCTTCGTGTCGAGATCGCACCTCAATCTGGCTCGGTTTTTCTTCAAAGTGGTGGGGGGCTAACCCGGCGGTTTGCTGTTCCAGCCGCTGCACGGTCTGCCAGAGCCAGGCTCTGCGCTTCTGCAGCAGTTCTGGGATCCGTTTAGTATCAAACCCCCGGGGTACGACCACTTCGATATCTTGCTTGAGAGATACCTTGATGGACACATGCCGGGCCCGCGAACTTTCCCGAATGGTATATTCGGGCAACCCTCTTGGCGGGGTCGAAAACAATTCCAGTTGTTCAGAAGACTCAGCCATATCCGGCGGAAAATCAGATCGCTTGTTCTATCCTAAATTGCTCCAGGAAAGACAGCAAAATTTGTTGGTGGGGGGCACCCATGGGTCGTTCCTGTTTTGCTTTAGCGGAATACCGCAGACCGCGACGAATATCTTCAACGGACACCAGGGCCAGGTCCCATCCTTCGTTGAGCTGTAATGCGGCCACAGACACCGTCAGGGGGCCTTGGAATATGTGGCGAATACTTTGGTCCGTTTCCATACGACAGAAGAAATTGAGCTGGGGCGGAGCGTAGGCGATTTCTTCTAACAGTTCTCTGCGAACGCCATCGGCGGGGGATTCACCGGGTTCCAGGTGGCCGCCAAAGAACCCCCAGTGGCCCGGATAGGCAATGGCGGGGATGTCATCCCGCAGTTGCATAAGGAACTGATTGTTTTGGTAGAGGATTGCGATCGCAACCTCAGGTTTTATGAGCATGACCACCAGAGACTTAATTTATCGGTAGCTTACCCGATTAAGTCTTTCCATATCTGTTTGCTCAAACCTATCGGCCAGAGCCCCGACCATCTAAACAATCTGGCATGGGGTAAAAGAGATTAGAAAATACAAAAAATTGGCTCATCATCTATCGTTCCCATTGATGTGTGAATGGAAACTACAGAATTGTCTAACCCCCTTACGGAAAGACCCGTGAGGCGATGATCTTTTCTTGCTGCTCCCCTGCTCCCACACTCCCATATCCAACAAGAGCTTCCGCAGCATAACCACGGAAGCTCTTGTTGGGTAGATGCAAATGGGTCGGGTAGACCGTCTGTTGCTGACCGCACTCTGACTATAGCCAATCCTGAAGGATGGGCCATACAGTGGACGTCATGTCCATGTATAGACGGTGCGGGTCAAAGAAAATGAACCCTAGGAAACCAGCGATGTTTTCTTGAACGCGGCCAGACCAGCATATTGCGCTTTGCTGCCCAGGGCTTCTTCAATGCGCAGGAGCTGGTTGTATTTCGATAGCCTTTCACCCCGGCAGGGAGCCCCGGACTTAATTTGCCCGGTCATGGCACCTACGACCAGATCAGCGATGAAGTCATCGGGGGTTTCCCCAGAGCGGTGGCTGACCATACAGGTATAGCCTGCATCGTGGGACATTTTGATGGCCTCCAGGGTTTCGGTGATGGAGCCAATCTGGTTTACCTTAACCAGGGTAGAGTTGCCCACACCATCCTTAATGGCCTGGGAAATAATGGAGGGGTTAGTGACAAAGGCGTCATCCCCCACCAGTTGAATGCGGGAACCCAGCCGCTGGGTCAGGGCTTTCCAGCCGTCCCAGTCCTGCTCGCCCAGGCCGTCTTCAATGGAGACAATGGGGAACTGGTTGACCCAGCCTTCCCAAAGGTCAATCATATCCTCCGAAGACTTGCGGCTGTTGTCGGACTTGTAAAAGAGATAGCTGCCATCCTCCTGGTACAGCTCGCTGGTCGCGGGATCCAAAGCAATGGCTACATCGTCCCCAGGCTTGTATCCGGCTTTCTCGATGCCCTTGAGGATAACTTCAATCGCCTCCACGTTGGACTTGAGGTCAGGGGCAAAACCGCCCTCGTCACCAATGCCGGTGGCGTAGCCTGCGTCCTTCAGCACCGACTTCAGGGCGTGGTACACCTCAGCCCCGTACCGCAAGGCTTCAGAAAAGCTAGGAGCACCCACGGGAGCAATCATAAACTCCTGAAAATCTACGCTGTTATCCGCATGGGCTCCGCCGTTGATGATGTTAAAACAGGGCACCGGCAACAGGTTAGACTCAGGGCTGCCCAAATGAACATACAGGGGAGTTTTAGTGGCCTGGGCTGCCGCTCTCGCTACGGCCATAGATACGCCCAAAATTGCATTGGCCCCCAAGGTGCCCTTGTTATCGGTACCGTCGATCTCCAGCATTTTGCCGTCTACTGCGGCCTGGTCTGTAGCATTCATCCCTTTGACAGCAGGAGCAATGGAATCATTGACATTGGCAACGGCCTTCAGCACCCCTTTGCCCAGATAACGAGATTTATCCCCATCCCTGAGTTCTAAAGCTTCGCGAATGCCAGTGGAGGCCCCTGACGGCACTGCTGCCCGACCCATCGCACCATCCTCAAGGGTGACATCCACCTCAACGGTCGGGTTCCCTCGGGAATCGAGGATTTCTCTTGCGTGAACTGATGTAATTGCAACCATAACCGAGTCTCCGTAGGTTATTTCGTAAACTGTCGCGAAACCCTCTCAATACGGGGAATCTAGCAAGGCAGCGGTTTGCCCTGTAGTATCCTATCGGGAGAAGGATCACTTCCAAAGATGATTCTGTGCCGGGTCAATTTTTGCGAATGGTTTTTGCTGCTCAGTCGAGTTAGTTGGCGTTGAATGGTCATTGCCCTAGCTTCCCATGGGAGGATATTAACCGAGCATTGTGAATGCGCCGCTAATTCTTAGAATCCTCTAAGGATCAAGCTTTGATGACTTTGGCTCAGCTCCGACCTCCCATTGCGGTCAGTCTCGGTGCCATGGCGGGGGCCCTAAACTGCTATTACCTGGGGACATGGTTTTCCCAAATGGCCGGGCTAGAAGCCTTTCCCATCGGCACGATGGCCGTCAATGTTTTGGGATGTTTTCCAGGTTACCCAGAAGCCAATCATCAGGGAACCTGTCAGGTTTACAACCAGCGTGCCGTAGGGAAACGCCATCCCTCGATAGCGGATCAACACCAAGGTGAATTAATAGCGGCTGATGGCTCCCAAAAGTGCCCCAACGCTAATCGCTATAGGCGTCCATTCCACAATGGGACCCTATTGGGGAGCGGGTACACCATCCTGGCATTTCGGACACAGGCCGAAAAACTCCAGGGTGTGATAAAAAATTCGAAAGTGGTGAGATTTGTGCAGTTGTTCTTCCAGGGCGTGGACGGGGCACTCGTCAATGGCAATGGTGTTACCGCACTGCAGGCAGGTGAGGTGATGCCGGTCTTCCTGGGGTAGGCTGTAAACAGACTCCCCAGAGGGCAATGTGCGCATTTGTACAGCCCCTTCTAGCTTTAAGGCATCCAGGGAGCGATATACCGTGGCAAGCCCCATAGTTAACCCTTCCTGGCGCATTTCCACGTATAAATCCTGCGCGGAAACGGGTTGACTAAACCCTTGGAGAGCAGAGAGTATTTTTTCCTGGTTGCGGGTTCGTCGCGTCATGCCATGCCCCAATACTTAGCTCCATTTTATCAACCTGCCGATAGGGTAGGATCAAAAAGCCATGCCTGAACCTGCTCCAGCAGATTATCTAAGTTTGATGTCAGTCAACCGATCTGGATGAACAGGTGGCCTCAAGTCCATAGGTTTGTCGGAGAACATCGTGCCTAAATACAGTGCCCAAATTTATGTCACCCTGCGTCCTTCAGTCCTTGACCCGGCCGGTACCGCTGTACAGTCGGGGCTGGCCCACATGGGCTATGACAATGTGGCACAGGTTCGCATCGGTAAGTACGTCGAACTGACCCTGGAAGCTGACGATGAAACCAGCGCCTGTCAGCAGCTCGATCGGATTTGCGACCAGCTACTGGCGAACCCCGTTATCGAGACTTATCGGTTTGACCTGAAGGTTCTGGCTGCAACCCCGTGATCTTTACAGGGGTCTTGCTGTTTGCAGGATTGAACCGATCGGGGGCAGAGACGCTTGGGCTTCAGAATCGTGACTAGTCCTGAATCAAAAATCCTGAATCATAACGGCTGAATCCCAAAGGTTGTATTTGCCTTGCTCCGCCTCCAGGTCTCCTGCCCCTAACACTCCCCTGCCCGCCTACCTGACCCCTCCTGCTCCCTTCCTACCCATTGACTCCTCACTTCCTATGAAATTTGGTGTAATCGTTTTCCCCGGTGCCAATTGTGATCGCGACGTTGCCTATGTCACCCGCGACCTGCTGCACCAGCCCACTCGCATGGTCTGGCATGAAGATAGCGATCTATCAGATCTGGACGTTGTCATCGTACCCGGCGGCTTCAGCTATGGCGATTACCTGCGCTGTGGTGCCATTGCTCGGTTCTCCCCAGCCATGCAGGCTACCGTACACCACGCTAACCAGGGCAAGTTAGTGATTGGTATTTGCAACGGCTTCCAGATTTTGACGGAAGTGGGGCTTTTGCCCGGGGCGCTGATGCGGAATCGGGATCTGCACTTCATTTGCGATCGCGTCTCCCTTAAGGTAGAACGCACCGATCTACCCTGGACCCAGGGCTACGATCCTGGCCAGGTGGTTACCCTGCCCATCGCCCACGGGGAAGGCTGTTACTACGCTGACGAGCAAACCCTAGCGGAGCTTGAAGTCAACAATCAGGTCGTCTTCCGGTACTGCGACCCCAAAGGTACGGTCGATGCAGCCTCGAACCCGAATGGTTCCCTAAATAACATTGCTGGTCTTTGTAACCGCCAGGGCAATGTTCTGGGTATGATGCCCCACCCCGAACGGGCTGCCGATGCCCTGCTTGGCGGCACCGACGGGTTACCCATGTTTGAAAGCGTGTTGAAATCTCTTAAGGGGAGAACCCCCGAGTCCATTGCGGCGGTTTAAGGCTCTGCCGAACAGACCCACCTTACTCAGGTTACTCAGCAGGGCTGTTGCTGTTGGCGACACCATCATCGGTTATCTGGACTCGATGGGTTTCCACCACGAAGCCATCCTCCCGGATAATGACTGCCGATATCCACCGCTGGTCCGGCTCAGCAGGAGCTTCTCCAAGCTTGTACAGACCCCCTGCGCTCAGCACGTCCAGTACAACGGGTCTGGGCTCGAAAAAATCGATGGCGGTTACGCCCTCCTCAGTGGCCACACCCATGAGGGATCGACCCTCCAGGGGGGTTTCCACAATCGCGTCAAACGCGTAGGTTTCTCCGGGGGGCAGGACCTCAGGCAACTGCACCAGCAGTTCCGGAGGGTTTTCACCTGACCCGATGCGGCTGACCTCCGACAGGGTCACTTGGGAAACGATTTGGTCTGCTTCAATTTGCTGACGCGACTCCACTGCAGCAGAAAAGTTCAGGCTCCGTTCTGGACGAATCTGGGTGCCCTCGACCCGGGTAATCGTTTCGATGATGTAGCCGTCTGGCCCATTAGCCTTCCAGGACAACAGCTCAACGTCGTAACTCAGGGTGTTGTACTGGCTCCAAAAGCTCTCCAGGGTCTGGCGAAATAACTCGTAGTCGAACCCTGTATCGCTGGAAAAGCCCTCGCTGTAGTTGGCCATAACGGCCTCCAAATTTTGCTCGTTCGCGGCAGCTTCAATCTCAGCCAGCAGACTCAGGACTTCATCCGGGGCTGTTGCCGGAGCAGCGGCAGCAGCGGCATCCATCATGGAACAGCTGATTCCTAACCCTAGCGCCAAAACCGAAAGCGAAGACCAAATAACTTGCAACATGAAGCCCCCAAAAACCAAAACGTAGCAAACACGGGTCGAAATCTGTTCGGCCTAGATGATGGATCACATCAATCCAGAACACGATTAGTTCTAGAATCAACCTTATCTCAAATGCCTGGCTCTCCACCATTCATATCCTCATTTCAAGGTCGGGAGACAGGTGTATAGTTATAGACGTTTTTAATGGCGGGATGTTCTTGTCAAAGTCATCTACTCGACTTTTGATTGCGGCCAGTGGCACCGGTGGGCACTTGTTCCCAGCCATTGCCACTGCGGAAGCGCTGCTGCAGGACGGCTACACCATTGAATGGCTGGGAGTGCCAGACCGGCTGGAAACGACTTTAGTACCCGACACATTTACGTTGCATACCGTCAAACTGTCGGGCTTGCAGGGGCGTCCCGGCATCCGTACGGTGCGCCTGGGGAGTCAACTCGCCCGGGCCACCCTAAAAGTGCGCCAGATTCTCAAGCAGGGAGCCTTTTCCGGAGTATTTACCACCGGCGGCTACATTGCTGCTCCGGCTATTCTGGCAGCCCGTTCCCTGGGGCTACCCGCCATCCTCCACGAGTCCAACGCCTTACCCGGCAAGGTGACCCGCTGGCTCAGCCCTCGCTGCTCGCTGGTGGCCCTGGGGTTCGACGCAGCGGCATCTTACCTGCCCAAGGCCAACACAGCTACGGTGGGTACTCCCGTTCGCTCAGACTTCCTGGCAACTCACGCTTCAGCTTTAGAGGGTTTGACGATCCCCGATGGCGTTCCCTTGATCCTTGTTGTGGGCGGTAGTCAGGGGGCCGTTGCGATTAATCAACTCGTCCGCCAGGCGGCTCCAGCCTGGCTAGAAGCCGGAGCCTGGGTCGTCCATCAAACTGGCACCAATGATCCGGAGGCAGACAGCTTCAGCCATCCCCACTACATTCATCGGCCATTTTTCGGGCAAATGGCAGCTCTACTCAGACGCGCCACCCTGGCTATCGGTCGAGCCGGAGCAGGAACCCTAACGGAACTGGCCATTACCGGAACCCCTTCGATTCTGATTCCCTACCCTTACGCCGCCGAAAATCATCAGGTATTCAACGCTCAGATTTTTGTTGCAGCGGGGGCAGCGATCATGGCCGAGCAGGCTAACCTGACGGCAGAAGCTTTAACCCAACAAGTTCTCGACCTGTTGAATGACCCTCAGCACCTCAAATGTATGGCGTCAGCTACGGCTCAGCTGTCGGTGAACCAGAGTGCCGAGCAACTGGCTGACTTGATCCAGAAACACCTTGGGGCTGGTTAACCTCACGCTCTAAGCGGTATGTGCTGGGATGAATGCGGATTCCAACACTGCAAAATGAGAGCAAGCTTATTAAATTGTTAAATGAGTGTTACATATCTTTATCTACCTAAAGGCATATCCCGTTTTCAGGTAATTTCCGTATATGAAAGATTTTCGCACCACTAAAACTCTCAGCATGCTCGTGCCCAATGAGGATGTTCCCATCGAGCATTATTTGCGCCAACCCCAACGCTTAATCCATGCCATTACCGATTCTCGTCGCATCGAGCAGTTGGAGGAAGCGGTCTATCGCTTGAGTTTGCGTCCTCTTTCATTTCTGGGCATCAGTATCGAACCGACCGCAGATCTGCGGGTTTGGACCCAGTCCGATGGCACCCTCAGGCTTCAATCTGTGGCGTGCGACGTTAAAGTGCCCGACTATTTGAGTTATGTCAACCAATCTTTTTCGATGTCCCTGGAGGGGAAGCTAAAGCCCCAGCGTCGAGAAAACGGTACCGAACTCTACGGCAGAGCGGACCTGGCGGTTCAGGTTGATTTCCCCGCTCCCATTAAGTTTATGCCTGACGCCATGCTTGACTCTGCCGGAAGAACGTTTCTCAATGGCATCCTTGGGACCATTCAGCACCGTATTGAACGGCAACTGGTGGGGGACTACCGTGAATGGGCCGCATCCCACCAAGACCGTAATGCGGCACAATCCCAGGGCAAACTGCGCAGCAATCTTGCCCAATAACGGTAGGATGGGATTATCCCCGTTGTCCGTCGTCATCAATGGGTTCAGTTAATCTTCAGGCCTTCTGTAGAACAACGGGTGAGTTTCGTAATCGCCCATCCACACCTTTTCGAGCAGATCGAGGCCCCATTCGGTTAAATACACTCCGAATTCATCCCAAGCTACGTCATCGTTACTGCCCCCGGCGGCGACTACCAGGTCATATATCCAGTAATCGCAGGGTTCTAAAGCATCGAGTCGCAGCAACCATTCCAACCGCACCTGCCCTGCAAGACCCACCACTTGACCTAAAAGAGGTAATAAATTTATGCCGGTCCGCCGCTGTACCCCCACTAATATTTGATTTAAATACCAGGCTCCCTGGGCGTCGCTGAGGTAGTTGAGCCGGTCTTTCATCTGCCACAGCAGGGTATCTACAAAGGGCGTATCAAGCTCCTGGTGAAGGCTCTGCACAATTTGGGGAGGCGGTTCTGCGCAGAGGTCACTCCAATCGATGTTGGGGTAAGCCTGGGCCAGTAATTCAAGACTCCGCTGGGTCAGACGATACCCCCCTGACTGGGCATCACAAGAGAAGTCTTCTCCCGGTATGGCACCAGCCTCAACTAACATGCGAAAAAGTTCAATTGCCTCGCGGTGCATAACAAGGTTCCTGCCCCATTCGCCACAAAACTTAACAATAACTACACCATAGCGTAGTCAGGGGTTTGCGGCCACGATGTAGCTAAGAATACTTCCTCAGAAAGATAAATTAACCAAAGGGGGATTTCCCCCCTTCGCTGTAGCTGGGGAGGCTGTGCCAACGACAAGCTTCTGAGAAACGGGGTGATGTTTGTTCGGCTTGATGAACGGACATCACCCTATGCAGGGGAACTTTACTTCACCACCAGGCGGGAAAGGGACGTACCCGGGTAGTAGTTGCCTAAAATTGCGGCATAGCTGTAGCCCTGGGACGCTAATTCCATGGCTCCAGTTTGGCTCATACCGTTACCCCCGTGGGCTACCCGGACAATCTCGTCAGAAGCCGCATACAGGGACTCAACAATGCCGCCGTCATAGCTGATAAATTCCCCGGTCGTAGCGGCCACGGCAGCCTGGGTGGTATTGGTTTCCTTAGCAATGCCCAGGTAAGCCTGATAGCGCTGGGTATTATCCAGGTCATAGGCCCGACTGGCATGGCGAACGTGGTGGGTCAGGGCGTAAGATCGGGCAGCAACGGCCTGGGCCTTAAGGGCTTCCAGAGGCCAGTGTACGTACATCTCGCTACCGACTACACTGCTCAAATAATCATGCATCAACACAAAATTGACGGCAGTGATAATGCCAGATTCTTGGAGCAGCAGCACTCGGCCTTTGTACCACTTATTGCCGACATAGACGTATCCCCCCTCACCGGGTTCCAGCCAGACTGTATTCGAGATGCGACAGTCCCCCATGGCCATGCCCCCGCCCTGGGGGCGTAGAACAACGCTCTGTTGAGCGGGTAAGTTACAGTAGTTCTCGCCGTTCAGGTCCATTAAGAAGCCATCAACGGAAGTGGCCACCTCCAGGGAGCTAACATTCTTAGCGATGGCCACTCGCATTTCGAGATTGGTGTCGATGGTTTTGCTGGGGTCAAAAGGCACGTGATTTTGAGCGGTCGATTGAGGCGGTGCAGAAGGTTTGGGCACAACTTTGCTGGATGCCTGGGCCGATGGTTTTGTAGCCGCCTGGGGTTGAGACTGACCAGAACTGTTGGGCCTACCGCTGCCTGACCCAATAGAATTGGCTGTAGCAGACCCATTTCCGTTAGCAGTTACCGCTGTTTGACCTGAGTCTTGGTTATTCGATGGGGAATCGGCGACTACAGCGGTTTGAATCAGCAATCGACGCGCCCGGTAGAGTTCAACAATTGACTGACGAACGGTCCCAGTACTTTCCCATAAAGCCGATTCAAATGGGTCTGCAACTGGCGTTGAACGCAAAAGAGACACAGGAGATACAGGCACCTGGGTCAGGATCAGCCCGGTAAAAAATAATCCGCCTGCTAACCGCAGCCGAACACCATGAAAACCACTCGGAAGGGGCATACCCACACCATCGGCAGGGTCTGGCCCTTTTTTAAGGGATTTTGGTGACGGCAGCTTTAGCTTAGGCAATAAGCCCTTGGTAATACCTTTCATGTGATCTACCCTTACACCCTCAGGAGCAATAACCGGCGGGGAGTAGAAACCGGTAAAACACTAAACCTAGATTCATGGGCTCCCACAAGCATATGTAGAATTTCGACAAGACCCCATCCTGGGGGATTAGCCATAAGGTCTATTTAAACCTAAACGTTAGAAAATGCATCAATCAGGACAGATTTCGATGATATCTTGACAAACTTCACTGTAATTTTCACCAGCGCCCCCACAGGTCATAACGACTCTTGGAGTCCGCTTTGGGCATTCTTCTGAGGATATTGCTGAAATCACCGTCTTGTGGAAAACCCTGATGACAGGCTACCCCTAAAAAGGGATTAATAAGCAAGACTGAATCGGAGGAGTCATTTCATCCATGACTGATCCCAGTATAGAAACCAACAGGTTTGCGACTAAACTCACCGACGTTAAATCCATCGGCGGCCCACAGCTTGCTAGGGCAATTGCCCTAAATCCGTCTCTAAACAGTATCCTCAATCGCTCCAAGCCAGGAAAAGTTTCGCCTTTTCGAGCTGAACCTGGTTCACAGTTAATCTGCCAAACCTCAAATCCCGCAGGGATATTGGTAGAGATTATGGTGAGTCAAGCGCTGACTGTTGTTTTAGCTGGTTTAGTCGTGGCTGCGATCCTTCACTAACGGTCATTAACGGGCGTATCGCCTGATGGGATTTTAGAGTGGCATGATCGACCCGGAAAACCGCCGCTCCGGGATTGTTTCAGGTATGCATTGATTGCCTTATCAGGTCTAAGTGCATCTCTATCGGCTTCATTTTTTATTATCCTGATCCAGGAGTCGGCCTATGTACACTGCCCAACGATTTGTTACCGCCCTTGAAATGACATTTTGGCTCGTATTACTGCTACTGGTAGGCATTGTACAACCCGCAAATCAAGATTTAGGAAATTCTGTGCCCAAGCCCAGCTTCACAGCGATGGCTCCGCAACCGAGTTCACTCCCACCACATCTTCGTAGGCAGCCGCCACTACACAGGCCGATAGGGGGATGGTTACCAGTAGGCCCACGCCTAAAATGATGGCTCCCAAAATATTCAACAAAGCCAGCAATAACACTAAACCAAAGAATGAGAACCATTTCCTGGTGATAATTTTGCGGCTGGCTTCCATCGCCGACCAAAAGTTCAGATTTTTATCGACAACGAATAGCTGAGCAAAGAGGTAAGACACTGCCAGATAAATTCCCGGCAAGAGTAACAACACAAATCCTAAGCCAATCAAAATTCCTGATACGAAAGCGGTCAAGAAAACCGGTAAAAATTTCTTGAATCCATTAAAGAAATCCCCAAAGCCGTAGGGCCGGTTGCGCATAATTTGAAACGCTACGAAGTAGTAGCCTACCCCCAAAATCGGAGAAATAATATTGAAAATTAAGTTGCCGCCGCCCATGGAGTCTTCCCCTCTGCCCATCATACCCAGGGGACCCGGGAGCATCGCCAGGGCAACAGCAATGAGAAAAGTTACCAGGGTGAATAGAACAAACCCCCAGGAATATTGCTTGAAAATTTCCCAGCCTCGGTTAAAATAATCGCCAATTTTAACGTCATAATCTCGATCGGCGAAGTCTGAGCTAAAGCCTGTCATATCCGGTCTCCTTATGGCGAGCAGCGGTCAATGCAACAACACTGATATCGAGCCTGACAAAGCCTCCTAGCTGAGTGGAAGCCCTATACCGATTTGCGTTGCATCGAATTTGATGAAATTTAACTTCAATCTAAAAGGTCATCTTCTTCATCTTCCGGCTAGATTAGCGGGTTGGCGTTAACGAACTTTAAAGCAGTAGAAAAAATTTACCTTTATCTCGGATCTCGTAGGTCAGTAGACACGAATGATGAGTTCGAACCTTGAGTCGCGCTGTATACACTCATGGTTCGCCAGGGGTCTTTTATCTGGGATGGCAATGTTCACTTATAATGCCAGGCGTAATTCTCCCCAGACGGTTTAGATCGGTAAGTCTAAAGAAACGTCCTCGTCCGGCAACTTTTGTGTCTAACCCTAAACCCAGAGCCCCCCAGAACCGAACCCTGACGCTGTCCGCAGCAGACAAACAAACCTATGGCCGGCGTTTGGCCCAGATTCAGCAACCGACGGAGTTGAATCAACTGCTGAATCGAACCCTACACCAGCCCATGGCGGAGGCCATTCAGTATATTCCAGCCGCTTCTGTAGATTTGTTAATCCTGGATCCTCCCTATAACCGCAGCAAACGGTACAACCAAATAACCTTTAATCAACTAGAGTCCAGGGCGTATCAGACCTGGTTTGAGACCTGGATGATGCAGTTAATCCCTCTTTTGAAACCCACTGCAACGGTTTATGTATGTGCTGACTGGCAGTCCTCCACCCTGGTTTATCCGATCCTGGAAACTTACTTTCTGGTGCACAACCGCATTACCTGGGAGCGAGAAAAAGGACGAGGAGCAAAAAAGAACTGGAAAAATAGCTCCGAGGATATCTGGTTCTGCACCTGCTCGACAGATTATGTCTTCAACGTAGATGCTGTGAAGCTGAAGCGACGGGTCCTGGCTCCCTATCGCTATGCTGATGGCAGCCCCAAAGACTGGGACGAATCCCAAAACGGCCGATTTCGAGTGACCTGCCCTTCTAACTTATGGACAGACATCTCGGTACCCTTCTGGTCGATGCCAGAGAATACCGATCACCCCACCCAAAAACCGGAGAAGCTAATTGCCAAGCTGATATTGGCCAGTAGCCAGGCGGGAGATGTGGTACTGGATCCGTTTTTGGGCTCGGGAACCACCTCAGTGGTGGCCAAAAAACTGGGTCGCCATTACATTGGCATCGAAATCGATCATGATTACTGTTGTTTGGCAGAAAAGCGATTGGCGCTAACGGATCAACAGCCCCAGATTCAAGGCTACGACGGTGGCTTTTTTTGGGAACGCAATACCTATCGGTCCCAACGCAACGCTTAATCTACGATCGGGCTACCGTGATGATGAATCATATACCAACTGCCGGCCATGCGCTCAAACCCGTTGGTAGCCATAGATTGCGCTTCTAGGCGACGACCGTCACTAATTTGCAAAACATGTTCGATTAACACCACATAGGCCAGGTCGCCACTCACTTCCAGGGTCAGAACATCGGTATCAATTTCCAGGTAGCGAGTGTTCTGAAAGATCCGATCCCAGGATTCCCGAATATCACTCCATCCTTTCAGGGCGTCTCTGCCAGGATGAATGCAAAGGCATCCCATACCTTTAGACCAAACCGCTTCCATTGCTTCCAGGTCTTTTTTTTCGAAGGCTCGATAAAATGCCTGATTTGCAGCCAAAATGAGTTCTCGGTCACCAGCCATGGAAGTCCTCACTGATAAGATACAAGGGCTTTGCCTTGTCTCCAGTCTTGAGCATAGCTAACGGCAGGGCAGTTCAACCACATCCGGGGCAGGAAGTTTTAACAGCATGCTGAAAGTTGAAAATCTTTCTAAGCGTTATGGTGCTAAATCGGTCTTACAGAATTTGAGCCTTGCCTTACACCCGGGTGAAATTTACGGTCTACTGGGGCCCAATGGGGCGGGGAAAACGACCACCATCAATATCATTTGTGGTCTGCTCAGGGCAGATAGCGGCAGGGTTTCCATTGCTGGGCACCCTGTGGGAGGAGGAACTAAAGCCCTGATAGGAGTGATGCCCCAGAGCAATTTGCTCTACCCGAGTCTCTCCTGTCGCGACAATATGGCCTTTATTGGGCGGCTTTATGGGCTCTCCCGACAGGACTGTCGGCAGCGCATCCAGACTTGCCTGGAAGCGGTTAAGCTACAGCCCCAAGCCTCAATGCCCGTGGAGCAACTCAGCGGCGGCATGCAGCGGCGACTGTGCCTGGCCATGACGCTTCTGCATAAACCCAAACTGGTGATTCTGGATGAGCCAACCACCGGTTTGGACATTGAAGCCCGCCAGGAAGTCTGGCAGCTGATTCGGCAGTTTCAACGGATGGGGATTACCGTTCTACTGACTTCCCATTTACTCGATGAGGTGGAACGGTTATGTCAGCGCATCGGTATCCTCAAACAAGGACGGTTACTAGCAGAGGGAACTTTGCCAGAGTTACGACGCCACATTCCGGCATCAGAAGTTGTAACCGTGCAGACCGACGAGCCCGAAGCCGCCATCGCCCGGGCTCGCGAATATGGCTACACCCCTCGCCAATACGGCCCCGATCTCAACTTTTGGGTGTCGGCAGAACTGGATCTCAAAACCCTGGTCACCCAGTTCGAGGGAATTAACCTTAGCTCTATTGCCCGCCATCCCATCAGGCTGGAGCATATCTATCTAGAATTAACCTGTCAGTCTTCAGAAGGGCCTGAAAATCTCCTGTAGGGCAGCTTACGCTGGCGGCTCTGACCCGTTTACGCCCTTTGGCATGAGAATTTGCTATAGTTTAAAAATGGATGCATATATTATCCGGCTTAGTTTTGAGGTTCAAAGTGTCTATGCGAAGCAATTCTAGCCGTATAGCAATAAATGCACCTTAGGGTTAAGGCAGAGTTATTGAGCGATAAATCTTGCGGGGCGTTTCCATTTAGGTCAGGCGATTTAGAACTCTAAATCTGTATTTGGTTCACGTTTTTGATTATGTTTTTTAATAGTCTAGTGCAGCTGTTATCAGAAAACATTGATCATGCAGTTTAGTTAAGCTTTCGGAGATGTTTTGAGTGGTTACTACTTCTCCCCCTGTAAGCAGTCGCAAGTGGGTCACTTTGAGCTTCGTCTCTACTCTATACCTGCACCCAGTTCTGGAATTATTACTGGAAAATGTACCTCATAATTGGCACGCCGAAGTTCGCTTAGGGTTGCAGGAGGCTCTAGTAAATGCTGCCAAGCACGGTAATCAGCTTGATCCGACTAAGCAGGTTTTAGTTAGACATGCTGCTTCGGGAGGCCGACACTGGTGGGTCATTGCTGATCAGGGAAGTGGGTTTCGGCATCCCTGTAACTGCGAAGAGACATTTACTGAAACCCGTTCACCCCATCCCAATGACTGTGGCCGAGGGCTTTTCATCCTGTATCAAATCTTTGATGACGTCAAGTGGCATCAGGGTGGCCGTGAGCTTCATCTCTGTAAAATTTTGCAACGCCACCGCCGACTACCGCTAATTTGTTAATCCTGAAATTTATTAATCCTGCGATTTCGCTTTGGTTCGCTCTCCGTGAGTAGGGCAGGGTGGGGCGTTTAAACTTTTGTTTAGCCACCCCAGGGCTTGTTCAATCCTCGGTTGAGCTTCCTGGGGCTGTTGCTTGAGGAGGTAAACCAGAGCCGCCGTCAGTTGTTCTTTGGCGCGGACATTGCGATCGCGGTTCAGGCGATGCCAGTCCAAAGGCTTAATGGCCAACCGCTCGGCCAGCAATTGAGCCAGTTCTAGGTCTGACAACTGGTCAGCGGATTGCTTGGCGGTTAAATGGGTTGAAGACGAAGATGGAGAACCCATAATTTATAAATTACCTGGGGTTAACTTGATGATTGGGGCCTTAGGCCTGATTAGCCCTTACACTGGCCATGGCTCAGCGTGAAGCCCCTGTTTGCATACTAATTTAATTTATCCTGGCCCGTCAGCTTGCCTTCCTATGAAACCATCGTCTCGTCGGTTCCGTTGGCACCTTCAACGGGGTTCCATCGGTCCTCAATCTGCAGAACCCCTGCCTCAGCTCATGCAACGCCTGGAGGAGCTAGAACGCCACGTCAGCGACTTGAAAACTGGTTTGAGTAATCTGATGCAGTTGCAACAGCTAGACGCTGAGGCAGGGACTGACCGCCAAAGGCGACAGGATTTTGGGGAATCTATCACCCAACTTCAACAGGCTGTTGATGAATTTGAACTAGAACTGGCAACGCGAACCCTTGGCTGGCAGCAGGTGCGGGAAACCTTCTGGCAGGCGGTGAGGTTTGGCGGACTGGGCATTATCATCGGTTGGAGCCTGGCCTGGCTAGTGATGGGGAAAGGTTAGGGAAAATGTTTCTAAAAAACTTTTTCGGCCCTTCCAAAAGTTTCGTCCTTTACGTGTTAGGATTGTTAACCGTGGACAGGGCGGGTCGGTGCCCGAGTGGTTAATGGGGGCGGACTGTAAATCCGCTGGCTATGCCTACGCTGGTTCGAATCCAGCCCGGCCCATCCACGTAACATGCCCTTATAGCTCAGCGGTAGAGCACTCCCTTGGTAAGGGAGAGGTCACGAGTTCAAGTCTCGTTAAGGGCTTCAAATTTAAGAG
>CAZPYG010000076.1:0-25017 GCA_964590465.1 uncultured bacterium | reverse complement strand
CAGCGCCACCACAGCCAACATCAACCCTGGCTAACCGCCTCTCGTTTTAAGGGAGACCCCTACAGCTACTGTCTGATTCCAGGGGAGCATGGCCACATTGCCAAAGTACTGGTGGGCAAACCTGACCCCATCGATACCTGGACCCTCGGTAACCTACCCCAGAATTTACCCGCCCAGGAATACTGCTTGGCCGATGACTGGTCCCCCGAGACGGCAACGAAGCTACTGCTGGGATGGCGGCTGGGGGAATACGGCTTTGCCAAGTACAAGCAGCGACAAAACCCTGCCCCGTTGGCCGAACTGAAAGAGCCGGATGGGGCCGATACGGCCTATGTGATGAGTGCAGTGGAAGGGGCTCGCCTCACCCGTGACCTGATTAATACCCCTGCCGGCGATATGGGCCCCGAGCAACTGGAAGCCACGGCCCAAACCCTGGCCGATCATCATGCCGCAGACCTGACGGCGATTCGTGGCGATGACCTGCTGAGTCAGAATTTCCCTATGGTTCATGCCGTCGGTCGTGCCTGTGCCCATCCCCCCCGGCTGATCGACATCCGCTGGGGCAACCCGGATGCGCCTAAAGTCACCCTGGTGGGTAAAGGGGTGTGCTTTGACTCTGGTGGGCTTAACATCAAAAATGCCGCCGGCATGAAGCTGATGAAAAAGGATATGGGCGGTGCTGCAAACGTCCTCGGCCTGGCGGAAATGATTATGGGGCTGCAGCTACCCGTGCGTCTGCGGGTACTGGTGCCCGCCGTAGAAAACAGCATCTCCAGCAATGCCGTCCATCCCCTGGATGTGCTGCCCTCCCGCCGGGGCCTGACGGTGGAAGTGGGCAACACCGACGCCGAGGGCCGTCTGATTCTGGCCGATGCCCTCTGGGAAGCCGTCAGCGAAGAACCTGAACCCGAACTCGTGGTTGACTTTGCCACCCTCACCGGAGCGGCCCGGGTTGCCCTGGGCACCGAACTGCCCGCCTGTTTTACCAATACCCCCGAGGTGGCCAAAACCCTTCTCGCTTGCGGTTTGGCGGTGGATGACCCCCTCTGGCAAATGCCCCTGCACCAGCCCTATCGCGCCATGCTGGAAAGCAAAGTAGCGGACCTTTCCAACATTGGCAACAGCTCCTACGGCGGTTCCATAACCGCGGCCCTGTTCCTGCAGGAATTTACCCGCCCCGATATTCCCTGGGTCCACATCGACCTGATGGCTTACAACATTCGCTCCCTGCCGGGTCGTCCCGAAGGGGGAGAAGCCATGGGGATAAGGGCGGTGTTTGAGTTGATTAAGCGTCAGGTCGTCAAAAATTGAGAGCACAAGGGAGCGAGGGAGCAAGCTTTGGCTACGGTAGTTCTCGGTTTCCGTAAACTTTCTCTCTTTCTCGCTCGCTCCCTCTTAAAACTCCAACTGCTCCCGGTAGATCGTCTTCACTAAATTATCCAGTTGCTCATCGGGACAGCAATCAATCAGGGTGTAGAAGGCATCCAGGAGCTTCGCGGCGCTGTCGCCCATGATGGGGCTGAGGGCCCACACATCATCCACCCAATCTTTAGGGGCAGTGGTCTCAAAAATCATGCGTTCGAGCATTTGCTTGGCTTCGGTCTTCGATACGGACATGGTTGCTCTGAAATGGTCTGCATGGGACATCTTAGCGAGAATCGGAATCGGACGGATTCGCCCTATGATGGGGTATGCCGAATGACAGCCGTTCTCATGTCGCATCTTCGCAGATGGGGAAAGTCGCTTCAGATCGTTCCATTGAAGCGGCGATTCATGGGGTTCTGGCTCAAGCAGCCCTCAGCAACGAGCGCAAGCTGGCCTACGTCAGGGCGGTGGTTATCCCGACTGCAGGTGGCTATTCCTCTGTTCGACGGGGTACTGCTGGGCAGCTTTATTGCCAACATTCATCCCATTCTGGGGCAGACCCAGCCGATGATACTGACCAACATCACCGCGTTTTGCTGTTTGCTGGCGGTCTCGGGAGGCATGCGGTTAAGGCGCCGGTCAGTCACGTTGACCACAGCAGTGGCCCTGGCCAACTTTGGCTATGGTGCCGCACTGTTTGGGCTGGATATTGAGATCGCGCTCTTCGCCGCCTTCACCATCTTTGGTACGGGCTTTATCGCCCGCTGGATGGCCGACATCGTCCGTCGCCAAATCCAAAACGAGGCGGGGCGAATGATGATGGAACGGTTTCTGCCCAAACCGGTGGTGGCAGCCGCCTTTGAAACGCCGCTGGAGCTGTTGCAGCAGCCCCGCCTGTGTAATGTGACCATTATGGTGACCGACCTGCGAGGTTTTACCCATTTCGCAGAGCACCTTGCCCCAGGGGAGGTGCTGCAGTTCCTCAACCGACTGCAGAGTTTTCAATCAACCATTGTGGAAGCCCACGGCGGTTGGGTGAATAAATTCATGGGCGATGGCATGCTGGCGGTATTTGGCGCCCCTGACCCCTTACCGGACCATGGCGAAAGGGCGCTGCAAGCTGCCCTGGAAATTCTTCGGGATGTCTCCCAGGTGAGTTCCCTGGCCATGGGCATTGGTCTCCATTCTGGGACCGTAGTGGCTGGCTGTGTTGGCCAAGGCTCCCGCCTGGAGTTCACCGTCATTGGCGATACGGTGAATGTGGCATCACGGCTGGAAGCCCTAACTAAAGTGGAGAAATTGCCGCTGCTACTGAGTGCGACCACCGCAGAGCACTTGGTTGACCAAAGCAGGATCAGGCCCCTGGGGTTACGTCAGCTGCGGGGACGGGATGACCGTTTGGCGGTATTTTCCCTGGTGGAGTTCGGTAGAATGAAGCACTCGCTATCGTAGACAGCGAATAGTACCCTTGATCGGGCAGGAGGTTTATCCTTTGAAACTGGCTTCATTCGGGATCATGGCGGCAGCTCTCACGACCTTACAGCTTCAGGCAGCCCCCATGGCAGCATTAGCCCAGGAAGTCCCCCCAGCCCCAGCCGACGCCTCCTCTACGCATCGCCTTGACCTCGACAATCCTGAGGATGCCCTGCAAGGTTTCCGCCAGCTCTTATGTTCCGTTGAAGACGGCAAAACGGTTTACTTTGCCTGGCAGGGAGTAGTTTACAGCCGACAACCGGGCGTACCGGATCGTCATGTGTTCAACGTGCAGGGCATGAGCGTCCGTGCCTGTAATTCCCTGACTTCGGAAACAGGTTCGCCGGGATTTCGCCAGGTAAGCCGCGAGGTCATGGTTTATCTCGATCCCGAAACCAATGCACTGCTGGAAACCTGGGAAAATCCCTGGACGGGCGAAACCAATACCGTTTTGCCGGTCGCCAACGACCCGGTCAATACCTCGCCCATGTGGGCCGATACAACAGGGCAACGGCTACAATTTCAAAGCTTTGGCGATACGGACACTCTATTTCTGACCGTCACTCTTCCTCTGTTTTATGCCAATCCTTTGGGTGGCGACTATCAGGAGTATGTGGGCGGACAGTACCACGCCATGGAAATGTTTAACTTTGCCGTCCGTCGGTCTGAGTTACTCGCCTCACCAAATCAGGATGTTGATGAAATTGCCGTTTCCTGGAGCCGGGTTTCCCCCTGGCTGCCCTGGATGAAGATGGGGAACCGTCCTGGTGAACTAATCTTTCATGCGGCCAGCACTCGCCTGAATGAATGGCAACAGTTACCTGAACCCCTGCGCAGCCAGATCGCTGGGGAATTTTCCTTTTACCAGGAGCCGCCGTCTTTGGATGATGACCGACCTAACGAGACGACCTGGACAAATTTTCGCGATTTTTTAGAAAATCAATAATCTCAGAAAATGTATTAAAACCCACCAAACGCCTCTGGCGGCACGACCCTGCAATTTCCCCCAACGGATTATCACACCCCGAATGAAACCGCCTCTTTGACTTCCGTTACGGCCATGATTCGGCTGCTGCAGTCTTTCCTTTAGGGCTTGCCTGACTTACGGCTGGTCCGTCTCTGGTGCCGCCCAAAGGCTTAATCAGATGAAACGGGAATGACGGCTTCAATCCTATCTGCCAGGGCCACCATGAAACGACTGTGAAACGATGGCCAGAAGGCCGGTTGCTCTAGATAGGGGTCCATGCCCGGCAGGGGAGATGGCATGCTCGTCTTTTGTGGAATAGAGTTAGGCTTTATTTTAGTGCTGTTATTTCCCTGTACTTTTGAGGGTTAGAAGGTCTTGCCGCAGCCGGTGGGTGTGTTTGCGAGACTCAGAGACTGGCCCACCCTGGCCATCGCACCTCACCTCCAGCACCCTCACCCCCCCCTGCGGCAGAAAGCTGAGACAGGCCTGGAGTTGCTTCCAGCTTTTCACCCGTTCGTAGTTCACCCCGTAGGCGGCGCAGAGGTGGTTGAAGTCCACGGTTTGGGGTGTGGCGAAAAACTCCTCAAAGGGCGGGTCGAACTTGGCCACCGGCAGCATTTCGAAAATGCCGCCGCCGTGGTTGTTGATCAGAATGACGGTGAGATGCCCCTGGAGCCGGGGCACGCTGAGCCAACCGTTAGTATCGTGAAGCAGGGCCAGGTCTCCGGTCAGTAGCACCGTGGGCGGTCCCTGGTGGGCAATGCCCAGAGCAGTGGACAGGGTCCCATCGATACCGTTCGCCCCTCGATTGCAGAAGGGACGAATGTGGCGATTTCCCAGTGGCCAGAACCATTCCACATCGCGAATGGGCAGGCTATTGGCAATCATCACAGGGGTTACTGGGGGAAGGTGTTGGGCCATCATCCAGGGCACTTTGCTATCGCAGATGTCCTCCATTTCGGAAAACGCCGAATCCAGATGGTGCCGGACTTTCTGCTCCAGGGATAGCCAGGTTTCCAGGTAGGCCGATGGCGATGGCTGAGCTTCCGCCAGGGATGGTGCGAGTTGTTCAACTGAGAAGGGCAAATGGGTTGTAGAACCATGGAGCGGATCGAGATTGGAAACGCCCGCATCCAGCACCCACCGTTGGGGGTTGGTCTGGTCGAGCCACTGACGCAGCACTTTACTGGTGGGCAATGGCCCAATTTGGATCACCTGGTCGGCAGCTAAGTCTTCACACCATTGGGGTTGCCGCAGGATGGCGTCGTAGGTGCTGACCAGGTTCGGAATCAGCTCAGCATGGTTACGCAGGGGCGACAAACCTTCGGCTAAAACGGGCCAGTTGAGGTGACGGGAGAGTTCTGCGACGGCCTGACAATAGGCTGCCGGATCTGTCGGTTGAGCCGGACCCGCGACAATCAATCCCCGGTCGCAATCGGCCCAGAGGTGTTGAACAGGCTCTATTGACTCTGAGGATGCGATTGTTTGCGTACCGGGTAGTTTGGGATGGATACCCAAGAAAAACGATTCATTCAGCAATCCCTCCAGATGCGATACCGAGCCATCCGGTAGGGGCGGGAGCGGGTCTCGAAAGGGGCAGTTGAGGTGAACTGGCCCTGCCGTGGGAGATAAAGCTCGATACCAGGCCTGGGCAATGGTCTGCCGCAGGTACCTCAACATCCCCAGGTCAGGCAGGGGAATGGCCAGTTCTGCATACCCCTTCGGAAAATCCCCAAACAGCTTCTGCTGGTCAATGGTCTGGCCTGAGGCACAGTCCCGCAGTTCTGGCGGACGATCTGCCGTCAGCACCAGCAGGGGCACTCGACTCTCACGGGCTTCAATCACGGCGGGATAATAGTTGGCTCCAGCCGTCCCCGAGGTGCAGACCAGCACTACGGGCAATCCCGTGCGTTTTGCCACCCCCAGCCCGAAAAAAGCCGCAGAGCGCTCGTCCAGCACCGGCACCGCATCCACCTCAGGATGATTGGCCAGGGCCAGGGTCAATGGGGTAGAGCGGGATCCGGGAGACACCACCGCTGTCTTCAGCCCCAGACGCACCAGGGTTTCCACCAGGACCGAGGCCCACAGGCTGTTGGTGTTGCGAAAGTCGAGAGGCATGAAGGTCTTTAAAAGGTTATCGATTAACCCACCCCTGCCCCTCCCAAGAGGGGATGGCAGAGACAATTCCCTGCCATCCTAAAAGCCCGTAGGGTGGGCACTGCCCACCGAAATGACTAATGATTTGAGCAGGGTCTATGACCATACCATAAGCAAGTCCAGACACTCATACCAGAGCCTCACTCAGAGCCCGGAACTTGAGATTGATCTCAGCCCACTCCCGCTCGGGGTCGGACCCGGCCACGATGCCTGCGCCCGCGTAGAGTCTGGCCCAGTTGTCATCAATCAACGCCGACCGGATGCCGACGATAAATTCGCTGTTACCCTCCGTATCCACCCAGCCCAGGGGAGCGGCGTACAGCCCCCGGTCGAACTGCTCGTAGGCGTGGATTTGCTCAAAGGCTTCCTGGGTGGGAACGCCAGCCACCGCTGGAGTCGGGTGCAGCGCTTCGACCATGTGCAGGGGATGGGTTGTCCCCGAAACCATTGCCTGGATCGGGGTATGGAGATGTTGAATATTCGACAGCCTCAGCAGACTGGGGCTTTTGGGGTATTGAGGTTGCAATCCTAACCCCTCCAGTTGAGAGGCTAAGAAATCCACCACCATGCGGTGCTCTCCCTGTTCTTTGCGGCTATTGAGTAGCCTCAGGGCAAGTTGTCGATCGTCTGTGGAATTGCGCCCCCTGGGGGCAGACCCGGCCAGGGCATCGGTGATCAGCTGCCCCCGGTAGAGGCTCAGCAAACGCTCGGGACTGGCACCGATGAAGGTTTTTCCCTGCCGGTTATTGATGGAGAACACATAGCAGTCGGGGTGGCGCTGTCGTAATTCCATTAAAGACTGCAGGGTCTGGAAGGGTTCTTGGCGCACCAGGTCGAAGGCATGGGCCAGCACTACTTTTTGGAGATGACGGCGGGAAATGTGTTGGATGGCAGCGGCAACGGAGGTCTTGAACTGATGCCCGGCCAGGTGGGAGGGCTGCAGCAGGCTCAGGCGAGGGCAGTAGTCGTTGGGGGGGCTCCAACTTTTTTGATGCAGCCGTTCGATGGCCTCCAGGCGGGCTTCCAGGGTATCTAGCAGTTCAGCGAGAGAGGTCTCGGAGGTCAGCAACAGGTTCGCCGTCAGGGTGCATTCTGACTGATGCCGGTTAATCTGCCACTCGGGCAGCATGGCGCTGGCGGTGGGAAAGTCCATGCCCGATCCCGTCCCCTGCGGGAAAAAGGAGAAGCTGCAAAAAAATCGGGGAGGAGCAGCATCGAGAGATTCTGCACCACTGGCCGCGTCGTAGACCTGAATTTTAGGAGCCCACTGCTGAATGAACTGACGGATCTGGTTGAAGCGGTCTATGCCAGTGGCCTGGAAGAATAAAGCGGTACCAAAGGCGGCTACGGCATCTTTGGTGGCTCCATGTTCCAAATAGAGGTGTCGTTCCCGACTGGGGCTGAGTTCGGCCAGGGCCAGCAGAGGGTCAACTTCGAGGATATTAAAGCTGAGGCTAATGATCCTGGCCTGTCTATGGTGTTGGACCTGTTTAAGACCCTCGGCAATCAGTGGGTGAATGGACTGAAGGCTGGGAGAACGGTAGGAGCAGTAAGTAACAACTGGCATGAATTCAAAGAAATATGAATTGGCTGAAATGTACTCCAGGTCTGCAGCACAGACATTCAGCAGTATTCCTACTGGTAGCACATTCACGAATTTCAAGGCCAATTCAGGGCCAGTCGTTCACGGAGCTTAATAGTGTGTGCCGGTTTTGCGGTGGTGAACGGCGGTTTTGGCGTCGCCGTCAAGCACCTGCCCGGTATCGACGGTAGCGTAGACCAGCCAGTGGTCGCCGCACTCCATGCGCTTGCCGACGGTGCATTCCAGGTAGGCGATGGCATCCTTTAGAATCGGCGCGCCATTCTCCGCCGTCTCGGTGTCCACCCCCTCGAACCGATCCTCCCCTGGGCCGAAGGGCTTCAGGAAATGCTTCATCAGGCCGATATGCTTGCCTTCCGACAGCAGATTCAGCACAAAGGGATTGCCGGGATACATCAGCGACTCAATCGCCCGATCCTTCGCTATGGCCACGGTAAATCCCGGCGGCGTAAAGGACGCCTGGGACACCCAGGAGGCCAGCATGGCGCTGGATACCTCCCCCTGGGTGGCGGTGACGATGCTGAGGGAACCGACAATTCGCCCCACCGCCTGCTCTACAGAAGATGCGGGAGTGCGGGGCTGCTTGGCTTTCCTGGCTTTCTTCAGGGACTGGGCAAAGTCCGTTCCTAACTCTTCACAGTACTTGAGGGTGACATCCGTGGGCTTGAACTTGACTCGAATCGGCTCAAACGCCAGGGAGTAGCCCCCGTCCTTGAGCTTGCCCTCCAGCAGGTCGATGGCCTCTCCGCTCCAGCCGAAGGAGCCAAACACCCCGGCAGGCTGAGTTTTCGATGCGGTGGAGAGGACAATCCCCAGGGCCGTCTGAATTTGGGTCGGGGCATGGCCGCCGAGGGTGGGAGAGCCAATCAGGAACCCAGCGGATTTCTCCACGGCCGCCTTGATGTCATCGGGATCCGTATGCTCCGCGTTGATGGATTCTACGGATACCCCGGATTTACCGATGCCCCTGGCCAACGCCTGGGCAATGGTGGCCGTGTTGCCGTAGGCCGACGCATAAATCAGCGCCACGGAAAGATCCTGGGACTTCTGGGCCTGGGCCCACTGGCGATAGCTGAGGAATAGCTCCTTGGCGCTGTACTGCACCACCGGCCCGTGGCCCGGAGCAATCATCCGATAGGGGAACGCTTCCATGCGGTCCAGCGCCGCCAGGGTCTGGCGGATACTGGAGGAAAACAGACAGTCGAAGTAATAGCGGCGGTCCTCCAGCAGGTCGTTCCATCCGGCCACATCAAACACCGCATCACCGCAGAGGTGCGCCCCAAAAAACTTGTCGGAGTAAAGAATTTGGGAATAGGGGTCAAAGGTGGCCAGGCCCCCCGGATAGCGCGGCGTTGGAATGGGGCCAAACTGCAGGACATGGCCCTGGCCTAAATCCAGGGAATCATCCCCACTGCGCACCACCCGCACTCGGGGCGAAATATCCGGCAGCAGATCCTTCAGCGCCAGTGCCGCCGGGTTAGAGCACACCACCGTCACCTCAGGCAGCCGTTGTAGTAAGATCTTCAACGTCGCTACCCGGTTTGGGTTAATGTGCCCCAGCACAATGAAATTCAGCTGGTACAGGTCAATATGCCGCTCCAGGGCCGTCAAAAACATCTCGCTGAAGGATTCCCCTGGTGGGTCAATCAGTGCCGTGCGGTCTCCCTGAATCAGATAGCTGTTGGCAGTCGTGCCCCGCTCCCGGGCGTACTCAATCTCAAACCGCAGGCGGTTAAAACTGCGGCACCGCATCACCGTAGTGCCAGCAGCGATTTGATAAATTTGAACATCGCGAGGGTTGGAGGGTGACATGGCAACAACAGGTGGAGGACGTCGGGATGGATTGTTCTCAAAGCAAGTTTAGAGGATCAAGGAAACCGATCTCGGCAGATTGTCAGACCTGAACTACTTTAATTCGGTAAGATTCCGCTAATGGCGTTCTTGTTCAAGAAGCAACCGGGGTTAAATGATAGATACGTGCCATGTTTGTCGCGGTTGTTAGATCTCCACGCTGTAGTGCGAGGCGCAGACGGTCAAGTTTTTGGGCTTCTTGTAAGGATAGATAGGGCGACCAATCATGGTCGGTATAGGCAAGGTTTACTTCAATTTCTGCTACATAGTCACCCTGGCGAATGAGTTTAGTTTGTGTCTTGATATTCATGGTTTGCGGGTTTTAAAGTCTTGTTGCCAGCGGTCTAAGCTTGGACGGTATGCGGTCACCAGTACCGCAGGAGAACTCGCATCTTTTGGGATGCCCCATACACATGGATAGGTTGACCTTGCCTATCCTTTTGGAGAACAAGGACGCAGGCTCACTATTCCAATATTCACAAGCGCTAGTCGTCCAGATTATTCCAAAGTAAGGTTACTCATAACAAAGGGGCAGCCAGTCCATCACGGTAGCCCATAGGCTAGCGCTGTAGGATAGGTAAAGCGAAGCGGGCCCATCATCAGGAAAGATTCGGTCATGATGGGCACGGGCTCAGGCCCTTTGCCCATCCTACATTTGCTCCATTATGCCCTAATAGTAATTCCCCACCTTCCGGTGATGCACTGCCGTCATTCCATCGGGATCAGACACTTTCCCATCCTGAACGGTGCAATACACAATCCAGTGGTCGCTGACTTCCATGCGGCTGGTAACTTGGCACTCCAGGTAGGCCAGGGCATCGGCTAACAGGGGGGAACCGTTGGTGGCGGGGCGGGTGCGGACGCCAGCAAAACGGTCGGCACCAGGGGCAAAGCGCTTCAGGAAGTGCTTCATCAGGGGCAGGTGCTTGCCTTCTTCCAGGATGTTCAGCACAAACTGGTCGCCCACCTGCATCAGGGATTCAATCGCCCGGTCCTTAGCCACGGCCACGGTGAAGCCCAGGGGCTGGAAGCTGGCCTGGTTCACCCAGGAGGCGAGCATGGCGCTGCTGACCTCCCCTTTCCGGGCGGTGATGATGTACAGCCCGCTGCTGATGCGGCCCAGGGCCTTTTCTAGATCGGCATCGAGGGCTTTCAGCTTTTTGATTTTGCCCTTTTGCGCCAGGGTCTGGCCCAGGTCGGTGCCGGCCTCTTCGCAGTACTGGTAGGTGGCTTCCGTGGGGAAGGACTTGATGCGAATGGGGTCGAAGACTTTGGTTAGCTCCAGGTCCTGGAACTTGGTGGAGAGGGTGTCGATGGGTTCGTCGTCGCCGCCGTAGGACTCGAACAGGCCGATGGTCTGCTTACCGTTGACGGCGGCCAGGATGGTGCCCAGGGTGGCCTGGGTTTCCTTGGCACCGACGCCGGAGGAGGGGGGCATGCCAATCACCAGGCCCTTAGCCCGACTCACCAGTTCAGTCACGTCGTGGGGGTCGGCGGAGCGCATGTCCATCATTTCCACCGCCACGTTGGTTTTGGTAATGCCGTGGGCAATGGCCTGGGAGATGCGATCGCTAAACCCATAATCCGACACGTAAAACACCGCCACCAGGGTTTCTGCCGTAGCCTTCTCCTGGCTCCAGGTGCGGTAGCGTTCCGTCAGCTCCGTCACGTTGTAGCGCAGCAGGGGACCATGGCCGGTGGCCACCATCTGCACCTCGGGCAGTTTGTCCATGCGCTTCATGGCGGAGAGCACCGAGCGGGCGTTGGGGGCCATCAAACACTCGTAGTAGAAGCGGAAGTCGGGGGAGATCACTTCCAGGTCGTCGTCGTAGGTGGCATCGCTGCAGAAGTGCAGGCCGAAGGCGTCGCAGGTGAAGAGCACGCCGGTCTTGTGGTCGTAGGTAAAGATGGTGTCGGGCCAGTGCAGGTTGGGGGCGTTAACAAACTCCAGCACATGGCCCTGGCCCAGGTCGAGCTGGTCGCCGTTTTTGACGATTTGCCGTTCAAAGGGTCGGTGGACCAGGTCTTCGAGGAAAGCAATGGCCACTTTTGCCCCTACCACCGTTGCTTGGGGGGCCAGTTCCAGCACGTCGGGAACCAATCCGCTGTGGTCTGGCTCGGTGTGGCTGATGACGATGTAGTCGATAGTCTTCGGATCAATTTCCCCGGTCAGGGTCTTCAGGTACAGCTCCTTGAACTTGCCGTGGGACGTATCCACCAGGGCTGTTTTTTCGCCGCGAATAATAAACGAGTTATAGGTGGTGCCATTCTGTAGGCCAAACTCAATGTCGAATCGGTCCCGGTCCCAGTCCAGGGAGCGAATGGTGGTGGTGTCTTCGGCGATGGGGTTAACCTCCATCGTCAGCCGGTTTTGCTTAATGTCAGGTGCTGCGGCAACCATAATATCTCCTGTTAACGGGGGACGTTGACCGGGCTCAACCCAGGAGCAACGCTGCCTTGAATCTTGCCCTACGACAGGGGCCAACTTGCAATAAAAGTTAACCAGTCCCCTTGAGTTTAGCAACTTGAACGTTTCTTATGTCACTATTCTTGCTTAAAACGGCATCCTCAAGGGTCAAAATCCCTTATAGGATTAATCGAGATCATTGACAATTTACGATGAATTTTCCCACCGGAGCCCTTACCCCTGAACCCACCGCCGATGGCTCATTCACCCTGTTTTCCGAAGCTTTTGGCGAATGGTTCCACAGTCGAGAGGGGGCCTACGCTGAAGCGTTGACCACCTATGTCGAGGCGACGGATCTGGTCATCTTAGCCCAACAGGACCGCCTGACGATTCTGGATGTGTGCTACGGGCTGGGCTACAACACCGCCGCCGCCCTGACCACGATTCAGCAGGTGAATCCCCATTGCCGGGTGACGCTGGTGGGCTTAGAACTGGACCCCAGGGTGCCCCAGCAGGCCATTGCCGAAAACTGGACCCAGGGCTGGCCGGAAACTGTGCAAAATCTCCTTGCCACCCTGGCAGACCAGGGCAACATTGAGACTCCCCATCTGCAGGCCAGACTTTTAATCGGGGATGCTCGCCAGCACATTCAGCATCTGGTGGCCGAAAACTTCCAGGCTGATGTAATTTTCTTCGACCCGTTCTCGCCGCCCCACTGCCCTGAGTTATGGACGGTGGAGTTTATTGGGCTGGTGGCTCAATGCCTGGGATCTGAGGGCCGGTTGGCGACTTATTCTTGCGCCGCTGCCGCAAGGGCAGCCTTCAAATTAGCGGGTTTACACATTGGTCCCATTGCCGCCAGCGGTCGACGGTGGCCGGGGACTTTAGCTCAGTGGCAATCGGCTCACTTATCTCCCCTCTCGGCCCAAGAACAAGAGCATTTAGCCACCAATGCTGCCGTGCCTTACCGTGATCCTGACCTGAAAGATAACGCCGATGGGATCCGCAACCGACGCCAACAGGAGCAGAAAACAGCTAACCTGAAACCCACATCGCGTTGGAGAAAACGGTGGCTGCCCCCCCAGGGAACAGGTCAGTCAATATGACATTGATAAGGTCACATTGATATAGAGCAAAGAATGCATGAATAAAGAAACGGGGACAGCTTATTTGAAGCTGCGGAGGCTAAACCTCGACGTTGGTGATGGGGCGACATTAAGCACCCGTTAAGAAGACACGTTTGACGAACTACCCCGGTGGGTCTACTTTTAGGGTGAAAACTGGAACTTCGTAAAGCAGGTTTTAGGTTGAGCTGTACCAGGTCCCAGCTCGAGATCTGTAGTTGCTTCTAAGACAAAACTCCACTTCTGGACCTGGACAAGGTTTGCTTGAAGATTTGTGTAGCGCATTTATCATTTTTGGATGAACAAACAACAGTAAAGTTTGTCTCAATATGGGTCACGCCTGAGGCCGCGATGCATAGCAGACGTAAATCGAAGGGGGTATTAATCGTGGATCTACCGCAGAAGCTGGCATTCGTAGTCCAGCCCAACCGTCTACAGGGATTGATCTGGCAAGCTTTGTTGAAGTCCCAGAATATCTCTGCAATTCTCGAATCTGCCACTTCTGACTTATCTGATTGCCTGACCCAAATTTCTGCGGCTGGTTTGACTCTCCCCGATATCATCATTCTCAGCACTGAAACCCCTGGTCTTAACCCCTACGAGTTCTGTCGTTGGTGCCGGGAGAGTTTCCCACAGATCACGGTATTTTTGACCCGTTCCCCCTCTCAAACCCTTGCCGAAACCGAATGTCGATGGGCCACAAAGCAAGGGGCTGCAGGCTTTTTTAATGGGTTTGACCGGGACACCTTAATGAGCAACGCTGTTGCCAGTCTCAAAGAAATTTTATCGACTGTGGATGAATCCTTTCTGGATGAACGGGCTTTATTAACCGTGTTGCTCAACGTACGGCGTCAACTTAGCCCCCAGGGATTTTCCCAGAAACCCCCTAGGCCAATGACTAAGCCTGAACCAATCAGGGCCTCTGAAGCCCCCCCCCAAACCAATGCAGAAATGTTAGCCGAAGGCTCACCTTCAAAGGCTACGGCTATATTGAATGACCTGGACTGGGTTGCGTCCGGTCTACGGGCCCTTAATCACAACAACCTCAAGGCTGAAATTCAACCCCGGGAAGAAGTGGATCCGGCCCGGAGGAAACAACCCTCGACCCTGACTAGTGCCGAAAAAATTGATCAGACAACGGGGCCAGTGCGTCGCTACCGGGGCGTATCCTACTGACATTTTTCCATGAGCCTCTTCCTTGACCCGATTACCGCCCCCGGCGACGGTTTACTAGAGGGACGGTCTCCTAGAATATTCCAACTAAAAAGTTATCCAATCGAGATTCCTCCCGTTGGTCGGAATGACACACCAGTCATGTTGTTTGTCTTTCAGACAGGCTACGCCAACGCGCAGCGGCTCCAGAGGAGCAACGAAGCGGAGTCGAAACATCTTTATTGGCCACTGGATAATTATTTGCTTGGAGTACTCCTAGAGGAAGGTGAGGTTTATGCAGTCTGGCGTTGCCATGTTCCCTGGGAAGCACTGGCTATCCAGTCCTTTGGGGTCCAGATGGGGTGGTTACCCGAGAAGGTATGACTGCCAAATTCTAGCTGCCAGTTACCGGAACCCTTTTGCCAGGCGCTGGCAGAAAAATTTTCGCCGATGGAGTGGGGTTTGCCGCATGGAAGGGGGGTTTCTGGTTGCTTGTAAACCATGACCGCCCAGGAGTCACCGACTAGGGCTTGACCCTGGTAAGGCGATTGTCTGAGGTGATAAACGGTAACGGTGCCATCGTAAATGCGATGCCAGTGTTCCAAAAAGCCACGATGGTGCCCCTGCTCATCTTCACAAATTCCCTGTTCCAGAAAGTCGTGGGGGCTAATCCATTGGAAGGTACTGCTATCGGGTCGAGACCGGGGAGTTATGGCGATAGCATGGTGCCAGGTGCAGATACCCTGGGTTCCGCTGGATGCACTCCAGGTAAAATGGCCAGCGAACCCAAGCAAGTCAACATCGAAGCGCTGCCGCCAGGTCATGGTCTGATACTGCTCTGCAGTGAGCGGACCACCAAACGGGGCACTGCGCACATCCGCAAAGGTCGATTCAGCCTGAATCCACCAAACCCGCTGGGTACTCTCTTTTTCGCTTCCCTCAAACTGAATCCAGCGGCGTTGCCAGACGCCCATGAAAGGATTGGTGTCAGATGATGTTGCCATAAATCCTGGTCAGCAAACCCTACTTTGCCTGCCCATATTACATGGCAGTCCGAGCCAGATCCAAAGACCGTTATACCCGAGCAAAGGTAGCTGCAATAAAGCTTTCAGCGATACTGTGGTTGGCACTACAGAAAACATTAGGAAAAAAACAATCTCAATTTCAAGAATTGGGATAAGCTAATGGGCGATATAAGCTCCTCGCTACTGGCGTTTTTGTCTATGATTTGGCAATTTCGCAGCGGTTCTGCGCTGTCTTCGCACTTTAAGCTCCGGCGAGTGCCCAAAAATCGTTTTACGAAACCTGGCTTGGGCCGTCGGGCAAGCGCTATAACCCTAGCTGCCCTGTTCGGCGTTTCCCTGTGGGCCTCTGTGACCCTGGATGGCGACAACGCATCGGTCAAAGCCCAGGAACTCATTGGTACGAATTCCGCAACGTTGTGGACTCGGGCTTCCTTTCCGGTAGAAAATTTCCAAACCTACACCTCTCCCTTTGGTTATCGCAGCGATCCCTACAGCGGTAGTCGTCGGTTCCACTATGGTCTTGACCTGGCTGCTCCCAATGGCAGCTACATTCGCAACTGGTGGGCGGGCAGTGTCCTCTGGGTTGAAGATGAGGGAGCCTGCGGAACTTCTATTGCTATCCAGTCAGGGGAATGGACCCACATTTACTGTCACATGCATGGCCATGTAGAAGAGGACGGAAATGGGGCCTTCTTGGTTGACCGGGACGGGGGCATCATGCTGCGGAAAGGGCAACAGGTGAATGCCGGATCCCGGATTGGTCGAGTTGGCATGACCGGACGCACGACAGGACCCCATCTGCACTGGGGTCTAAAATATCAGGGCAACTGGGTTGATCCGGCGCTGGTGCTGCGGGCGATGTATTTGAGTCAGAGAGCCGGGCTTTAAATCATCCTCCTGATAGGCTACTTTGCAGATGTTTCGGCTCTGTCAGCTTTAACGTCAGCTTCAATGGCATCCAGGGTGGTAATGACCAGGCGCTGGGCCTGGAGCTGCCATCCCCATTTTTGGATTTGAAACGCTAAATAGAAGCCAACCCCTGTAAAAAGAAGATCCAGCGGTTGTTTCCAGGAAATCCCCAGCAGCAGGCCCAGGCCCCCAATGCCCCAAAAGGGTAGAGCTACTGTTTGACGATTTTCTTCTACCAGCTTTGCGATAAAGCCCTGGGGCATTGATGCCGCCACTGCCTCACGCACAGTCTTTTGCTCTGGATAAGGCACTGCAAAGCTGAATTTGCGCCGCAGCTTCTCAATTTTGCGCGCATCGGTGCTGTATTCAGTCAGTTCGTCCTCAGCCATGCGGATGAGTTGGGCTGCTTTATCCATGGGTGTTGATTGTAGTGTGCTGTCTTATCCTACGGCACCCCCAGGGAGTTGGAACATGGGAAGTCACCCGCCGCCCCCATTTTGGCTGAGCATCCGCAGATAAGCCAGGAAGGTTGACCAATCAGAATCAGAATCAGCCATCGCAGCAGTTGCCGGAGAGCGGATTGCCTTACTTCTCCACCAGCTCCCGGAACCAGTTGTCGCTCCAGAGCTCGTCGAAGGCGGGTTCGGTACGGGCTTCTTCTTTGTAGTCGGGGTCGAGGCGCACCGCCTGCTGCAGGGTTTCCAGGGCCATGTCAAACTCCCGCTGCAGGGCGTAGCAGAGGGCTTTGTTGTAATGGGCCTTAGCGTAGTCGGGGTCAATGGCGATGGCCTTGTCGAAGCTCTTGATGGCATCTTCGTCACGACCCAGTTTGACCAGGGCCAGTCCACGGTTATCCCAGGTCTTGGGAGCATCGGGATTAAACCGGGTGGCTTTGTCAAAGGAAGCCAGGGCATCTTCGTAGCGTTCCAGTTCAATCAGGGAAAGCCCCCGGTTAAGCCAGGCAATGGCATCGTTGGCCTGCAGCGCTACCGCCTTGTCGAAAGACTCGAAGGCTTCATCATGCTGCTGCAAAATCCCGTAGGATACCCCTCGATTCACCCAGGCTTCGTGGTACTCGGGATTAATTTCCAGGGCTTTGTTGAAGGCTTCGATGGCGTCTTCCCGACGCTTCAGGCGGCTCAGCACCATGCCCCGGTTGAGCCAGGCTTTGGCGTTTTCGGGTTCAATTTCGAGGGTGCGATCAAACACGGTCAGGGCTTCTTCATGCTGGCGTAGTTCCCGCAGCAGCAGCCCCTTTTGATAGAGAGCAACGCCGTGGCGGGGTTCCAGTTCCAGCAGATGGTCGAGGGAGTTAATCGCCGCCTCAAGCTGATCTAACTCCTGCTGGGCCTTAGCCCGAGCAAACCAGACCTGGGTATTGATGGGCTGAATTTCCAGGGCTTTGTCGTACTCGTTGATGGCCAGTTCGTAGTCGCCCTCCGCCAGGTAACGGTCCCCGGCTTGAATGTATTCGTCGGCGGTGAGGAACAGCTGAGGCCGATTATTTTCCAGCCGCGCCAGTTTGTCTTGAATGGTTTCAAACTGCTGCCGGGCTTCGCTCATGAAGGAATCGGCCAGGTACTGGGGAGTCACTTCCCCCAGCCGCTGCATGATTTCGCCCTTCTGGTGCTGGGCTTCGGCCTGGATGGCTTCAAGCCGCACCCGGTAGCTCTGCTGCAGGTCAGCCAGGTTACCCAGGGAGGTTTCCCGCCCGGCTTCGATATCGCTCTGCAGCTGCAAAAACTGCTCGCTCATTTCCGATAGAAGAGATTCTAGCCGGGCCCGCATCTGCTGCTGGCGTTCGCCAATGTCCGTTTCCACAGCGGCCAGGTTTTCAGTCAGGCGGCTGTCGAAGGTACCAATTTTATCGAGGATGAGATCGCGCTTGTTAAATACCACGTCGCGGACCTGCCCCAACTGTTCGGTAAAGGCCGTCTCCATGGCCCGGACCCCATCCAATACCTGGGTTTGCTGCTCGCCCAGATTGTCCTGGAGAATACGTACCTGCTGACTGAAGGCATTCGCGGTGGCCTCCAGATCCTCCAGCATCGAAGACTTTTGGGTTTCCGATTCAGCCGCCAACTGGGTCAACTGATCTTGAAACTGGTGGGTAATCTGCTGCATTTCCTCCAGGCTGCCCCGCTGGCGGCTGTCCACCTCGGTGCGGACAGTGGCAAAGCGCTCCAGGGCATCGTCGGCCGCCCGGCGCAGATCTTGCAGGAGGGCTTCCTGGCGCTGGTTGATGTCTTCCTTCAGGCCATCGAACTGGCCGTAAAAACTGTCAGCGGACTGGCGCAGTTCCTGCAGAATGCGGGTGCGCTGGGCTTCTACCTCGGTACGCAGATTAGCAAACCGTTGGGTGAACTCATCAATGGACCGTTCGATGTTTTGAATAGCCAGGTCTTTGTGGCCGTAGGCGCTGGCCTGCAGTTCGTCGAGGTGCCCGCGGATTTCTTCAGTTTGCCCCCGCAGACCTTCCAGGCTGAGCTGGCGCTGGCGGTCCAGGTCGGCGGTGATGGTTTCAGTTTGCCGCTCAATCTGCTCACTGGCCTGGGATTTGAGCAGGTCCAGATGGGGATTGAGTTGGCTGCGCAAATCCGCCAGCACGCCGAGCACCCGATCCCGCTCTTCTTCAACTCCGGTGGTGAGCCGAGTCAGGCGATCGGTAAAGCCAGCCTCGGCATGGTCCAGCTTTTGTTTGACCGTATCCTGCTGCACGTCCACATCGCTTTTGATGCGGTTCACATCCCGCAGGAAGCCGCTCTGGTTTTCTTCTAAAACTCGAAAGACCGAATCCCGCTGCAGTTGAGTTTCTTTACGCAGGGTGGTGACCTGTTCATCGGCGGTTTGCCGCAGACCGGAAAGGTGCCCAACAAAATCCGCCTCCACTGACTCCAGCTTCACCTGCAGGTTCGCCAGGGTAGACTGCCAATCGTTCAGGGTGCGGGCTTTAAACTCAGCCAGATCATCCACCAGGCGGTTGAGCACCTGCTTTTTGGTAACGGCTTCTTCCTGAAAGCGGTTGGTGCGGTTGTTAATTTCCGAGGATTTTTCGTTGGCCTGACTGAGGATGTAGTCCAGGTCCCGGGTGGCCGACTGAATCTTGGTTTCCAGGTCGGTAATGTCGTTGAGCTGGTGCCGAACAACCTCAGAAACCTCTTGGATGACCGAGCGTCGCATCAGCCACAGCATGACAATACCCACCCCCAGCAGCAGCACCAGGGTACCCAGCAGCACAAAGAACAGGGTAGTGGCCCGGTTAAAGGCCAGGTCGGCTTCCCGCTGCAGGCGCTCTAATTCGGCGGCATCAACCGGCGTTACCGATTGGGCCACCAGGGTGGGCTGTTCCCCTGGGGATGACAACCCTGGGGTCGCCTGGGCCGCCGCTGCACCTTTCCCTGGCCCCCAAACACCTCCACCGCTGAGCAACATCAGCGACAGGACCAGTAGGGGGCGGGGAACAGATGCCAGGGGCCGGATCGGAAACTGCCTCATCAGACAAGTAATTGATTGGAATATGCTTAGGATACCTGATACTTCCAAGGGTTTGGGCAGGGGCGGTGGACATTTCCCTACAGACCGTAGTGATAGCCGTTGGGCAAAATAGTGCCGGAATCACAATAGCAGCCGCTTAACTCAACCCCAATAGCACGAAACAGGTTGCAGCGGCTGAGGTTAGTGTCTTGCAAAATTGTCCCCTCCAGGCGGGCCCCAATTAGTTTGCAGCCTTCCAGGCTGGCCCCCGTCAGGTCGGCACCGCTAAGGTTTGCCCCGCTCAGGTCAGAGTTGTCCAGCTGTGCCCCCTTAAGATGGGTATTGCGCAGATCGGCCCGACTTAAATTCACCCCCTTTAAATGGGCCGCAGTCAGGTCTGCACGATATAAAATGCTGTCCGCAAGCTGGGCCTGCGCCAGGGAAATGTTCTGCAGCTTAGCCATACTGAGGTTGCCATAGGGCATGTAGAGTTGATCCAGACAACTGCCGCTGAGATCAACCCAGCGCAGGTCGGCTTCAAACAGATTGATGGCGATCGCGGCTACTCTCCGAAAGTCTCTGCGCCCCTGTTCGTAAGCCTCTAGCAAAACATCCCTGTTTAATTGCTGCATTGCAACGTTTGCACACCCCAGCTAGGTGAGTATCTCTACTCAACTCCCATCGAGAAAACACTGTAAGGCTTTACGTTTCGTCATGAAGAAGGGTTAATCTTCTTTTCAGATTTTTCCCCGGTAAACTTGCCCCATTCCCTGACGAGTGCATCCCACTTTTGCAAGTCTGCCCTCATCCCCCTACCCCTTCTCCCAAAATGGGAGAAGGGGAGCCGGATCAAAGTCCCTCTCCCGCTCTGGGAGAGGGATTTAGGGTGAGGGAGTGCAAAGTCGGGATGCACCCTTCCCTGACAGCCTGTCGAACCGGATGGCAAGATGTACAAATAAGCAAGATGTACAAATCATATAGCTCTATAACCGGTCTCATGCCCGAAGCTCAGGTCTCCATTGCCCAGCACTACCACAGCCGTACTAAATACGACCCGGCTACCCTGGCGGCCAAGGCCCAAACCCCTGACTTTTCTCGACAGCCAGTGCCGTTTAAGACCTATCAGATCGGTCATGAGGTCAACCTCAAGCCCTACCTGGAATCTTTACCTGAAGCCAGAGATGATCTCGACGTTTTTTGGTGGATGCGCCTGTCTCGCCTGTTGATTAATGCTTACGGCCTGACCGCAAAATTTCCCACCGCCACGGGGCAAACCTTTTACCTGCGGGCCGCTCCCTCCGCTGGAGGGCTGTATCCGGCTGAGCTGTATTTGATCTCCCGGGGTACCCACCTGTTACCGGCGGGGCTTTACAACTACCAGGCCAGAACCCACGGTCTGCTGCGCTACTGGGATGACCACTGCTGGCAGGCCTTACAAAGTGCCTGTTTCTGGCATCCTTCTCTGGCAAATACCCAGCTGGCCCTGGTGGTTACAGGGGTATTTTACCGGTCGGCCTGGCGCTACCAGGACCGGGCCTACCGGCGGATTTTTCTGGATACGGGGCACTTGTTGGGAAACATTGAGTTGGCCAGCGCCCTGGCTGATTTTCGGCCCCACCTGATTGGCAGCTTTGCAGACCGGGAGATGGCCGAACTCCTTTACCTGCAACCGGAAAATGAAGGAGTCCTGGCGGTTTTGCCCATGGCAGATTTGTTAGCCGTAGAGCAAAATCTTTCCCACTACAACGCCATTTTTCCCTCCGGGGCTGAGACTGACTTTCCCCCAGTACCGGAGGGGCAGCTCTTGAGCTACTTCCACCAGGCCACCGAAATTTCCGCTACGGAGACACCGCCCCCCTGGAAGACGCGCCATCCCGATTTGGCCCGGGGCAATAGCACCGATTCCGCCACGGTGGCCCCCCCGGTTTCTGAACCGGCCACTTCCCTGAACTCCCTGGAAGACAAGTACAACTTTCCCTTTTGTCTAAAAGTTTCTATGGAAACGCCTCCCCTGGCCTGGGGCGATGGCCTCAATGCCATGGAAACGACCATCCTCAAACGTCGTTCAACTCGCAGCTACAGCGGTGGCTCCATAGCTTTTGAAGATTTGCAGCTGCTGCTGGACTTTACCTACCAGGCTCGCCATTATGCAGACCAGGGATTAGACCCCGATCCTGACTATTTCGATTTAAATCTATTGCAAACGTTTTTAGTGGTGTTGGGGGTGGATGGCCTGGACGAAGGTTGTTACTACTACGCCCCCAAAAGCCAGGAGCTGCGCCAGGTACGGTTCAAGAATTTTCGGCGAGAGCTGCATTATCTATGCCTGGGTCAAGAGCTGGGGCGCGATGCGGCAGCGGTCCTATTCCACACCGCCGATTTGGCTACGGCTATAGATGCCTACGGCGACCGGGTGTACCGCTATTTACATATGGATGCCGGACACCTGGGCCAACGGCTCAACCTGGCCGCGATTCGACTAAACCTTGGAGTCAGCGGCATTGGCGGATTTTTTGATGACCAGGTAAATGAGGTGCTGGGCATTCCTCCAGATGAGGCCGTTATTTATATCACCACCCTGGGGCAACCGGGGTGAGGGGTGAGCTGGGGAGGAAGCTGGGGAGCGTGGGGGCGGCTGGAAGGGGTGGAGCAAGAAGGGGAATTCGATGCTGATGTTAATGACGGATTAATTCCCCTCAGGCGTGTCTTGCCCGGTTGCTGCTATGCCTCAGGCATCGGTGCTTTTCTTCCGGCGGGAAGTCTTTTTGGCCTGACCGGTTTTCGTGGACTTGGCTTTAGGGTCTATTCCAGTAGAGGTTTTTTGCTCAGTCTGGGTTTCGGCCTTTGGTGCAGGGCCAGGGGCTGCGGGTTGCGTCAGTTTTAACCGCAGCTGCTGACGATGATTGGGATCAAGGTAGTGGGTCTGATGGGTTTGCCACTGCTTCCAGGCTCGATGGCGACTATCTGCCAGTAGCGCAAACAGGGTCGGCATTTGAGTTTTTGACTCGGGCACCACCCCGGTAATGAATGCTTCCAATACGGTGCTGTCTTGCAAATTGCCCAGGGTTTCCTGCATATCGCTGAGACGGTCGATGTCGTCATCTAACGTGGCTCCATACAGGTCGGAAACCAGCTTGAGCTGATAACGGACCCGCTTCACCTGCTTCCGCAAACTGTGTAGTAGAGGTCCCTGTTCTGAGATCAGTTGTTCTGTAGCAGCAACGGTGAGTCGGGTATTGGCTTTAATGCCCTTGGGATTAAACTTGGCTCCCACCAAAAAACCTGGATGTAGCCACAGCCGACTCACCAGGGGACCCACCAGATCCGGAATCAGCATCGCCGCAGGCATTTGTGCCATCTCTTGGTAAGTCGGTTCGGCAGTCCAGGCCTTGAGGGACCGCTTCATTTGCTGATATTTTTTGCCCTTCAGGAGCTTTTTCACCTGCTTGAACACAGACTGGCGTTGCTCATGGAGGTAACTGAGCACTTTCTCCAGCATTAAATGTTCGGGGTCAGGCAGGTCGGGGGCGTAACGCTTCCGCAAGATGTCGGCAATCACGTCCAGGTCCCGCAGTTCTCCCAAACGACGGGCGATGCTGGCCACCTTAGGTTCCCGCCCGGCGTTGGGCAGCTTCACGGCGATGTCAAAAACCTGCAGAGCCGTGCGCAATCGCCGCAGACCGACCCGCATCTGGTGCAGGTCTTCTGGATCAGTATCGGCCAGAACACCCTCCTCGTAGGAGACGGTCTGTTTGAGATACTTTGCAATCGCCATCTGCGCCAGTACCCCCATCGTGTCATGGGTAGCAACCTTTGCCATTGTTTCACCTCGCTAACGTCAACCCTCAATGCACAAGCCTCGGGGGACGCACATCTTAACGTCTTCTTAATCGATAGCATGGCCATCGGCGTTGTCCTGGAAAATATCCAGATTTCCTAACATCTGGGAGAAGTATGGGGGGATGGGAAAGCCGACCCCGCTAATGCACCGGAGGGCTGATCATGCCTTAATCATTGTCTTTGTAACAGTTATTTCCCTAGAACAGCATCATGTTTGCTTTAGACTAGCTGTTTCCGGATCATATTGAAATTGATGAAGGCTGCCCGCCTGAATTTTTTCAATTGCCTCCTCAATCGCCTTTAGCGGAACGAAAAACCATTCCTTGGGCTGCACGGGGATACCGAAGCGGTCCTGCAGCTCCACATTTAGTCGAGCTGAGTCGAAAAACTTGTGCAGGAGGGCTTCAAGTTTGGTCCGGTTGATATTAGCCAGCTTGAAGGTGGCAACAATGTCTACATCCGCCAGCAGGTAGGTCGGGTCTTTCTTGGCGTTGGCCACCCGCTTTTTGACATCGCCGCCGGTAACACCAATCTTGTGAATGATGTCCCGATGCTGGGCAATGAAGGGATCGTCTGACTGGCTCCTCAGCACGTAAATGTAGCCGGTTTGTACATCGTCCTCGTCTTCATCCTGGGAAAACAGGGGGCCGAGATCAGGGTTGGTGATGCGGCGGCTGGCCTTGTCTTTGTTCAAGGCCCGCTGGAGAGAGCGCAGCAGCAGATCGCTCTCGGTGCCGTTGTCATAAATCACCCGCAGCCTGCGGTCCTGACGCCCATAGTCGCTGATAAACGGTTCACCCCTATCGGCCACCAGCACCTTTTGGCCATCGAGGATGAACAGGTCACCCTGGTTGATGGCGGCATTGTCCTGGTATTTCAGGGTTTGCCGTGCGCCAGTCTGTAAGTCCTGCTGAACCTGCTTGAAGATGGGCTTGAACTGCTTGAAGTCCTCACAGGGGGTGCGCTGGGCGATTTCTTCAGCGGCTTTGATTTCCTGACGCGAACGACGTTTGTCGCGCAAGCTACGCACATGGGTGAGCTGGGTAACATCGCTCTCGGCGGTGGCGTCAAGACCCAGTTCGGCCAGCAGGGCGGCATCATCCAGGTCTTCGTCGGGGGGCAGGGCGGCATCAGCGACGGCATCCAGCAGGCCCCGTGAGTCGAGCGGCTTCAGGAGTTCACGACATTCTTCCGATTCCCGCAGGCGATCCAGGCGCACGGCGTAGAGCCGCTCGAAGATGTCTCGGTCTTCGCCATGCTGGGGCAGGTGGCCCTGTTCCTCTACGAAGCGCTCGATTTCTTCAAACCCGGCGATAATGCGCTCTTCTCTGGGGGTTCGCTGGGCGGTTTTGGTGGGGGCTGTGTCTACTCCCAATTCGGCGAGTAGTTCTAAATCTTCGTCGGTGGTGTACTTAGCCATCGTTCTCTTCTTTCACCTTACGTTGCATGAAGGCGATCCCTTCTGCCATGCGTTTTTCCCACGGGTCGGGGGCGGTGAGGGAGGGCAGTCGGCCCTTCTCCTGTTTGAACCGTAAGGCCCGTTTGGCCAGTTCTCGGGCTTCTTCCACCGATAGGCTAACCCGTTTGGCGGCAATCACCTCGGCCACCTGCCGCAACCGTTCTTCGCTCATGGTCTTAGCCAGAATGGCGTAGGCTTCGCCAAAGGGGTTGAT